>NZ_JAMYLH010000007.1:0-297847 GCF_040317925.1 Mesorhizobium sp. M1348 | reverse complement strand
GAGTAGGGGAGTAGGGGAGTAGGGGAGTAGGGGAGTAGGGGAGTAGGGGAGTAGGGGAGTAGGGGAGCTAGTCGGGTGACAGTTTGCGGATTAGAAGGCGAAGAAGCTTCCCAACGCTTTCGGTACTCGCCAACAATGAAGCCGCGGTCGCCTTCGGCGCGATGCCGGTACGCTCGGCGATCAGAAGCTGAGTTTCCAATTCCTTCAATGATCCTTGAGCGATACGCAGAAATTGTTGATAGAAACCTCGGATCTCTCTGCCATATCCCTCCGCAATGTTCGACGGCACCGAGCTTGCAGCGCGCCGCACTTGGCTGGTCAGTCTATAAAGTTCTTCCTTGGGCCATGATTTCATCGCGCCGTAAACGGCCACAGCAAGGTCCATTGCCTGCTGCCAGACTATCAAATCCTTGTAGGAACCTGTTTTCTCAGCCATTCGTCCCTACTCCCCTACTCCCCTACTCCCCTACTCCCCTACTCCCCTACTAGACATTCAGCAGCAAATACTCCCTCTCCCACGGGCTGATCACTTCCATGAAGGTTTCGAATTCCGCTCGCTTGATCGCCGCATAGGTGGCGGCAAATGACTTGCCGAGCAGCGCGCAGAGTTCCTCGTCTGCCTCGAACAGGTCGACGGCTTCGAGCAGGCTGCGCGGCAGGTCGATCTGGTCCTCGTTGGCGGTCGTCAGAACCGGCGGCTCGGCCTGGATCTTGTTGGTCATGCCGATCAGCCCGCAGGCGAGCGATGCCGCCATCGCCAGATAGGGATTGGCGTCAGAGGACGGGATGCGGTTTTCGACGCGCCGCGCCGCCGGGTCGGAGCGGGGCACGCGGAAGGCCGTGGTGCGGTTGTCGTAGCCCCATTTGTTATTGACCGGCGCCGAGGCCGACTGCGTAAGCCGCCGGTAGGAATTGACATACGGCGCAAACATCACCAGCGCGTTCGGCACATGTTTCTGCATGCCGCCGATGAAGTGGAAGAAGGCGTCGGTCTCCGAGCCGTCCTCCGCCGAAAAGACGTTCTTGCCGGTCTTCTTGTCGATGATCGACTGATGAATATGCATGGCCGAACCGGGCTGCCCCTGGATCGGCTTGGCCATGAACGTGGCGTAGATTTCGTGCTTGAGCGCCGCTTCGCGGATGGTGCGCTTGAACATGAACACCTGGTCGGCGAGCTCGATCGGATCGCCGTGACGCAGATTGATTTCGAGCTGGCCGGCGCCCTCCTCGTGGATCAGCGTGTCGATCTCCAGGCCCTGGCTTTCGGAGAAATGGTAGATGTCGTCGATCAGTTCGTCGAATTCGTTGACCCCGGCGATCGAATAGCCGGCACCGCCGCCGATCGGCCGCCCGGAGCGCCCGACAGGCGGGGTGAGCGGGTAGTCCGGATCGGGGTTCTTGCGCACCAGATAGAACTCGATCTCGGGCGCCACGACCGGTCTCAGCCCACGCTTGTCATAGGCGGCAAGCACGCGCTTCAGCACGTTGCGCGGCGTGAACTCGACCGAGCGGCCGTCCTGGTGGACGAGGTCGCAGATAACCGCCGCGGTAGGGTCCTCCTCCCACGGCACCACCGTCAGCGTCGAGAGGTCAGGCATCAGCTTGAGGTCGCCGTCGTCCTCCGGATAGTGGAAGCCGTTGCCGTCCTCCGGATAGCCGCCGGAAATCGTTGTCATGAACACCGCCGAAGGCAGCGCTAGCGAGGTGTTGGAGGTGAACTTCTTCGATGGCATCATCTTGCCGCGCGCAACCCCGGCCTGGTCGGGTGTGATGCATTCGATATCTTCGATGCCGCGCCATTCCAGCCAGGCGCTGACTTCCTTCCAGTTCTTGACGCCACGTTGGTTTTTCACGAAGGCAGGCGTGCGGGCGCGTCCTCCGCGGCTCGACGGACGGACTTCCTTTTTTGCAGGCGGCATCAATCACCAGATTTGTTGCAGATTGTGGAGTATAGCCGTTGCCGACGACGAAAGGGAAGGGGAGCCGGTTGGCGTGCGCCTCGATAACCGGGGGAACACAACGACTTCCGGATAAAAGCCTTCTGGTCTAGGGTCGGCCTCCCGCAACGCTGCAATTAATGGGCCGCATGCAACGCAGCCGCAAACTGACGACGATCGGCTTCGACGCCGATGACACGCTGTGGCAGAACGAACAGTTCTTCCGCATGACAGAGAAGCGCTTTGCCGCACTGCTCGCCGATCACGCCGAGGAGGACCGGATTTCAGCAAGATTGCTGGAGGCCGAGAAGCGCAACCTCGCGGTCTACGGCTTCGGCATCAAGGGGTTCACGCTGTCGATGATCGAGACGGCGATCGAGGTCACCAACGGCCAGGTGCTGGCCCCGACTATCGCCGAAATTCTCGCCGCGGGCCGCGAGATGCTCAGCCATCCGATCGAGCCGCTTCCGCATGCGCGCGAAACCGTGGAAAAGCTGGCCGGCGCCTACCGCCTGGTGCTGATCACCAAGGGCGACCTGTTCGACCAGGAACGCAAGCTGGCGCAATCCGGCCTGGGCGAGCTGTTTGATGCCGTCGAGATCGTCAGCGACAAGAGCGCGGCCACCTATAGGCGCATCTTCAGCCGCCACGGCGACGGCCCGGAAATGGGCATGATGGTCGGCAACTCGCTCAAATCGGACGTCGTGCCGGCCATCGAAGCCGGCAGTTGGGGCGTCCACGTTCCGCATGAGCTGACCTGGGTGCTGGAACATGTCGAGCCGCCGGTCTCGGCACCACGCTTTCGCCAGATAGCCAATCTCGGTGAACTGCCGGGCTTGATCGATCGTGTCGGCGAGATTGATTGATCAGGTCTGCAGCCGAGGCATCGCGGTAGGCGTCAATCGCGGCCAATTCCGATCAGCCGATCGATCACCGGCTGCAGCCTTTCGGTGGTGATCGGCTTGACAACCACTGCATCGATGACGCTGGACAGGCCAAGACTCTCCGGAGTGCCGGTCTTGACTGAAAGCAGGATCACCGACGGAAGCGATCTGCCTGACGCTCTTCGCAGTGCATCGATACCCGACAGCAAGGCGTCGCAGTCCCCGTTCTCCGCTCCGCCATCGAGAACGACAGTCCCGGGAATCAGCGCGTGCAAGGCTTTTGCCGCGGTTTCGGGAGTTTCCGAGATCGGTTTGAGGCCGGACCGCTCCACGATCTTTGAAACCACGACGCGGTTGATCGGTGATTTTCCGACCACCAGCACCCGCGAGAAATCCGGGAGCATCCGCGTCTCCACGTGCCGGCTAACGAAAGCCAGCTGTTTTGCAGTCTCGATATCGCGATTCGCTGGGCACATGGCGGGGTAGGCCGTTGTTCATTGTTTCAATGCAGGGTTGAAACTCGAGAGGTAATTGGCGTGAGATCACTGCTCATGTCAAGCTCAAATGGCATATCAGGAGAATATCGCAAGAAACATTAAAATTAAAATTAAGTGCTTTTCTTTGCCGCCTCTCGAGGGAGAAGTCGCCACCACAACCGGGCAGGCTTCAGCGAAAATTTGCCTTTGCAGCGCGAACGCATCAACTCGCCGCCATAGCCGGATTGACGTAAGGTTGGATGAAGGCGCGACTAGTCTGTCGCGAGCTTGTCGTATCGCCTCGCCCGACTATCCTTCCTCGTTGGCTGAGCACGTCTCTTTGAGCGACGGGAGATGATAATGGAACTCGTGACTCACAAGAAATTCAAAAACGGCCGGTTGATGCCATGGGGAAAGGGTACGGTCGTTAGCGGCGCAAAGGGGTTTGTCTACCTTTCCGGAAACACCGCGACGGCCGAGGACTACGATCCGATCGGCAAAAGCGGCGGCGGCGCCGTCGGTGATGCGGCCGCGCAGTGGCGCGCAATTCTCACCAACATCAAATCAGATCTGGAGGAGCTTGGCAGTGCGCTCGAGCATCTCATCAGGCTGACCTTCTTCGTTAAGGGGCCATTTCCCGATGGCGGGGTGCTGAGCTCGCCCAATTTTCGCCTGGACGTCTTGGACGACTTCTTTGCCGTGCACTGCCCGAAGCACTGCAGCTACAACAACCCGCCGCCCTCGGAAGTTATTGGGGTTGCAGCACTTGCGCAGCCTGATCTTGTCATTGAAATCGTTGCACTAGCAGCTCTGCCGGACTAGGCAGAGCCGCGGCCTGCGAGGTGCGATAGCATGCGTTCAAAAGCGGCGCGGTGCTATCGAGTTCATCAGTCGTGGCTCCGCTGCGTGACGATGACCGGGATCAGCAGATCGCCCCAGTTGCCGTCGCCGCCATGGTGCCGTGCCGAGCGCACCAGTTCGACCGAGACGCCGGCCTCGACCGCCTTCATCACCGACTGATTGAGCCTGTGCAGGTCGTTCGCCAGCATGCGGATGGTCGCCTGCTGGTCGACATTCATGCTGGTGGCCTGCTCTTCGGCCCGTTCCTTGACGCGGCTTATCGATGCCATTGGTCTTCTCCCTGTGTTGCCATGTCTGTTGTGTTGCCATGCCCGTTTGGGCGTTCCCTCTGTTTGTCTGCTATTCCGCCGCCGGCCTGAACTGGGCGTGCTCGGTCGATCCATGCATGGCCGTGGTCGAAGATTGGCCACCGGTGATCGCCATCGAGACGGCGTCGAAATAGCCGGTGCCGACCTCGCGCTGGTGCTTGGTGGCGGTGTAGCCATTGGCTTCCGCGGCGAATTCCGCCTCCTGCAGTTCCGAATAGGCTGCCATCTGCCGCTCCTTGTAGCCGCGGGCGAGCTCGAACATGCCGAAATTGAGCTGGTGGAAACCGGCCAGCGTAATGAACTGGAACTTGTAACCCATGGCGCCGAGTTCCTTCTGGAACTTCGCAATCGTCGCGTCGTCGAGATTCTTCTTCCAGTTGAAAGACGGCGAGCAATTATAGGCAAGCAGCTTGCCCGGATGGTGCTTGCGCACACCCTCGGCAAACGTCCTGGCCTGCGCCAGATCGGGCTTGGAAGTCTCGCACCAGATCAGGTCCGCATAGGGCGCATAGGCGACGGCGCGGGCGATGCAGGGCTCGATGCCGTTGCTGACATGGTAGAAGCCCTCCGCCGTGCGGCCGGCGCCATAATCGACGAAGGGCCGGTCGCGTTCGTCGATGTCGGAGGTCAAGAGCTTTGCCGCCTCCGCGTCGGTGCGCGCCACGACCAGCGTCGGCGTGCCCATGACGTCGGCGGCAAGCCGCGCCGCGTTGAGGTTGCGGATGTGTGCGGCGGTCGGGATCAGCACCTTGCCGCCGAGATGGCCGCATTTCTTCTCCGAAGCCAGCTGGTCCTCGTAATGTACGCCGGCCGCACCCGCCTCGATGAACGCCTTCATGATCTCGAAAGCGTTGAGCGGCCCGCCGAAGCCGGCTTCCGCATCGGCGACGATCGGCGCGAACCAGGTGTCGACCGACAGCCCCTTGCCTTCGGAAGTTTCGATCTGGTCGGCCCGCTGTAAGGTGCGGTTTATGCGCTTGACCAGTTCGGGCGCGGCATTTGCGGGATAGAGCGACTGGTCCGGGTACATGGCGGAAGCGGTATTGGCATCGGCGGCGACCTGCCATCCCGACAGATAGATCGCTTTCAGCCCGGCCCGCACCTGCTGCATCGCCTGGTTGCCCGACATGGCACCCAGCGCGTTGACGAAATCCTCTTCATGAATGAGCTGCCACAGCCGGTTCGCGCCCATTTCGGCGAGGCTCTGCCGAATCTGCACCGAGCCGCGCAGCCGTTTCACGTCCTCTGGCGAATACGGCCGTTCGATGCCATCAAAGCGACCTTGCGGCGCCGACGGGACAAGATTGTAAAAGTCGGTCATTGGTCACTCCAGGCTGGCTTTAATGCCGGTTTCGGGAACGCCGTACAGGGGAATATGTGCGCCGTATGTGTGACATCATTTACATGTCGGCACCTAGGCAAGCGAGACAAACTCCGAAATTGCTCATGAAATAAGAGAAAACCTGTGTTGTGTTTGACTGATGGGAGATGTAAATTTGTCATGATTGTAAACGCCAGCCATGCCATCAGCGAATGTAAATTCTTGTCAAGGACAGTCGATTGGCCGATCATAAAATCTTTGCCGGGCCGCGCATTCGTCGCATCCGCAACGCCAAGGGCCTGACCCAGACAGCGATGGCCGCAGGGCTCGGCATCTCGCCGTCCTATCTCAATCTCATCGAGCGCAACCAGCGGCCGCTGACGGTGCAACTGATCTTGAG
Source organism: Mesorhizobium sp. M1348 (assembly GCF_040317925.1). Taxonomy (NCBI): domain Bacteria; kingdom Pseudomonadati; phylum Pseudomonadota; class Alphaproteobacteria; order Hyphomicrobiales; family Phyllobacteriaceae; genus Mesorhizobium; species Mesorhizobium sp. M1348. Next base: position 291,660 of record NZ_JAMYLH010000007.1, on the reverse strand, counting down.
GCTGGCATCCGTCTACAAGGTCGACCCACACGAATTGCAGGGCGAGGCGAGGGGGTCGGTCGCCGATTTGAAGGAAGTGTTTTCAGATCCGTTGCTGGCCGGCGAATTGCCGGGCGATCAGGAACTCATCGAGCTTGCCGAGGCGGCGCCAAACGCTTCCGCCGCTGTCATAAAGCTGTTTCGCGCCTATCGCGAGCAGGCCGAGCGATTATCGGATCTCAACGAACTGCTCGCGCGCGAGGGCAAAGCCACCGCACTCTCCGGCGCCCGGCTGCCGATCGACCAAGTGCATGAGATTTTCGAACGCCGGCCGAACCATTTTACCGCGCTCGAAGAGGAAGCCGAGGCATTCACGTCGGTGCTCGATCCCGGCGACGATCTGTTCAGTGCGTTGAAGGCCTGGCTGCGGCGTGAATTCGGCATCGTCGTCAAGGTACTGCCGGTCGCCACCATGCCCAACTGGCGCCGTCGCTATGACCGTCACTCGCAGCGCCTGTTCCTGTCCGAGCGCCTGTCGCCATTCGATCAGCTGCGCGAGGTGGCTATGGAGGCCTGCCTGATCCGCATGAGCGTCGCTGTCGCTGCCGAGATCCAGGCGCTGAAGCTGGCCACGGACGAAGCCCGCCGGCTGGCACGTTTCGAGCTCGGCCGCTATGCCGCGCACGCTCTGATGATGCCCTACCAGCCTTTTCACGCCGCCGCGGTCCGTGCCCGCTATGACATCGACATGTTGCGGTCGCGCTTCGGCGTCTCCTTCGAGCAGGCGGCGAACCGGCTGACCACGCTGCAGCGGCCAGGTGCGTCGGGCGTGCCGTTCTTCATGCTCGAGGTCGACAGTGCCGGCAATCGGTTCCGCAAGGCGGGCAGCCACGGCTTTCCGCAAAGCCGCTTCGGCGGCGGCTGTCCGAAGCTGCCGGTCCACGCCGCCTTCGCCCAGCCCGGCCAGATCCTGGTCGAGGCCGTGGAAATGCCCGATGGTGCGGCGTTTCTTTGCATCGCCCGCACGCTCGAAGGCCCGCAGGGCTCGTTTGCCGAGCGACCGCGGCGCACGGCGCTGCTGCTCAGCTGCGACATCGGCTTTCGCGACGAGGTCGTCTATGGAGCGGCATTGCCGGGGCCGGCCGCCATCGGCAAGGCCGGACAGAGCGCCGCTGTGCTGGCGACGCCGATAGGCCCTGCCTGCCGGCTGTGCGAACGCATCGGCTGCCTCGCCCGCGCCGAGCCACCCGTGACACGTCCGCTCGGCCTCGACGAAATGGTGACCGGACTGTCGGCGTTCGATTTTCAGTGACGGTGCCGAAGAAACCTGGCCGTCTTGCCACAATCACCGCCCTTTGGTGGATCACGCCCGGGCCCCGACTTTGCACTACGCGAATGGGGCACATCTTTGTCGTCCGTTGCGCATCGTGCGGCGCCGAAATGTTCGACAGTCCTAATCATGACCGACATATCATCACCGCAGATCGCCGTTTCGCCTCCGCGAAATGAGGAGCGTATCGGTTTCCTGCTGGTGTTCCTGTCGGCGCTGATGTGGAGCCTCGGCGGCACCATTGCCCGTTTCATCGATGCCACCGACAGCTGGACGGCGGTGTTCTGGCGTTCGGTCTGGGCCGCCGCCTTCCTGCTCTGTTTCATGGTCTGGCGCGACAGCTGGCATGGCACGCTGAAGCTGTTTCGCGACATGGGCCTGGCTGGCCTTGCGGTGGCATTCTGCTTCGCCACGGCCTCGACCTCTTTCGTCGTGGCGCTTGCTTATACTACCGTCGCCAACATCCTCCTGATGCAGGCCGGCGTGCCGCTTCTGGCAGCGCTGTTTGCCTGGGCGCTGTTTCGCGAACGGGTGGCCTTGGCGACCTGGCTGGCGATTGCCGCAGTCATTGCAGGCGTCGCCATCATGGTCTCGGAATCGCTCGATGGCGCTGTGTCGCCGATCGGCGACGGGCTGGCGCTGCTCATCGCCGTCATGTTCTCGATCGCCACCGTCATCACGCGCCGCTTTGCCCATGTGCGCATGACCCCGGCGACCTGCCTCGGCACGATGCTGGCCGCGGCCTTCGCGGCATCGCAGGCGTCGGCCCTCGGCGTTTCCAGCCACGATATGGGCTTCCTCTTTGCCTTTGGCGTGATCAATCTGGGGCTCGGCCTCGCCTTCTTCGCCACCGGCGCCCGGCTCGTTCCGGCGGCCGTCGCGGCGCTGCTCGGCACGTTCGAACCGATCCTTGGCCCGATCTGGGTCTGGCTCATCCATTCCGAGGTGCCGTCGGCGCGTACCATCGTCGGCGGTGCGGTCGTCGTCACCGCGCTGCTCGTCCACATCGGGCTCGAATTCAAGCGCCAGACGCGGCCCGCGCGAGCGGGCGTCACCGGTGTGCCATCGCCTAATTGATGCAGCGCACGCGTCAAAGCGAGATGAACCATTGACAATGTCGCAGCCGCACGGGCAGGCTGCGATCACGGCAACAACAAGACAGGCTTATCTTGCCAAGTCTCCATGCCGGCCGCATCGAGGCCGGACAACATCGTCGTCTCCCTGCCCGCGCCGTAGCGAAAGCTTCCGACGGCGCCGGAACACCACCAACGCCACGCCAGGTCTTCATTGTCGCCTCGTCGCTGAACAATAGTAGCGCCGGCAATTCGCGCTTGTCGCCTGCCTGCAAGCCCAATACCCTGAAGCAAATGCCCAGCCGCGCGGACGCCGCGACGTGCTGGCGATGGAACACTCATCAAAGGAGAATAGCATGATCCGCAAAGCGCTCTGGCTTTCGGCGACTTCGGCGTTTCTGGCAGCTTTTAGCTTGGGCGCGCATGCCGAGGATCGCGTCGTCAACGTGTTCAACTGGTCGGACTATATCGACAGTTCGATCATCGACGACTTCACCAAGGAAACCGGCATCAAGGTCGTCTACGACACTTTCGATTCCAACGAGATACTGGAAACGAAACTGCTCGCCGGCGGCAGCGGCTATGACGTTGTCGTGCCCAGCGGCAATTTCCTTGCACGCCAGATCCAGGCGGGTGTGTTCCAGAAGCTCGACAAATCGAAACTGCCGAATATTTCCAACATGTGGGATGTTATTTCGGAGCGGACCAAAGAATACGACCCCGGTAACGAATATTCTGTCAACTATATGTGGGGAACGGTCGGAATTGGCTACAACATCAAGAAAGTGCAGGCGGCACTTGGCTCCGACAAGATCGACAGCTGGGACGTGTTCTTCAATCCCGAAAGCCTGGCCAAATTGAAGGACTGCGGCGTCTATGTGCTGGACTCGCCGGCGGACATGATACCGGCTGCATTGAAATATCTCGGTCTTGACCCGAACAGCACGTCTGCCGACGATATTGCCAAGGCCGAGGAGGCTCTGCTCAAGGTCCGGCCCTATATCCGCAAGTTCCACTCTTCCGAATACATCAACGCCCTGGCCAACGGCGACATCTGCCTGGCGGTCGGCTTCTCGGGCGACATCTTCCAGGCGCGCGACCGCGCCGATGAAGCCAAGCAGGGTGTCGAAATCGGCTACTCCGTGCCGAAGGAAGGGGCGCAGATATGGTTTGATCAGATGGCGATACCGGCCGATGCACCGCACGTCGCCGAGGCACACGAATTCCTCAACTACATGATGAAACCGGAAGTGATCGCCAAGTCGTCGAATGCCGTTCTGTACGCCAACGGCAACAAGGCTTCGCAGCAGTTCATCGACAAGGGGATCCTGGAAGATCCGGCGATCTATCCGGACGCTGCCACCTTGCAGAAGCTCTACACCGTCTCGCCCTACGATCCCAAGACCCAGCGCATCATCACCCGCACCTGGACCAAGATCGTCACCGGCCAATAGCAATCTGACCAGGCCCCGGCAGCCATTGCCGGGGCCGCTTTCTCATGGGGCAAGCAGCAGGACGGAGTGGGACATGAAATCGCTTGGCAGCATCCGCAGGGATTTCGCGCCATGGAACGATCCGAACGCCAAGCCATACATCCAGTTCGACAACGTCACCAAGAAATTCGGTGAGTTCACTGCGGTCAACAATCTGTCGCTGACCATTTTCGAACGCGAATTCTTTGCCTTGCTCGGAGCCTCAGGCTGCGGGAAATCGACGCTGCTCAGGATGCTCGCCGGCTTCGAGGAGCCGACCGCCGGCCGCATCCTGCTCGATGGCCAGGATCTGCGCGGCATTCCGCCCTACCGGCGGCCGGTCAACATGATGTTCCAGTCCTACGCCTTGTTTCCGCATATGACGGTCGAGAACAACATCGCGTTCGGCCTCAAGCAGGAAGGCATGGCCAAGGCCGATATCGACAGGCGAGTCGCCGAGATGCTGAAACTGGTCAAGCTCGAGCAGTTCGCCAAGCGCAAGCCGCACCAATTGTCGGGCGGCCAGCGCCAGCGCGTCGCGCTCGCCCGCTCGGTCGCCAAGCGGCCGAAAGTCCTGCTGCTCGACGAGCCGCTTGGTGCGCTGGACAAGAAGCTGCGCGAGGAAACCCAGTTCGAGCTGATGGATTTGCAGCAGAACCTCGGCCTCACCTTCGTCGTCGTCACTCATGATCAGGAAGAGGCGATGACGATGGCTGACCGCATCGCCATCATCGACAAGGGCGAGGTGATGCAGGTGGCGACGCCGGCCGAGGTCTACGAGGCGCCGGGTTCCCGCTTCGTCGCCGGCTTCGTCGGCAATGTGAATATGTTCGACGGCAAAATCGCGGCTGGCGAGGCTGGCAGCGCAAGCATCGATGCCGGCAACGGCATCACCATCCGGACCGAAAATGCCGGCAGTGCGGCCGCCGGAACATCCGTCACCTTCGCCATCAGGCCGGAGAAGATCAAGGTGTCCTCCACGAAACCGGCCGGTGTCGTCAACGCCATCGAGGGCGAGGTCTACGACATAGCCTATCTCGGCGACATGACCGTCTATCACGTCAGGCTGGATGACGGTCAGGTGGTGCGGGCGAGCACCATGAATGCGGCACGCCTCACCGAGGACCCGCTGACCTGGAACGACCGCGCCTGGGTTTCTTTCCGCCCCGACGCCGGCGTCGTTCTGACACGGTAGGGACTGATCATGTCCGCTGTCACCGCCGCAACAAGCTCTCCGGCAAGCGCTGCCGGCAAATCCGCCTTGGTCAGGCTGGGAGCGGCCTTCGTTAGCCGGCTCGTCATCATCATCCCCTATCTCTGGCTGCTGTTCTTCTTTCTCGTCCCCTTCATCATCGTCTTCAAGATTTCGCTGTCGCAGACGGCGATCGCCATGCCGCCCTACACGCCGGTGCTCGATTTCAGCGGCGGCATTTCCGGGGTTATTTCGGAATTCGGCGCACTCAATTTCGACAACTATACCTGGCTGACGCAGGACGCGCTCTACTTCAACGCCTATGTGACGAGCGTCATCGTCGCCGCCGTCTCGACGGTCCTGACATTGCTGATCGGCTATCCCATAGCCTATGGCATGGCGCGCGCTCCGGCGACGATCCGCCCGACCTTGCTGATGCTGGTGATCCTGCCGTTCTGGACCTCGTTCCTGATCCGTGTCTATGCCTGGATCGGCATCCTCAAGCCCGAGGGCCTGCTCAACCAGCTGCTGCTCGCAACCGGCATCATCAGCCAGCCGCTGATCATCCTCAACACCTATACGGCGATCTTCATCGGCATCGTTTACTCCTATCTGCCGTTCATGGTGCTGCCGCTCTATTCGTCCTTGGAGAAAATGGACCATACGCTGATCGAGGCGGCCAAGGATCTCGGCTGCCCGCCGACCAGCGCCTTCTGGAAGATCACCTTTCCGCTGTCGCTGCCCGGCGTCATCGCCGGCTGCCTGCTGGTGTTCATTCCCGCCGTCGGCGAGTTCGTCATTCCCGACCTGCTCGGCGGCTCGCAGACACTGATGATCGGCAGGACGCTGTGGAACGAGTTCTTCGCCAACCGTGACTGGCCGGTGTCGTCCGCCGTCGCCGTGATCTTGCTGCTGCTGCTGATCGTGCCGATCATGCTCTTCCAGCGAGCCCAGGCGCGCGCCCAGGAGCAGGACCAATGAATGCGACCTGGAGCCGCTTCAACATCATTTCGATCGTGCTCGGCTTTGCCTTTCTTTACCTGCCGATCGTCCTGCTCGTCGTGTTCTCTTTCAACGAGTCGAAGCTGGTCACCGTCTGGGGCGGCTTCTCGACAAGATGGTACGTCTCGCTGTTCCACAACCGGGGTCTGATGGACGCCACCTGGGTGACGGCCCGGGTCGGCGTCATCTCGGCAACCGTGGCGACCGTGCTCGGCACGCTGGCGGCGCTCACCTTGACACGCTACACGCGCTTTCGCGGCCGGCTGCTGTTTTCCGGCATGGTGTTTGCGCCGCTGGTCATGCCTGAAGTCATCACCGGCCTGTCGCTGCTGCTGCTCTTCGTCGCCGTCGGCCTCGACCGCGGCTTTCTGACGGTGACGCTTGCCCACACAACGCTAACCATGTGCTTCGTTGCGGTAGTGGTTCAGTCGCGCCTGATCACTTTCGATCGTTCGCTGGAAGAGGCCGCGATGGACCTCGGTGCGCCACCGGTGAAGACCTTCTTCCAGATCACGCTGCCGGTTATCATGCCGGCTATCGTCTCCGGCTGGATGCTGGCCTTCACGCTGTCGCTCGACGATCTGGTTATTGCCAGCTTCACCTCGGGGCCTGGCGCCACGACGCTGCCGATGAAGATCTACAGCCAGGTTCGCCTTGGCGTGACGCCGGAAATCAACGCGGCCTGCACCATCTTGATCGCGGTCGTCGCAGTTGGCGTGATCATCGCTTCGCTCGCAAACAAACGGCGCGAGGTGCAGCGCCAGCGCGACGAGCGGGCCGCGCAGCGAGGTTGAAGGGCTCGCTACTCTCCCGAGACGCCGCGGCTTATCGGCGAGATGAACGGCGTGCTCCACGTGCCGCCGACGAAGAACGACGACTGCTTGGGCGCCTGGCCGTTCGTCTGCGTGGCAGCCTGGCTCGGCTGGACGATGCCGCCGGACAGTGCCAGCCCGCGTCCGGCATAGGATGCGATGCCGGAAAGCCAGATCTTGTATTGCGCGGAATTCACCTCGGCCTTGTCGATGCGCGCCACGCCGTTCGAAATGCTCGCCTTGAGCTCGGCCCCGTCGATCGGCAGCGTTCCGTCCGAGACGTCGTCCAGCGCGAAGAATCCGCCCTGTTCGGTGTGCTTGAGGAACGCCGGCAGGTTAAGCCGGCTCAGCGCACCCGCGCCGAACGTCGCGGACAGCGAGCCATTGGCGTTTTCGAAAATGGAGTCCCAGGTTCTGCCAGGCCCCTTGAGGATGACCGAAACGGTTCCAGTGCCGATCGGCACCAGCCGCGTCATCCCGGCCGCGGTGCCGAAAGCGCCGCCGTCGATATCGGAAGCGAGCAGCCGGATCTCGACTTCGGTGCCGGCGGGCTTGCGGTCGAAACGGACGCTGCTCTGGACGTTGCCGCCAAAGGCGGATGCATCCGAGATGTCGAAGACGGCAAGGCCGTTCTTGACCTGGGCGGTGGCGGCGACGTCGGCAAGCTGGATGGCGCCGGCCGTGGCATGCGCCGCCGACAGTCTGAGATCGAGATTGATCCGGTCGGCGAAGCTCGTATCGATTTCGCCCGGACCGGTGCCGCCGGCGGATGGCACCGGGGTAAAGGCGGAGAGAAACGATCTGAGGTCGAGCGTATCGAAAGCAAGTGTGCCGGAGATCACCGGCAGTGCCTCGCCGTAGGTGAAGTCCAGCGCGCCCATTCCGGGATTGTTGTCGAGGGTCAGGGCTGTGTTTTCGAATTTGATGCGCCCGGCCGTCGCCGTGATCTTGCTTGAAACCGAGATCGAGCCGATTGCGGCACCGGGCGCGATGCCGGCCTGCGACCATTCGAGCACGCGTCGGAGCGAAGGTGCGGCGAATTTTGCCTGGCCGTCGAAATAGCCGTTTTCCGACATGCTGGCGCGGCCGTCGAACGAAAAACTGGCCGGTGCCGCCTTGAAGGAAAACGTGACCGGTGCTGTGCCGCCACCAAACAGCACAAGCGGGTTCGGCGATGCGGCGTCGATGGCAACGCTTTCGCCGCGCCATATCCCGGTCGCCGACAGCGTCGCATTGCTGTTCATCGCGGCCCAGTTCGCCTGGCCGCTCAGGCTGCTCAGTATCTCCTGGTCCTTGCCGCCGATGGCAGCCACTACGCGGCCGTCCCTGAACTCGACTGTGCCGAACGGATCTGTCGGCAGGTTGCCGAGATCCGGCTTGGCGGGATTTGTGTTGATCACCGCGCGGGCAGCATCGATCGAACGCGTAATGCGCCCGCCGGTGGGAATCGCTGGCAGGAAAAACCCGCTCGCGGTACGCTGGACCCTGATCGTCGGTCGCACCAGCCGCGCTGTCGAAAACACCACGTCGCCCCGCAGCGCCGCCATGGCCGAGAGGTCGACCTCGACCCGTTCGGCCTCGACCACGGGCGGCGCATCCGTCTCCGTCCATTGCGACAGCGTCACGTCGCTCAGGATCGCCCGGAAATTCGGCCAGACCTCGATGCGCGGCGCGCCGTCGATGGTGACCCGGAAACCACTCCACGCGCTCATTTCCCACGCGATACGGTCGCGTACGATGCGAGTCGAGGCGATCAACGGCAAGGCTGCGACAACCAGCGCGATGACGATGACGGCTGCGCCGATCGCCCATATTCCGCGTCGGATCAAAGGTGATGGCATATCGCCCCGTATGCTTCCATTCCGACAAAATCGCCCGACGGGTGTAACCGACGGCTGACGCATTTCAAGTCTTTATGGCCCGGCGATGGCATTTGCGCACACCCTGACCGGCGCGGTCCAACAAAATCTTGCCCTGCTGCATCGCGATATGCATAAGCGATGCAGCCTGCGGAGGAACAATGATGGCTGACGACGCACCGCTCTGGATCCCGACGCAAGAGCAGATCGAAGCGGCGCCGATGACCGCCTTCATGAACGCCGCGGCGAGCATGGCCGGCAAGGCTTTCTCCTCCTATACCGACCTGCATCGCTGGTCGATTGATGATCGCGAGACCTTCTGGAGCCTGGTCTGGGACTTTTGTGGCATCGTCGGCGACAAGGGCGAACGCGTGCTGGTCGATGGCGACAAGATGCCCGGCGCGACCTTCTTTCCTGAGGCAAAGCTGAACTTCGCCGAGAATCTGCTGAAGAAAACCGGGCTTGGCGACGCAATCGTCTTTCGCGGCGAGGACAAGGTCGAGCGGCGGCTGTCCTGGAACGAGCTGCATGCGCTGACCTCGCGCCTGCAGCAGCTTTTCCTGTCGCTCAAGGTGAAGAAGGGCGACCGCATCGCCGCGATGATGCCCAACATGCCGGAAACGGTTGCTGCGATGCTGGCTGCCGCCTCGATCGGCGCCGTCTGGTCGTCCTGCTCCCCAGATTTCGGTGAGCAGGGTGTTCTCGACCGGTTCGGCCAGATCGAGCCTGTCATATTCATCGCGCCGGACGGCTACTGGTACAATGGCAAGGCGATCGAAGTCGCCGACAAGATCGCGGCCGTGGCGGGCAAGCTCGCCACCGTCCGCAAAGTCCTCATTGTCGACTATCTCGGCACCTCGCTCGACGTCGCGGCGACCATCGGCAAGGCGGCTTCGCTGGAAGAGGCGCTGTCACCCTTTGGCGCCAGGCCTGTCAGCTACGAGAGGCTGCCGTGTTCGCATCCGCTGTACATCCTGTTTTCGTCGGGCACGACCGGCATTCCCAAATGCATTGTCCATTCGGCCGGCGGAACGCTGATCCAGCATGTCAAGGAAGAACGGCTGCATGCCGGCCTGCTCGACGGCGACCGCTTCTTCTACTTCACCACCTGCGGCTGGATGATGTGGAACTGGCTGGTGTCGGGCCTGGTATCGGGCGCCACCTTGCTGCTCTACGACGGCTCGCCCTTCTACCCGGACGGCAATGCGCTGTTCGACTTCGCCGATGCCGAAAAGATGACGTATTTCGGCACCTCGGCCAAATTCATCGATTCCGTGCGCAAGGCCGGCCTGAAGCCGATCCGCACGCATGATCTTTCCAGCGTGCGCACCATCTCCTCGACCGGCTCGCCGCTATCGCCGGAAGATTTCCGTTTCGTCTATGAGGGCATCAAGAAAGACGTGCATCTCGCCTCGATCTCCGGCGGCACCGATATCGTCTCCTGCTTCGTGCTCGGCGTGCCGATCGAACCGGTATGGACCGGCGAGATACAGGGGCCCGGCCTCGGCCTTGCCGTCGATGTCTGGGACGATGACGGCCGGCCGCTCCGCCAGGAGAAGGGCGAGCTCGTCTGCACCAAGGCGTTTCCGGCGATGCCGATCGGCTTCTGGAACGACCCTGACGGCAGGAAATACAAAGCCGCCTATTTCGAACGTTTCGACAATGTCTGGTGCCACGGTGATTTCGCCGAATGGACTGTCCATGGTGGCCTGATCATCCATGGCCGTTCCGACGCCACACTCAATCCGGGCGGTGTCAGGATCGGCACAGCGGAGATCTACAATCAGGTCGAGCAAATGCCGGAAATCCTCGAAGCACTATGCATCGGCCAGGATTTCGACAATGACGTTCGTGTCGTGCTGTTCGTGCGGCTGGCGGCCGGCGTCGAGCTCGATGCCGAGCTGGAAAAACGCATCCGCGCGAAAATCCGCACCGGGGCGAGCCCGCGCCACGTGCCGGCCAAGATCGTCGCCGTCAGCGATATTCCGCGAACCAAATCGGGCAAGATCACCGAGCTCGCGGTACGCGACATGGTGCATGGCCGCGCCATCAAGAACAAGGAAGCGCTCGCCAATCCTGAAGCGCTCGAGCTGTTCCGCAACCTGCCGCAGCTTGCCGACTGACCCCGGGGTCCAAGGTGGAGCCCGTCTTGAGGTCTCCGGTATCGTTAACGAATTGTCTCTTCGGAATTTACCTAGATTTCATGAGTGGTACACATTGGTAAATTTTCCGGCGTGGCGGTAAGGATTTGTTAAGGCCCGGCATCGATAGTCGTGTGTAACTTGAGGGAGAAATCCCGTTCCTCTTAGCCCCGAGAGGATCTGATTCGCTCAAGCCCCGTTGTGACAGCAATTCCAATTTCTCAAGGCGTCCTGTTGGACGCCTTTTTTCTTTGCGCAACCATAGCTAACCGGCGAGCACGCGGGTCGAGGGAAAGGCGACTTCGACCAAGGTTCCCTCGCCGGGCGTCGAGTTGATGGTGAACCGGGCACGGTTCGCTTCGACCATCGCCTTGGTCAGCGGCAGCCCGAGACCGGTGCCGTCGCCGCGGCCGCGCTTCAGTGCATTGATCTGCTTGAACGGCTTCAGCGCCTGCTCGATCTCGGACTGGCTCATGCCGATGCCGGTATCGCGCACGCGCATGACGACATCGCCGGAGATCTCGTAGGCCGTCGACACGATCACTTGGCCGCCGGCCTGCGTGTAGCGGACGGCGTTCGACAGGATGTTGAGCGCGATCTGCCGCACGCTGCGCAGATCGGCCACCACTTCCGGCAGCCGCGAGGCGAAGCTGGAGCGGATGATGACGCGTTCCCGGTTGGCTTGCGGCTGCATCATCGCCACGGTTTCGGCCAGTGTGTCGTTGAGCGACACCGCCTCATAGGCCATCTCCTGCTGGCCGGCCTCGATTTTCGAAATGTCGAGCAGGTCGTTGACCAGATCGAGCACGTGGTTGCCCGAACGGTTGATGTCGCGCAGATAGTCGCGATAGCGGTCATTGGCCACCGGCCCGAATTTCTCGTCGACCATCAGCTCGGAAAAGCCGATGATGGCGTTGAGCGGTGTGCGGATCTCGTGGCTGATGCGGGCCAGAAAATCGGTCTTCTGCGACGAGGCGCGTTCGGCGACCGCGCGCGCCTGGGTCAGGTCCTCTTCGGCCCGCTTCCACTGGGTGATGTCGCGCACCACCGCGCAGAAGCCGCTGTCGTTGGGCAGCCTGCCGATGGTCATGAACAGCGGAATGAAGCGCCCCTGCGCCTCGCGTCCGATCACCTCGCGGCCATCGTTCATCACGCTTGCAACGCCGGGCTCCGACAACCCCTCGAGATAGTCGCGCGCCGCGCGCTGGCTTTCGATCGCAAACAGCGAGACGAACGGTTTGCCGGTCACCTCGTCGCTGTCGAAGCCGAACAGCGCTTCCGCCGGACCGCTAATTGAACGGATCGTTCCGTTACGGCCGATCAGCACGACGCCGTCGGTGGCGGTGTCGATGATGGTGCGCATTTCGGCAATGCGTGCCTTGAGCTCGGAAACATCCGGCTGCGTTTGGTCGTCGGCGGCGCCATGTGGAATGGCTGCTACTTCGTCGTCGCCGGAACGGCGTACGACCAGCATCAGCGCCTTGCCGTTTCCCCAGGGGACGGAGCGTAAAATCGCGTCGATCGGAAACTCCTGACCGTCGCGCGTCTTCAGCCGCAGAGCGCGGTCGCCGCCGTCGGAACTGCCGTCGTCCGCATAAGGGTCGGCAAACAGGGCGCCGAGCCCGCCGGCCTCGTCCAGGGCATTGAGCGTTGCATAGCCGGTCAAGCCGAGGAATTCGTCGTTCGCGTAATGCAGTTGGTCGCCGGAATGGATAAGCACTGGCACTGGCAGCTTGCCGAGGATCGAGGTATCGGGCCCCTTGTTGTCCTCTCCGGCAAACGCCGACGGCACGAAGCCGTCGAGTTTGAGCGGCGGTGCCTGCGGCCGCTCGATGGGCGGCACCTGGCCGGCAACGTCGGCTGCGGCTGCGCTGTCCTCGGACCAATCCTCGCTGTCCTCGGCGTCACGGAAATCTTCGGCCGTCATGCTGTCGTCGTCGCCATCCTGCGGCGTTTCGGCGACGATCGTTCGACGGTTCGTGTTGGGCTCAACGCCTTCCTGCGCTTCATCGCTGGGTTCGCGGTCGGCATAGTCGAGCAGCGATCCGGAAACAGGAAGTGTGACGGGTTCGCCGGCTTGCGCCTCTGCTACCGCATCATCGGGCTGCTCGCCGTCGAGCCGGGCAAGATCCTTCTGGTCCTCGGCATCGGCCTCGGGCGGTTCGGCGGCAGCCGCCCCGCTTTCCAGACCTTGTGCCGGCATCTCACCCTTGTCCGTCGGGCCGGCTTCTTTCAGCTTTGGCTCGTCGGCCTTGCCGGCTGCCTCCACTTTGGTCGCAACCGGCTTCGGCCTTCCGGCGCTGGGCTGTTCTTCGGCCGGGGTGTTGTCCTTCTTGAGACGCTCGCCAATCTCGCGAAACGCGCTGCGTTCCAGCGTCGACAGGCCCTTGTCGTTGGCCGGCTGCCGGTGCTCGGCCAGCCGGATCACCTTGTCGGCAAAGCGCCGCTCGGGCTTTGGCACGATGGTCAATGCCGGCACTTCGCCCCTGAACGGATCGGCGGGTTTCGGTGTCTCGGGGAGAGGTTCAACGGCTTTCGGCTCGATGGTCTCGGCAGGCTTCTCCTCGGCGACAAGGGCCTTGCCGACGGCATTGGGATCGACCACCGCATCGCCGCTCCTTGCCACGCCGAAACCGCGAAAACCTTCGAAAACGCGGCTGCGGCTGTAAACCGGGAGCGCCGCCAGATCGACGGGTATCTTCAGATCGGTGCCGGCGACCGGCCACAGCACGGAGCGGCCGGACCAAGTGTCGCGCCGTTCGAGCAGGCCGGCAATCTCGCCAGAAGCATCGAGGCCATAGGCGGCCGAAACATCCTCGAACCGGCGTCCGATCACGTCAGCGGCAGGCTTGCCGACGAGCTCGGCAAATTCCGGCGACAGGGCGCTGAACCGGCCCTCCGCGTCGGTACGCCAGACGAAACGCATGGGCGCGGCGGTGCGATCGATCACCGAAGCGCGGCGTTCGGCCGGTGAGGCGGCTTTGGTGGCTTTTGCGGCGCTTTCCGGCGAAGCATCCGCGCCGGCCTGCGAAGCGTCCGGGCTGGTCTCGACTTTGCCGGACGCAGCTGCCCCGGGCGGGACCTGCGCGTCGTCGCCGGCATTGAAGTACCAATGGTCATGCTGCGTTGGCGCTTCGCCAGCCGTGTGCTGATCGTCAGCCGCGTCGGCAGGTTCGTGCTCCGCCGATGCGGAGGTGCCTTCCATCGCTGCAAGGTTGATCTCCGCCGCGCCGGTGCTGGCGATTGGCTGCTCGTTGTCCTGATCCGTTGGCTGGGGAAGATCGCCATCGCTCGGCGCCGCTGCTGCCTCGCTGCTGCTTTCCGCGCCAACGCGCTCGGCGACAGGAGCCTCGCCCTCAAGCCGGTCCTCGTCGATCACCACCAGCAGGTGCCGCTCGTCCGTCAGCCGGGCAAGGCCCGCCGGATAGGAGCTGGATCCACCCGGAACCAGGCGCTTGACGATGCGGTCGCTCTCGTTCGCCACGTCGGCGACAAGTGCGGCCAGCGTCTCAGGCCGGATGCCGAGCGCCGAAAAGCCGTCCGATGCGGCGTCGATATTGCCCTTGGCGTCGACAAAGGCGATGTAGTGGCCATCTTCGGTAAAGCCACTGATGGCGCGATCGGCGATCTCGGCCGCACTGCGCGAGCCGGTCTGCGCCGCCGGCAGCGCCAGCATGATTGCTTCCTCGCCATCGGGCATGGTCACCGCGCTGGCCAGGAAGCCAACCGCGCGGCTGGTCAGGCCGGTCGCCAGCCGGACGGTGATGGCACGGTCGCGGCCGATCTGCGGAAAACCGCTGGTCGCCATGATCTGGCGCCTGGCGATCAGCGGCAATCCTGCCGAGGCGCCGATGATCGCGCCGATGTCGGGATAGCCGAATACCGCTGCGCCGGGACCGTTGGCCCAGATCACCTGCTCGAGATCTGCCGACAGAATGGCGATCGCGTCGCCTGCGGCGAAGCGCAGGCGGACGGCGTCGAGCACGGCGACATCGAGGAAGGAGTAGTTTTCAGCCGGCATGCGCTTGGCGACCCTCACAGAGCGGGCAATTTGCGGTTAACGCTTTGTTAATAAAAGCCGACGGCGCGAAGGTCCACAAGTCATAGCGTGCAACCAACGGAATCTCTAGGCGCGTGGTTAACGCCACGAACAAATAATTATGGTGCGATGCAACAAACATGTTGCAATGCACAAAATTTGCCTTTATATTGCCATGATAGATGAACGAGACGGCTTTCTGTCAAAGCCGCTGCGCTGAAAAGGATGGAAAATGTCCAGGACCAAGACTGACACGATCGAAAACGTTGAATTCCCGAGCTTCGACGCTTCCAAGGCCACCGACCAGATTCGCGCCTTCGCCGAAAAGGGCGTCGAGCAGTCGAAAGAGGCCTATGCCAAGCTGAAGACCGGCGCCGAGGAGACCCAGAAAGCTCTGGAGTCGACCTACGAGACCGCCAAAACCGTTTCCAGCGAGCTGTCGCTCAAGACCATCGCCGCCCTGCGCGCCAATGCCGAAGCCGGCTTCTCGCATTTCGAGGCCCTGATCGGCGCCAAGTCGCTGTCGGAAGTCGTCGAGTTGCAGACCGCTTTCCTGCGCAAGCGCGTCGAAATGACCGTCGAGCAGGCCAAGGACTTCCAGGCGGTTGCTGCCAAGGCGGCCGAGGACGTATCCAAGCCGATCAAGACCGCCTTCGAGAAGGCCGTGAAAGAAATTAAGATCGCCTAATATTTGCACACAGTTTGATGATGCATCAAAAGGTCGCATTTCGTCAGACAAATAGATGTGCGATATAGTGGTCTAAGTGAATACCCGGCGGGTGGAACCTCCTCCCTCTGCTCACCGGGATAACCAGCCAGCACCTCCTCCCGCTGGCTCGTAACAGGAAAAGGCCGGCACCTCCTCCCGCCGGCCTTTTCTTTGTCCGGCGAAAAATGACGCGATGCCGGAGCGATCTTTTGCTTTGCCAAAAGCCTTGAATTAAACTCCGATAGCCCGTATGGACGCATCGCCGAACGACAGAGCGGGAACGTTCCGTCTGGATCTCGCTCGGGCAAGCGTGCCGTTGTAGCTCAGATGGTTAGAGCGCCGGATTGTGGATCCGGAGGTCGCTGGTTCGATCCCAGCCAACGGTACCATTCAGCTTTCAGCCAGGTTTCTGACCAATAGCGCCAAGCGATCTCTACGACCCTGGCGCGGTCACCTGCGATCCCGCCTGACGCGCACCGCGCAGGTGATCCACGAGGGCTCTCAGCTTCGGCGCGATATTCCGTCGGCTGGGAAAATAAAGATAGAAGCCCGCAAACGGCGGAAAATAGCCGTCGAGGATTTGCACGAGCTCGCCGCGGTCGATCCAGGGGCGGAATGTGTCCGCCATGCCGAACGTGATCCCGGCGCCAGCAACGGCCAGCCGGATCATCAGCCACATGTCGTTGGTGGTGATCTCGGGCGCAACCGCCACGTCGAACTCGCGCCCGTCCTCGCCAAACTCCCACCGATAGGGCGAAACTCCCGGCGCCGGCCGCCAGCCGATACAGCGATGAGCCACAAGCTCGCGCGGATGGGCGGGTGCTCCGAACTTTTCGAGATAGCGCGGGGCGCAGACGGCCATCTGTCGCTGATCGCCCGATACCGGCACTGCAATCATATCCTGCTCGATCACTTCGCCGAGCCTCACTCCCGCATCATAGCCTTCGGCAACGATGTCGAATTCCTCGTCGGTGACGACAATATCCAGATGCACCTCGGGAAACCTTTCTGCAAAGGACGCCAGCAACGGTCCCGACAGAAAGGCCTCTGCGATCGACGAAACCGCGATCCGCAGGCGGCCGCGCGGGCTGTCCAGAAATTCCGTGGTGGCTTCGACTGCCGCGTTCACATCGGCTATCGCCGGTGCGACGCTCGCCAGCAGGCTCTCGCCCGCTTCGGTCAGGTTAACGCTGCGTGTCGTGCGCTGCAGCAATGCGATGCCAAGGCGCTGTTCAAGCCTGAGGATGCTCTGGCTGACCGCTGAGCGCGTCACGCCCAGCCGGTCTGCCGCAGCGCGAAAATTACGTTCCTCGGCCACGGCGACGAAGACGGCAATTGCATTGAGATCGATGTCCATTGGTTAGCCATATTTACCACGGAGGTTAACAGCGGGCGGGTTATCGCGACAATGCCATGGCTCTATCTCTGTCGCAACGGCAAGAAGGCTTGATCCTCCTGATCCAAGCCGAAGCCGGCCGACAAAGGAGATATCCCATGACATCACTCCCTTCCTCCTGGGACCTGGATGGAAAAGTCGCCCTCGTGACGGGCGCGGCACGCGGCATCGGTCGCTGCGCGGCGGAACTGCTGCGGGCGCGGGGCGCCCGGATCGTGGCAAGCGATCTCAGCGACAGCGTACGCGAATTGGAAGCCGAGGATGTGGCGACCCTGGTCGGCGATGTCGCCGACGAGGATCTGGCCAGACGCTCGGTCGAACTCGCCGCGAAGCGCTTCGGACGACTGGACATCGTCGTGAACAATGCCGGTCGCACGCTCAACAAGCGTCTGACTGAGACCTCGATCGACGACTATGACCGCATCCTGCAGATCAATGCGCGCGGCAGCTTTGTCACCGCCCGGGCAGCGGTGGAACTGATGGCTGCCGGCGGTGGCGGCGCGATCGTCAATGTCTCGTCGATCTCGGCCGTCGCGGCCTTCGAGACGCAGGCGGCCTATGCCTCCTCCAAGGCGGCTGTCGCACAACTGACCAAGGTGATCGCGATCGAATACGGGCGCATGGGCATTCGCTGCAACGCCGTTGCGCCTGGCGTGATCGAAACCGACATCATGGAAGGTGTGGTGGAGAATGGCCGGGAGATGCTGCGCAGCTTCGGCGATGCGCATCCGATCGGCCGGATCGGCCAGCCGCACGAAGTCGCCGAGGCGATCGCCTTTCTTGCCTCGCCGGCGTCCAGCTTCATCACCGGGGCCTTGCTTCTGGTCGATGGCGGCTACACCGCCCAGTGACCCCAAATAAGGCTGACGCACCGCGGGAGCTCACCAGGCGCCACCCTTCACATCGTGAAAATAATCGCAAAAACCAAAAGGATCATCTCGATGACCATGAACAAAGTTGTTCTGATCACCGGTGCCTCCAGCGGCATCGGAGCTGGCATTGCCCGCGAGCTTGGCGCGGCAGGTGCGAAGCTGATGCTCGGCGCACGCCGCACCGACCGCCTCGAAGCGCTCGCGGCCGAAATCGCGGCGGCTGGTGGAACGGTTCGCGTGCGAGCGCTCGACGTCACCAGGAGGGAGGACGTCGCAGCATTCGCCGATGCCGCCCGGGCCGAATGGGGCCAGGTCGATGTCATCGTCAACAATGCGGGCGTCATGCCGCTGTCGGCCATGGCAGCCATGAAGGTCGACGAGTGGGAGCTGATGGTGGACGTCAACGTCAAGGGCGTTCTGTACGGCATCGCGGCGGTCCTGCCTGAGATGACGGCACGTGGCTCCGGGCATATTATCAATATCGGTTCCATTGGCGCACTGGCCGTCTCGCCCACGGCTGCCGTTTATTGCGCAACGAAATACGCTGTCCGCGCGATTTCCGATGGGCTCCGCCAGGAGAGTGACGATATCCGCGTAACCTGCATTCATCCTGGCGTGGTGGAAAGCGAGCTGGCGAACACGATCTCCGACGAAGCCGCTGCTGCCGCCATGAAAACCTGGCGTGCTATTGCCCTGCAACCCGATGCCATTGCCAGGGCAGTGCGCTACGCAATCGAACAGCCCGACGACGTCGACGTCAACGAGATCGTCGTGCGTCCGACAAAGGCGGCGCATTGGTGCGATCCACTTTGACCGCAGTGCTTACGGGTATTGCCCTTGCGGTAGCTCCAACCGGCCTGCCCCTTCCCCCAAACTCCAATCCCTGCAGAGGAACCAATGACGCACCAAGATCATCCCTATGTCGGAATGTGGGTCACCGAGGATCGCCATATCAGACACGAACTCCTGCCGAACGGCCGTTATGACGAGGCGCGCGGTGACCGCGAGAGCGCCTACCGGGGACGCTATGAAGTACAGGGCAACCACATAGAATACTGGGACGATACGGGTTTTACCGCAGATGGTGAGTTCGTCGAAGGCGTCCTTTATCATGCCGGCATGATCCTTTATCGCCAGCGGTAGAGAGCCATCCTGAGACAAGCACTTCAGAGTTCCACAAGACGCTACTGCATGCCTTGCATGAGGCGCTCGGCAGTTTGCACTGCAAGGTCCGTCACACCACATATTTCCCAGCAAGCGCGGCGGAAAGAAGCAGGACCGCGAGCAGAGTCGACATTGCAAATGGTTGTCACTATACAGCGGCGGCTTTGACGGCTCGCCTTTACGTCGTGCCAGCGAGAGCGCGGTAAATATTGTGACATCTATTGTGATCTAAAACGGCTTGAAAACCGAAAAAAAGCAAATAGAAACAATAGCGCGGGTCGAACGAGTTTCCTCGAGAGAATCAGTCCTCAAGAACTAGAACGTGCTCCTTGAACCCTCCATTTCCTTCAGCTCTGTGGACCTCGGACAAGTTCGGCTTGCCGGGCGAAGCCGACTCGGCTCGAATGGCAGCACGCATCTTTTCGAAGATGCCGACGTTTATGATTACCAACCGGCATAGCCGCTAGGGAAACAGCAGTATGAGTGAACACGCGATCGAGTTCCTGCGCGGGTGGATTGGCGAAAAAGTCCACTGCCAGCCCTCGCCAGCCAGGATCGAGAAGCAGGCCGAGACCCTCGCCAGGGAATGTGCGGCCAAGGCCGCCGAAGCCGGCATACCCCTGGAGGATATTCAGGAAGAGGTCGGCGACATTCAGGAGCTCATTGCTTCGAGGCTCGAAGAGGCGGCCGAGGCCGAGCAGGACGAGCGGAACTCGAACAAGCCTGCCGGCTGACGGATCGCCCCGGCAAAACCTGCCGGGCCAACATTGCCTGTCTGATGCAGTTGCGCGGTCTCATCGCCGCGCAGCTTTGCCAAATCTCTCCTTAAGCCACCCTTTCGGCAATGCTGGCACGAAATTGCCGTCGCGCCCGGTCATGTCTTCATTGGCGACCAGAGCATTGAGGATTGCTTCCTCCACGCTCTGAACGACGGCGTCGAAGAACGGGTTGATGTCGGCATCCGGTATATAGCCGGCGCTGACCAGCTTGCCGGCCGCGCCGCGCGCGGCATCGGCATTGGCCGTGCTGAAGGCCAGAAAAATATCGCCGGATGAATCGTATCCATAGCCGCCGGTCAGCGCGACGCCGAGCGGCACGCGTTTCGCCAGCCGTTTCATCTGATGCGGCATGAACGGCGCATCGGTGGCCACGATCGCGATGATCGAGCTCTTTTCCGCTCGCGGCGTGTTGTCCCGGATCGCCGGTTCGGCGAGTTCTGCTCCGGCCCTGATGCCACGGATCACGAGGTTTCGCCGTGCACCGAAATTCGACTGGACGAAGCAGCCGATCGTGAAGCGCGCTCCGTTCCAGTCGACGCTGCGCGAGGATGTGCCGGACCCTGCCTTGAAGCCGAAGGTGATCATGCCGGTGCCGCCGCCGACGCTACCCTCTTCGATCGGCCCGGTTTCAGCCGTTTCGAGCGCGGAAAACACGTGCTCGAAGCTCACATGATGGCCGTTGATATCGTTGAGGAAGCCGTCGTAAGTCTCGCCCGCCACCGGCAGCGCCCAGGCGCTGTCGAGCGATTGCGGCAGCACCATCTGCATCCAGCGCAACGTTGCGTCGCGGCTGACGCCGCAGGAATGCGTGTTGGTGATGGTGATGGGAAGGTTGAACGCTCCGAGCTCCTCTATCAGATGCGAGCCGGTCAGTTCGCCATTGCCATTGGCGCTGAACACGCCGGCAAACGCAGGGACGGCCAACTCGTCTCTGGGCCGTGGCAGGATCGCGGTCACGCCGGTGCGTACCGGACCCTTGCCGACGACGAGCGGCCCGTCCCCTGAGATCAGCGTGGTATAGCCGACCGTCACGCCGGGCACATCGGTGATGGCATTGAAGCGGCTTGGCGTGCCATCGAATGGGATCGCGAAGGCGCGGGCGCGCAGTTTGCCCGAGGGCGTCGCAAGATGCGGGTCGGTCATTTTTTCCTCAGAAAAGCGAACCTTGGCCGCCCGGCGCCTTGAGCTTGGCCGCGGGCTTGGCAACCGTCTTCGGCCGCGCCGTGCCACTGATGGCGACTGCATCGGCGGTGCCGTCGGCGAACTCCAGCGAAAGCGCCATCCCCGACACAACTTCTGCCGCGTGCTTGACCACGGCGCCGTCCACATCCTTGACCAGCGCGAAGCCTCGCGCCAGCACGGCCTTGTGCGAGAGCGTCGCCAGCAGCCGGTCGGCCTGCGTCAGTTTTCCACGCAGGCGGTCCAGCCGTCTTGAAATCGCCTGGTCCTGCCGCCGTGTCAGTGCCAGCAGGGCATCGCCTTGCAGTTTCTGCCGTCTGGCGATCGGCGCCGGTGAGAGTCTCGCGGCCGTGCGCGAAAACCGCGCCCGACGCTCGCGCACGATGGCGAAGAATGCCGCTTGCGCACGGGCGAGGTCGCGACGGGTCAGTGTGCGCGCCTCGTTCATGCGCCGCGACAAGGTGGCCGGCGTCAGCCGCTGCCCCAGAAGCCTGCCCCGCTTGCGCTCGACGCTGACCGACAGCGCCCGGCCGAGCCGGCTCGTCGCCTCGTCGAAGCGCCGCCGCGGCAGCGCCAGCAACTGGTCGGGCGAGGGCAGTGCCCGGGCTGCCGCGCGTGCCGCCTGCCGCTTGCGTTCGAAATTGCGCGACAGTGCGGTCTTCAACCGCGCGCCAAGGCCGGCAAGCGTCGCTTCGAGGTCGACCTTGACCGGCACGGCGATCTCGGCGGCGCCTGTCGGCGTCGGCGCCCGCACATCCGCCGCCAGATCGATCAGCGTCCAGTCGGTCTCGTGGCCGACGGCGGAAATCACCGGAATGCCCGATGCGGCGACGGCCCGGGCGAGCGCTTCGTCGTTGAAGCCCCACAGGTCCTCCAGGCTCCCGCCGCCGCGCGCCACGATCAACAGATCGGGCCGCGCGATGGCGCCGTCCCATGGCAGTGCGTTGAAGCCGTTGACGGCAGCAGTCACTTCCGCACCCGCCGTCTCGCCCTGCACCCGCACCGGCCAGACGAGCACGTGCAGCGGAAACCGGTCCTTGATGCGGTGGATGATGTCGCGGATGACGGCGCCTGTCGGCGAGGTGACCACGCCGATGACGCACGGCATGAACGGCAGCCGGCGCTTGCGCGCCGCATCGAACAGGCCTTCAGCCTGCAGCCGGCGCTTGCGCTCTTCCAGCAGCGCCATCAGCGCACCGGCACCGGCCGGCTCGAGATTGTCGATAACGATCTGGTAATTGGATTTTCCGGGATAGGTGGTGAGCCTGCCGGTGGCGATCACCTCCATGCCTTCCTCTGGACGGAATTTCAGCCGGCTCATCGTGGTCTTCCACACCACGGCGTCGAGCCGCGCGCGATCGTCCTTCAGGCAGAAATAGGCATGGCCGGAGGAATGCGGTCCGCGATAGCCGGAAATCTCGCCGCGCACCCGTACATTGCCGAAGACGTCCTCGACCGTACGCTTCAGCGCGCCGGAAATCTCGCTCACCGTATATTCGGTGGCGTTGGTGCGTGATTCGGATGCTGCGTCGCTCATCGGCCGATTGGGGGACGGTTGTTGCCCGCCGTCAAGGCGGCCGTGTTCGATGTACGCCCCAATTGCGCGATCCCTCACCAGCCCGGCAGGATCTGGTTCGGCTTGGTCCGCTTCATCTTGGCGAAGGCGAGGGCGGCGAAATCGAACGTGCCGGTCTCCTCGCCGAGCGGCACGGAAATATTGTCGAGGCTCTCCGAAATGTGGCGCGCGAGCGCATCGACGATCTCCGGCCGCGAGGTCTGGCCGCGCATGATGCCGATACGGCAATCGGGCAGGGCGCCGAAACCGTCGGCCTCGCCCAGCACCCGCATGCCGGGCCGCAGCGCGCATTCCGGCAGCACCGAGATCGCCAGGCCGGAAAGCACCGCCGCGGCGATGACGGTAGCCGAGAAGCTGGTGAACAGGATGCGGTAGTCGCGGTTCTGCTGGTCGAGCACGTCGGCGGCGGCCCGCCGCCAGATGCAGTTCGGCCGGCCGAAGGCCATCGGCAGGATCGGTTGTTCATGCGTCGCATGGTTGGCCGAGGTGACCCACAGCAGCGGTTCGCGCCGCACCACTTCCGACTGGCCGCGCGCGTCGTTGTGCGTCACCAGCGCCAGGTCGAGATTGCCGCGCTTGATGTGTTCGACCAGTCCCGGCGTCGGTTCGCAGATAACGGTCAGTTCGACATGCGGGTTGGAACGGGCAAACCGCGCCATGATCTCTGGCAGGAAGCGATCGGCATAATCGTCCGGCGTGCCGATGCGGATGGTGCCTTCGAGCCGGCGGTCGTCGAAGGCGGCCAGTGTTTCCTTGTTGAGATAGAGCAGCCGCCTTGCGTAGGAGAGCAGTCTGTCGCCTTCCTCGGTCAGCCTGTTGGTGCGGCCGTCTTTTTCGAACAGCGGCTTGCCGATCCGTTCCTCCAGCCGCCGCATCTGCATCGACACCGCAGACTGGGTCCGATGCACCGCTTCCGCCGCGCGGGTAAAGCTGCCGGTGTCGACAATCGAGATGAAGGTCTGCAACTGATCGAGATCGAGCGGCGCTTTCATCGGCCTAATCCATCATTGATGCTGATGCTAAAGATTAGAAACATTCGTTGGATTAATCAATCGCGCCGTGGCAAATTCGCATTGTCCACATGAAGGCATGTGAATCGAAGCCGGAACGGCCGCTGTCGCCAGCGCCCGATCGACCGGTTTCGCCCGTTCGAATGTGAAGGAGACCGACATGGCTACGTTTGATTTCGCTACCGAGACCTCGCGCATCACCTCGCGTCCGGCCGTTGCGACGCGCGTGGCCAATGCCGCTGCCAATGTTTACCGCGCCTGGAAAAACCGCCGCGCCTTTTATCGCCTCGGCGAGATGTCGGATGCCGAGCTCGCCGACATCGGCCTGACCCGCGCCGACCTGCACGTCGCTGTCGGTGTACCCTTTGGCCGCGATCCGACCGAGAGGCTTCGCGTTATCGCGGTCGAGCGCGCCGAAACGATCGAGGATCTTGCCCGCAAGGTGGCCTGATCGCGTGGTTTCGCCGTTCGGGCGCATTGAACCCTTTTGAGGCACGACGCCACCAAGTTACGCAGGCTCCCCACTCCCTGCCGGATCCCCCCGGCCAGCCTGCGCGCTGCCCGGTCCTCCCAGGACCGGGCTTTCTTTTTGGGCGGCACTGACAGAGCCCCATCGCGATTTTTATCGGGATGGAACAGGTTCTACCGCCGGCCCATGCCCTGCTTGAACTGGTCGAAGATCGACTCCATGCCTTTCTGGTAGTCGTCGCGCTGCTGGGCGCCCGTCTCGAACATCTTGCCGAACAGGTCGTCGAACGGATTTCTCGGCCTGCCGCTCGGATTGGCCTGCGGCTGCGGCGCCTGGGGCTGCTGGGGCGCCTGACGCGGCTGCGGCTGCGGTTGTTGTGCGCCACCGCCGAACATGTCCTGCAGCACCTTGCCGAGCGGATTGTCACCATAAGGGTTCTGTGTCTGCCGAGGCTGGTTCTGCGGCTGTTGCGCACCGCCGAACATGTCCTGCAACACCTTGCCGAGCGGGTTGTCGCCGTAAGGGCTCTGCGTCTGTTGCGGCGCCTGGCTGCCGCCGCCCGCCTGCCGCATCATCTGCTCGATGAGCTCGCCGAGCGGATTGCCGCCACCGCCTGCCGCATGCATCTGCCCGCCTAGCTGGTTGGTGGTCTGCTTGAACAATCCGCCCATCATCATCGAGGCGATTGCCGGCAGCATCTGCTGCAGGACCTGCTGGCTGACGCCGCTCGCCTGCGCGGCCTGGCTGGCGACTGCGCGCGACAGGTCCTTCGAGCCGAACAAATGCCCCAGAATGCCGTTGCCTTCATCGAGGCCCTGCGGCGAGAAGGCCCGGCTTGCATCCTCGAAATATTTGGCATGCTGCCCGCTGGCCATCGCCGTCATGAAGGAGCCGAGTCCATAAGGGTCCGCCGTGTTGCGCTTCAGCCCCTGCGAAAAGGCCGGCAGAAGCGCCGCGACCGCCGCCTGCGTCTGCTGCTGCGAAAGCCCGAACTGCTGGGCCAGCGCCTGCATGCCGTTGCCGTTCTGGGCCTGCGCCAGAATATCGAACAAGGAAGGCATTGTTTTCTCCTCCGGGAAAATCCTCGTTGGAGAAGCCTAGTTCGTTTCCATCACTGATTGAAGCAAATTTGCCGGACCATCGGCCAAGCGGATAGCGAAGCGTTAATACGCGTATTCCATGAACACCGGCTCGATCGAGCCGCCCCAGCGTGTGTGGTAGGCCGAGAGCATCTCTTCGGCGCTGGTGGTGCCGCGCGCGACGACCTCGTCGAGCGTGTTGAGGAACGAGGTCTCGTCGTAGCCGTCGCGGTTCTTGCGGCCGCGGTTCTTCAGTCCCATGCGCGAGATGATGAGCACGTCGCGGGCGATCTCGCGCAACGTCGTGTTGCGGAAGGGCGCCGAAATGCCCTGTTCCGGCACTGCGTTGCGCATTGCCAGCACTTCGTCATAGCTCCAGCTCGAAGTCAGCGCCTCGGCCGCGTCGAGCGCCGCCGCGTCATAGAGCAGCCCGACCCAGAAGGCCGGCAGCGCGCAGATACGCCGCCACGGCCCGCCATCGGCGCCGCGCATTTCGAGAAAGCGCTTCAGCCGCACGTCCGGAAACAGCGTCGACAGATGGTTCGCCCAGTCGCCCATCGTCGGCAGCCCGTCCGGCAATTCGTTGCGGGCAGCACCTGCCATGAACTGGCGGAAGGTGACGTGCGTCATGTCGTGGTACTGGCCGTCGCGGATGACGAAATACATCGGCACGTCGAGCGCCCATTCGACATAATCGGCAAAGCCGAAATCGGGCGAGAAGCAGAAGTCGAGCAGGCCGGAGCGCTGATTGTCGGTGTCGCGCCAGATCTCGCCGCGCCAGCTCTGCAAGCCGTTCGGCCGGCTTTCGGTGAAGGGCGAGTTGGCAAACAGCGCCGTCGACAGTGGCTGCAGCTTCAGCGACACCTGCATCTTGCGGCGCATGTCGGCCTCGCTCTCGAAGTCGAGGTTCACCTGGATCGTGCAGGTCCGGTACATCATGTCGAGGCCTTTGGTGCCGACCTTGGGCATGTAGCGGGTCATGATCTCGTAGCGCGATTTCGGCATCTTCGGCGTCTCGGCCAGCGACCATTTCGGGCTGCCACCAAGGCCGAGAAAACGAATGCCCATCGGTTCGGCGATCTCGCGCACCTGCGCCAGATGCGCATTGCCTTCGCGGCAGGTCTGGTGGATCGTCTCCAGCGGCGCGCCGGACAGCTCGAACTGGCCGCCTGGCTCCAGCGAGATCGCGCCCTGGCCGGTCGGCTCGACCAGGCCGATGATGCGGCCGGCATCCATGATCGGGTCCCAGCCGAGTTTGTTCTGCATGCCTTCGAGGATGGCGCGGATGCCGCGCTCGCCGCCATAGGGCACCGGCGCATTGCCGTCGACATAGAATGGGAATTTCTCGTGCTCGGTGCCGATCCGCCATTTGTCGCGCGGCTTGTTGCCTTCGGCCAGGTGTTCGACAAGTTCGTCGACGCCTTCTATCGGCCGGAAATCGGTAGTATCGCGCGCCATAATAGCCCTCCGCACATGACCCCGAAAACCGGCTTCGATTTTCGGAAAGGATCAGGTGCCCAATCAATATGCTACAGCGTCCTTTGCGCGCCCGAAAGGACGCGCGCCCACCGCCGGCGCTAGATGGACGAAATGTCAGTAGCCGATCAAGCGAAAAATCCTGAGCCAGAGGGTAACTGGAATTGATCACCAATCGCCGATTGTCGCCTGGATCAGCGCCAGTGCCGCCACCGCCGCCGTATCCGCCCTCAGGATGCGCGGCCCGAGCGGAATGGCGGTAACGAAGGGCTGGGCTCTCAACATCCTGCGTTCCTCGTCGGAAAAGCCGCCCTCCGGCCCGACCAGCAGACCGAGCTTGTTCTCCCGCACCGCCTGCAATGCGGGCAGGGGATTATTGGTCGATGCGTCCTCATCGCAGAAGATCAGCCGCCGCTCTCGGTCCCAGTTGCTGAGCAGGCGCTCGAATTTTTCCGCCTCGCGCAGCTCCGGCACCGCCAATATGCCGCATTGTTCGGCCGCCTCGACGACATTGGCGCGCAGGCGCTCGATGCCGGGTTTTGCCACTTGCGTATGCTGGGTGATGACCGGCTGCAGGATGCCGGCGCCCATCTCCACCGCCTTTTGCACGAGGTAGTCGAGCCGTCCTTGCTTCAGCGGCGCGAAGCAATAGATGAGATCGGGCAGCCGCGGCTGCGGCCGCTGCAGCTCCAGCACCTTCAGGCGTACAGCTTTCTTCGACTTCGTGGCGATCGCCGCCGACCATTCGCCGTCGCGACCGTTGAAGACCAGAAGCTCGGCGCCTTCGCCGAGCCGCAGCACATGCGAGAGATAATGGCTCTGCTGCGGGCCGATGTCGAACTCGGTATCCGGTCCAAGCCCGTCTGGCACGAACAGCCGCTGCATCTTGTAATTGGCGCGCATCGTCGAGGAATGGTCGAGGCTGTCCCCGGCGTCAAGTCTCCGCTGTGGCGTGCCAGACAGGTTTGTAGCCCTGCCTTAGCACCGAAACAGTTGTCGCCGGCGTGAGCAGGCGGATTGGACTGTCGGTAAAACCGCCGAATCCCACCGGTTCGCCATAGCCGCCGAAACTCCAGGGCAGCGCGGCGCCGTCAAACAGGGCGTACGCCCTGTTTCCCGACGAGATCATCGTGCCGTCCGGCAAGTCCGCAAGCGCCTCCGGTTTCAGTCTCGGCGCCGGTCCGCCCGATGCCAGGCGCTCCTTGTGCAGGCGCTTGTCGAGTTGCGGCGCGCGTGGCTCGGCAATGCCGAAGGCGTCGCCGAAGCGCTGGACAAAATCCCTGGCCCGCTCGCGCCGGCAGAAGAAGCAGGGCCGGTGCCCGGCGGCAAGTGCCGTCACCTCGTCGAGGAAAAACAGCTCGGTCCAGCCGGCCTTGCCGCCAGCCCGGTTGCGCCCCATCGGCTCGCGCCGCACGTCGCCGTATTCGCAGACGCAGATGATCCAGGCTTGCAGCGCCCAGCGCTTCTTCAACAGCGTTCTGGTCTCGGGGTCGTGAATGATGCCGCGATTGCCCATGAACAGGCCGCGCTCCGGCACGGCATGGATGGCGCCGAACGGATCGACCCGGTTTTGTAGTGGCATAGGCATTCCCTGTTGGCTGCAATGCTGGCGCCATGATATCGCTCGCTGCATCAATTTCATGTCAGCAGGTTTCGATGCGGGTCTTGGTTGTCCAGAACTTCGACAATGAGGGCCTTGGTCAGATCGGCGCGGCGCTTGTCGAGGCGGGCGCCGATATCGACCTGCGCCGGCCCTATCGCGGCGACGCGCTGCCGCAAGATAGCGGCGAGCATCACGCCATGGTGGTGCTCGGCGGCGCCCAGAATGCGCTGGACGACGAGCTCTGCCCTTATTTCCCGGGTCTGCTCGATCTGACGCGCGACTTTGGCGAGAGGGATCGCTCGGTGCTCGGCATCTGCCTTGGCAGCCAGTTGGTAGCGCGCGCCTTTGGCGGCGAGAACCAGATAGGCGGTGCCTCGGAATTCGGCTGGCACGAGGTCGCGCTTACCGCGGCGGCGCAGGCCGATCCGGTGCTCGCCGCCTTGCCTGAAAAATTCCCGATCTTCCAATGGCACGACGACACCTTTGTCTTGCCCGAGACTGCCGTGCGGCTGGCCGGCAACGCCGTCGCCGCGAACCAGGCGTTCCGCATCGGCCGCGCCGTCTACGGCTTCCAGTTCCATTTCGAGGCCGATCGGCCGATGGTTCGCGACTGGAGCACGTCCTTCGCGCCGCTGATCGCCGAGCGGCATCCTGAATGGGCGGGCCGGCTCGACGATGAAATGGCCCGCAACGGACCGCAAGCCGATGCCGCCGGCCTGGCCATCGCCCGCGCCTGGGTGGCGATGATCGGTAGCTTCTCAGTTTGAAACTGCGTCGCCCGTCCACTCCCATGTGACAGGAGCCCAAGGTTGGGCGGCAGCCCAGTTCTTCACGTCATCGATCGAAAGATGCTCCCCAGAAAAGAAGGGAGTGCATGCGTACAGAAAGCCGTCCTTTGTCTCTGGGATTGGAATGCTCTCGTCGTACTCGCCTGTGAGTTCCCCGTCTTCAGCAAAACGAGAAGACGAGTCGCGAGCAGGAAAGGCGTAGATCTCGACGCGATAAGGGATCAGGCCGTCGTAGTACCACGTACCTCTCGCGACGATCTTAAGCTCACTCATTCGAAAGGCGCGCTTTTTGTAGGGGCACGTGGGCCGGGCTTCGACGCAACGGCGCCATCATCTCAGACCTGAGACAATACCCGGCGATCTGACGGCTGTCAGCGCCGACGTTGCATATTTGGCACGCGGCGGCAAATCCGCCGGGGAAAACGCGTTTCATCCTTGGCCTGTGTCTGTCCGCCAGCCTAAAAGGCGCCCGCTCTGCATCTTGCGTGCAACCGCGATGAACCTTGTGACCCGCGCGACACACCGCCGATACAGAACATGCCTAGAAGCGCGAAACCGTCAGACATTTGCGACGTGTTTTGCGTTTCAACGCATTCGTAACCCGCTCGTGCATAGATGCAGGAAGCTCAACAAGAGATGACGTCCGTGAAAGCAGCCTTTTTGTCCTTTGTCATGTTGTCGGCTATCGTCTTGTGCGGCCTCGGCATTTATTCCGCCGACGCGGCCAACGACCACAATGCCGTCGACGGCTACGGCGTCACCGCCGCGCTTCGCTAGGCTCCACGCCGCAGCCTCGGCTGAATATCAACAACCTCCCTAAGCCGGCTCACCCGTGACTGTCAGGATATGCTTGTCCGCGCCGTCCACCACGAGCGCGGTGAGGTTGCCCGACTGCCAGGCGAGTGTGTCGACATTGACGCGGTTGCCGGTGATCTCGGCCTTGGGCACCGGCGTATGGCCGTGCACCACGATCTTCGGATGAAGACCGGTGTGATCGTGGAAGACCTCGCGGATCCAGATCAGGTCTTGCCGGCTCTGGCTTGCCAGCGCAACGCCGGGCCGGATGCCGGCATGGCAGAAGAAGAAGTCGCCGAATGTCACTGAAAAGGTCAGCGAGCGCAGGAATTCGACATGGTTCTGCGGCACCGCCTCGACCAGTGCGGCGTGCCCTTGCCGCAGTGCCGCATCGGCGCGGCCAAACCAGGCGCTGCCCCCACCGAGTGACACGCCATAGGATAGCGCCGTCTGGATGCCGCCATAGCGCATGAACAGCCCGTCCGGGTCGGGGACATCGAGAAAATCGAGGAAGCCGAGATCATGATTTCCGGCCAGCATCAGGTGACGCGGATCGCGTCTTTGCGCGTCGATCAGGAAATCGATGACGCCCCTGGAGTCCGGGCCCCGGTCGACATAGTCGCCGAGATGGATCACGCGCCAATCGACCGACGGCCTTTGACTGAGCTCCGCCTCGATCCGCCGGTGCATGGCGGTCAGCAGGTCGAGCCGGCCGTGCACATCCCCGATCGCGTAAAGGCGCATGCCTTGCGGTCCGCGCGCCTCGTAGAAACTGATGCCGGGCTCCGTCAATGCCTGCGTCGCCTCCGTGATCATGCCGTCACGGGACTTTAGCGCCGAAGCTGATCCTTGCCCATGTCGGTGACCAGGCGCTTTCCGCACAGTGCCAGCGTTATGTCCATCTCCTTGCGGATGATTTCCAACGTCTTGGTAACCCCTTCCTTGCCGAGTGCGCCGAGGCCGTACAGGAAAGGCCGGCCGATATAGGTGCCCTTGGCGCCGAGGCACAGCGCCTTCAGCACGTCCTGGCCGGAGCGGATGCCGCCGTCCATATGCACCTCGATCGTGTCGCCGACGGCGTCGGCGATCTCTTCGAGTGCCATGATCGACGACGAGGCGCCGTCGAGCTGGCGGCCGCCATGGTTGGATACGATGATCGCGTCGGCACCCGTTCTGGCCGCCATCAGCGCATCTTCCTTGTCGAGAATGCCTTTCAGGATCAGCTTGCCGCCCCAGCGCTCCTTGATCCAGGCGACATCCTTCCACGACAGATGCGGATCGAACTGCTCCTTCGTCCACGACGACAGCGAGGCGAGGTCGCCGACGCCCTTGGCATGGCCGACGATGTTGCGGAAGCTCCGTCGCTTTGTCCCGGCCATGCCGACACACCAGCGCGGCCTTGTTGCCATCTGCCAGATGTGCTTCGGCGTCATTCGCGGCGGCGCCGAAAGCCCGTTGCGGATATCCTTGTGGCGCTGACCGAGGATCTGCAGGTCGAGCGTCAGCACCAGCGCCGAACATTTCGCCGCTTTTGCGCGGTCGATCAAATCGAAGACGAAGTCCTTGTCGCGCAGCACATAGAGCTGGAACCAGAACGGCTTCCTGGTCACCGACGCGACATCCTCGATCGAGCAGATGCTCATTGTCGACAGCGTGAACGGCACACCGAATTCTTCCGCCGCCTGCGCCGCCAGCATCTCGCCGTCCGGATGCTGCATGCCGGTCATGCCGGTCGGCGCCAGCGCCACCGGCATCGTCACCTTCTCGCCGATCATGGTTGATTCCAGCGAGCGGTTGTCCATGTCGACAAGCACGCGCTGGCGAAACTTGATCTTCTGGAAATCCTCTTCGTTGGCGCGGTAGGTGCTTTCGGTCCAGGCGCCGGAATCGGCGTAGTCGAAGAACATCTTCGGCACGCGGCGGCGCGCCAGGTCCTTGAGGTCGGCGATGGTGAGAATGCTGCTCATGGATCTTTTTCCGCTGGTTCTTCGCTGGTCGTCGTTGAATTTTCTGGCCGGTGCCTACGGCTGTTTTCTTGCCGCCTCGCCGTCACCGGACTCGGAGCGCTGCCTGAGCCTCAGCCGCGACACGCGTTGCCAGTCGCCGCTGCGCTCGGCCTCCGCCATCGACCGTTCGACATAGGAGATGTGGTCCATCGCCGCCTGCCGCGCCGCGGCCGGATCGCCGGCCTTAACCGCCGTGTAGATTGCCCGGTGCTGCGAAAGCAGCGCCTCGCGCGCGCCCGGCATGCTGAACACCAGCCGCCGGTTCTGAAACACGCCTTCCGACAGCAGCCGATAACAGGAGCGCAGCGTGTGCAGCAGGATGATGTTGTGCGCGCATTCGCAGATCGCGTGATGGAACTCGACGTCGATTTCCGCCTCGTCGTCGAAATTGCCGGTCCGGTGCGCCTCGTCCATGCGCGCCATGATGCGGTCGAGCAGCGCCAGATCGTCCGATGTGGCGCGCCGCGCCGCATACTCCGCCGCGACCGCCTCGATCTCGCGGCGGTACTCCAGATAGTCGGTCATCGCCTTGCGATGCATCGAGATCAGGTCGGTCACCGGCTTGGTGAACAGCTGGCCGATGACGTCGGCGACATGGGTGCCGCCGCCTGGCCGTGTCGTCAACAGCCCGCGCCCTTCCAAGGCCTTCAAGGCATCGCGCAGGATCGGCCGCGACACCTCGAACTGGCGCGCCAGCTCGCGCTCGCCCGGCAGCCGGTCGCCGGTGCGCAGGACGCCTTCGAGGATCAGGCTCTCGATCTGCTGCACCACCTCGTCGGCGGTGCACGAATGCTCGATCCGGGAGAAAATGTCGCTCAAACGGAATGCCTGGGGGTTGAACCGATGTCGCGCAAGATAAAGCCAGCGTCGCCAACTGGTCAAATTATTTATCCAATTCGCCCCGGGGCCGGGTCGGTTTCACAGCTGCGGCTTCATATCACCTTCAGCTAAACTGGCTGTTTGCGTCCTCTGGAGATTGCCTCTAGAGCAATTCCAGGAATAGTGTGAAACGGTTTTCCGTCCGGAATTGCGCAGAATCAAAGAGATAGAGCGGTTCGGCGTTTCCGTGAAACGATGAACCGCTCTAGAGGGACATCATTGCCAAAGGGCTCAGAGAAGCCTGGGGGACCAGCCGTGCCAGACGCCGACCCGTCCAACCTCGAATTCCAGCTGCGCGCCAAAGCCGTGGGCGGCAGCGTCATGGGCTTTCCGGCGCATGAAGGTCGCCCCGGCGCGCTTGGCGAGGTCCACGCCCGGCCGCACCCGCTGGTCGACAAGCCGCGCGTGCTGGTGCAACTTTCCTTCATGACCGAAGCTGGATCCGGCGTCGATCAGGCCGTGCTTTCCGAATTGTCGCGACGCCTCGGCATCGCCGCGCCCGACCCTCACGCCCGCCACCACGCGATGAAATGGGGCAAAGGCTCGCTGCGCTGGGAACGGCACACGGAGTTCTCGACCTATCTCTGGGAAGGCCCGCTCGCCGAAAACGGCAGGGGGCAAGAAGACACACCCTTCGGCAACGGGTTTTCGCCGCCGGGCACGGTGATTTCCGGCATCAGGCTGGAAATCCGCAAATGGACGCCGGCGAACGAAAAACTGATCGCCGGCTTCGACCCGACCAGCCTGTGCTACTCGCTGGTCGAGCGCGGCAACGCAGCCATCGTCACCGATTTCCGTCAGGATGGCGACGGCTTGACCCGCATGCTGGTGCTCGACCGCGGCCTGACGCCGGCGCGCACCGGGGCACTGTCGCAGCGGCTGATCGACATCGAAACTTACCGCACGCTGGCCATGCTCGGCCTGCCACTGGCGCTGACGCTTTCGGGGCGTGCTCGCCGCATCGAGGACAGGCTGGCCCAGACCACGCTGGAAATGAAGGTCGCCGAGACCCGGGACAGCCAGACGCTACTTGCCGACTTGACCGAACTGGCCGCCGAGCTGGAGGCCGATGCCGCCTCCAGCCTCTACCGCTTCGGCGCCAGCCGCGCCTATGACGGCATCGTCCGCGAACGGCTGGAGGCGCTCGAGGAAGAGGCGGTGCCCGGCTACGACACCTGGGGTGGTTTTCTGCAGCGCCGCGTCGCGCCGGCGATGCGTACCTGCCGTTCGGTCGAGGAGCGTCAGGCCAACCTGTCGACGAAGCTCACCCGTGCCACCACGCTGCTGCGCACCTGGGTCGACGTCGAGGTCGAGAAGCAGAACCGCGATCTTTTGGCATCGATGAACAATCGCGCCCGCCTGCAATTGCGTCTGCAGCAGACGGTGGAGGGGCTCTCGGTCGCCGCCGTTTCCTATTATGTCGTCGGCCTCATCGGCTACGTCGCCAAGGGCGCCTCGATCTTCGGCCATGCCTTCGCGCCGGAAATGGTCACCGCCGCCTCGGTGCCGCTCGCCGTCGTGCTCGTCTGGTGGGGCGTGCGCCGTGTCCGCCGCATGCACTCCGAACCCGGCAAGCAGCCGGGCGAGTAGTGTCGGGCGCAGCGGCAGATTGCCGCTGCGGAAGGCTGTGCCGGCCATAGCCTCTCATCCCGGCCAAAGCGGCATTTGCAACCGGCGGCCGTCGCTGGTAAAAGATTTTTACCAGTCGATCGAAGGAGGCTGTCGATGTCCGGCCTTGCCATGCCGAAACCAGACGACGCCACGATGCGCCGGCGCGACGAGATCGTCGCCGATATGCGCATCATCGTGCCGGGCGAGGGCGTCGTCGATGCCGCCAATGCAATGCGGGCCTTCGAGAGCGACGGGCTCACCGCCTACCGGCAATTGCCGCTGGTCGTTGTACTGCCGCAAACCGTGGCGCAGGTCTCGCGCGTGCTGAAATATTGCAGCGACCGCAATGTCCGCGTCGTGCCGCGCGGCTCCGGCACCTCGCTCTCCGGCGGCGCGCTGCCGCTGGAGGACGCGGTGCTGCTGGTGATGAGCCGCTTCAATCGCATCCTCGAGATCGATTTTCAGAACCGCATCGTCGTCGCCCAGCCCGGCGTTACCAATCTCGGCATCACCACCGCCGTCGAGCAGGAGGGCTTCTATTACGCCCCCGATCCATCCTCCCAGATCGCCTGCTCGATCGGCGGCAATGTCGCGGAAAATTCCGGCGGCGTGCACTGCCTGAAATACGGTCTCACCGCCAACAATGTGCTCGGCATCGAGATGGTGCTGATGAATGGCGAGGTGGTCCGCCTCGGCGGCAGCCATCTCGACGCGGAAGGCTACGACCTGCTCGGCGTCATGACCGGCTCCGAAGGACTGCTCGGTGTCGTCACCGAGGTCACCGTGCGCATCCTGAAGAAGCCGGAGACGGCGCGGGCGCTGCTGATCGGCTTTCCGACCAGCGAGCAGGCCGGCCAATGCGTCGCCGACATCATCGGCGCCGGCATCATCCCGGGCGGCATGGAGATGATGGACCGCCCGGCCATCCACGCCGCCGAGGATTTCGTCCAGGCCGGCTATCCCCTGGATGTCGAGGCGCTGCTGATCGTCGAACTGGATGGGCCGGGTGTCGAGGTCGACCATCTAATCGGCCTGGTCGAAGCCATTGCCTACAGGAACGGCTCGACCACATGCCGCACGTCGCAGTCGGAGCAGGAGCGGCTGAGTTTCTGGGCCGGCCGCAAGGCAGCCTTCCCGGCGGTCGGCCGCATCTCGCCCGACTATTACTGCATGGACGGCACCATACCGCGCAAGGAACTGCCGCGCGTCCTCGCCGGCATGCGCGAACTGTCGCAGAAATACGGGCTCGGCGTCGCCAATGTCTTCCACGCCGGCGACGGCAATCTGCACCCGCTGATCCTCTATGACGCCAATGTGCCGGGCGAACTCGACAAGGCGGAAAGCTTCGGCGCCGACATATTGCGGCTCTGCGTCAAGGTCGGCGGCGTGCTGACCGGCGAGCACGGGGTCGGCGTCGAGAAGCGCGACCTGATGCCGGAAATGTTCAACCAGATCGACCTCGACCAGCAGATGCGCGTCAAATGCGCCTTCGACCCCAACCACCTGCTCAACCCGGGCAAGGTATTTCCGCAGCTGAGGCGATGCGCCGAACTCGGGCGGATGCACGTGCATCGCGGGCAACTGGCGTTCCCGGACATTCCGAGGTTTTGATCGGGATGTTGGCGCTTGAACACCCCCCTCTGTCCTGCCGGACATCTCCCCCTCAAGGGGGGAGATCGGATGTCACTTCGGCTTTCGCCAATCTTCAAAAAAGAGCTCCGTCCGCAAGGCTGCCAATCTCCCCCCTAGAGGGGGAGATGTCCGGCAGGACAGAGGGGGGCGCGAAGGAACGCGGCGTATCGCCATGACCACCTTCACCCCCTCAACCGCCGCGGAAACCCTCTCCACCATCGCTTGGGCAGCCGCGGAAGACTCGCCGCTCGAAATCATCGGCCATGGTTCCAAGCGCGGCATCGGCCGGCCGCAGCAGGGCGAGCATACGCTCGACCTTTCCAAACTCTCCGGCGTCACGCTCTATGAGCCGGCCGAGCTGGTGCTGTCGGCGAAAGCCGGCACGCCGCTGGCAGAGATCGAAAGCCTGCTTGCCGAAAACGGCCAGCAACTGGCCTTCGAGCCGATGGACTACGGCCCGCTGCTCGGCGGTGAGGCAGCGCGAGGCACGATCGGCGGCGCACTCGCCGCGAACCTTTCCGGCCCGCGGCGGCTGAAGGCCGGGGCTGCGCGCGACCATATCCTCGGCATAGCGGCCGTTTCCGGGCGCGGCGAGGCCTTCAAGTCGGGCGGCCGCGTGGTCAAGAATGTCACCGGCTATGATCTCTCCAAGCTGATGGCCAACAGCTGGGGCACGCTGGCGGTGCTCACCGACGTCACCTTCAAGGTGCTGCCTTCAGCCGAGACAGAGGCCACGCTCGCAATCCGCGGCCTGCTCGACGATCATGCCGCCGCCGCCATGGCGCTGGCGCTGGGCACGAGCGCGGAAGTGTCGAGTGCGGCCCATCTTCCCGAACGGGTCGCCGCGCGCGTCGCCGGTGGCAGTCTCGGCACAGATGCGGCGACGCTGCTGCGCATCGAGGGTTTCGGCCCATCGGTCGCCTACCGCATCGCCGCGCTGAAAGACCTGCTGAAAAACGCCGGGCCGCTGCAGGAGATTTCCGGTTCGGTCTCGTATTCGGTCTGGCGCGATATCCGCGACTGCGCGCCGTTCGCCGACGGCAGCGAAAGGCCGGTGTGGCGCGTCTCGATGGCGCCGTCGCAGGGCCACCGTATGGTGCTGGCGCTGCGCATGCAGGCCGCGGTCGATGCCCTCTACGATTGGCAGGGCGGGCTGATCTGGCTGCGCATGCAGCAGGACGATCCCGAGGCCGGCCTGTTGCGCGGCTTGATCAAAAAACATGGCGGCGGCCATGCGACGCTGGTGCGTGCCGCCCCTGCGCACCGCGCTGCGATACCGGTGTTCGAACCGCAAGCGCCGCAACTGGCAGCACTGTCGGCGCGGCTGAAGGCCGAATTCGACCCGAAGAACATCCTCAATCCCGGGCGTATGGCGCCGGGCGCAGGCTCTGCTACTCTCGCCCCGGCAACCGAGGGAGAAGCACAATGAGCGATCCAGGTCAAAACGGTACGTCACGCCAGACCGACCGCTGGCTGGAGCCCGGTCCGACCAATGCGCTGGTCATCTACATCCTCTATCTCGCCGGCCTAGCCATCGGCGTCAGCGGCATTGTCGGCATCGTCCTGGCCTATATCAATCGCGGCAAGGCCGGCGGCTTCGTCGAGAGCCATTACACATTCCTGATCCGCACCTTCTGGATCGGCCTGCTCTATGCGCTGATCTCGGCGCTGCTGATGATCGTGGTCATTGGTGTCGTGCTGATGGTTGCCGTTGCCGTCTGGTTCATCGCCCGCTGCATTCTCGGCCTGCAGGCGCTGCAGCGCGGCGAGCCGGTCAAGAACCCGGAAAGCTGGTTCCTCGGGCTATGAGCATGATCCCAAAAAGTGGGTACCGGTTTTTGGAAAAGATCATGCTCAAACGGTAAGGATTCGTTTACGTGCAGACCTCCTTTTCGCTTGCCCAGCTCGCCGATCCGCATGTCGCGGAATCGGAGAAGATCCTGCGCAAATGCGTGCATTGCGGCTTCTGTACCGCCACCTGCCCGACCTATGTGACGCTCGGCAACGAACTGGATTCACCGCGCGGCCGGATCTACCTGATCAAGGACATGCTGGAAAACGGCCGTCCGGCAGACAAGGAGATCGTCACCCATATCGACCGCTGCCTGTCCTGCCTTGCCTGCATGACCACCTGCCCGTCGGGCGTCAATTACATGCATCTGGTCGACCACGCCCGCGCCCATATCGAGGAGACCTACAAGCGTCCGCTGGCCGATCGTCTGACGCGCGCCATGCTGGCCTTCGTGCTGCCTTATCCCTCGCGTTTTCGCGCGGCGCTCAAGCTGGCGAAGCTCGGCCAGCCATTCGCCGGCCTGTTTGAGAAAATCCAGGCCTTGAGGCCTCTGGGCGCCATGCTGAGGCTCGCACCGGCGTCGGTCCCGGCAGGCTCGCCGATGGCCTCGCCGGCCGTCCATGCCGGGCAGGGAGCGAAGAAAAATGGCCGCGTCGCCATCCTCACCGGCTGCGCGCAATCCGTGCTCGATCCTGGCATCAACGAAACTGCGATTTCGCTGCTGACCCGGCTTGGCGTCGAGGTCGTGGTGCCCCAGGGCGAGGGCTGCTGCGGCGCGCTGGTGCATCACATGGGACGCGAGGACGCTGCCTTGGCCTCCGCCCGGCGGAACGTCGACGCCTGGACGCGCGCGATCGAGCAAGGCGGGCTCGACGCGATAATCATTACTGCCTCCGGGTGCGGCACCACCATCAAGGATTACGGCTTCCTGCTGCGCCTCGATCCGGCCTATGTCGACAAGGCGGCGCGCGTCTCGGCGCTGGCCAGGGACATCACCGAATATCTGGCAGGCCTCGACCTGCCGGAGCCGGTGCGCAAGCCGGGCACGGTCGTCGCCTATCATTCCGCCTGCTCGATGCAGCACGGCCAGAAGATCACCCGCCAGCCGAAGGAGCTTCTGGCTAGAGCTGGCTTCGTCGTGCGCGAGCCGCGCGAAGGGCATTTGTGCTGCGGGTCCGCCGGCACCTACAACATCCTGCAGCCCGGGATTTCGGCGACGCTGCGCGACCGCAAGGTCAGGAATATCGAAGCGACCGGTGCTGAAATCGTCGCCACCGGCAATATCGGCTGCATCACCCAGATCGCCTCGGCTGCGAAGATGCCGGTGGTGCACACGATAAAACTGCTCGACTGGGCTTATGGTGGGCCGAAGCCCGAAGGCGTTCGCGAAGAGAGGGCAGTCGTCACGGCCAAGTGATCCGCCAGTCGCCTACTCTGCCGCCAGTCTGTCCGCCGTGCCGTAGGTCGCCTGGTAGCGTGCCCGCTGCCGGCTGAGCGCCACCATCGTGTTGCGCAGCAGGATCGCCACGGTGATCGGGCCGACGCCGCCCGGCACCGGCGTGATCCAAGACGCGACATGCTTGACGCTCTCGGTATCGACGTCGCCGACGATGCGGCTTTCGCCGTCCGGCCCGATCTCCGAATTGATGCCGATATCGATTACGGCGGCGCCTGGCTTGACCATGTCGGCCTTGATCAGCCGCGGCTTGCCGACGGCGACGAACAGCGCGTCGGCGCGGCGTGCGTGTGCCGCCACCGAACGCGTCATGTGGTGACAGACGGTCACCGTCGCGCCTTCGCTCATCAAAAGGAAAGCGATCGGCTTGCCGACGATCTCTGAATGGCCAACGACCACCACTTCGAGCCCCTTGAGGTCGAGGCCGGTTTCCCTGAGCAGTTCGACCGAAGCGGCCGCGGTGCAGGGCGCCAGGTCGAGCTGGTTATAGACGATGTTGCCGATCGAGGCCGGATGCATGCCCTCGACATCCTTGAGCGGATGCACCGCCGCCTGCAGCGTCTTGATCGGGATGTGCACCGGTACCGGACGCTGGATGATGATGCCGGTGACGCGCGGGTCGGCGTTCAGGCCGTGGATCGCCGCTTCGAGTTCGCCGGCGGTGATGTCGGCGCGAAAACGCCTTTCCTCGAAGCCGATGCCGGCAAGCCCCGCCTTGGCGCGCTGGTTGCGGACATAGACGTCGACCGCCGCGGTGTCGCCGACGGTGATCGACACCAGCTTGGGCGGAAAGCCTTCGGCCGTGGCGATTGCCGCGTCCTCGCGCACGCCGGCGATGATGCGTTGGGCAACCGGGCCGCCCCTGAGATAGCGGCTGTCGTCGGAGAGGGTCATCGGGATAGGGCCTTTGTCTGGAACTTTAGCCGCCACATAGCAAAGCAACCGCGAAAAGGCAGCGCGAAAAACGAACCGCTATGCCGGTCGCGCGACGTGCCGGCGAAATCTTCCCGGCAATTCTTGCTGGCGTTGGCGGAAACAAAAAGGGCAGCACGGCTTGCCGCGCTGCCCTTTCGTGACTGGCCGTATCCCCACACGGCCCGTCCCCCGTTATTCATTCATCTGGCCTCAGAAAGCCAAAGCGAATGTCTTTCTAGACCAGATGATTCGCTGCGGCAACTATATCACCACCACCGTTGTTCCGATATTCACGCGTTCGTAAAGATCGACCACGTCCTCGTTGCGCATGCGGATGCAGCCCGACGACACCGCGCCGCCGATCGTCCAGGGCTGGTTGGTGCCGTGGATGCGGTACTCGGTCGAGCCGAGATAGAGCGCGCGCGCGCCGAGCGGGTTTTCCATGCCGCCGGCGAGATAGGTCGGCAGATAACGGCCCTTGGCGGCTTCGCGGGCGATCATCACCGTCGGCGGCCGCCAGTCCGGCCAGACCCGCTTGTTGGTGATCTTGTGGGTGCCGGACCATTCGAAGCCCGGCTTGCCGGTGCCGACGCCATAGCGCCGCGCCTTGCCGTTCTTCTCGACCAGATAGAGGAAATTCTCTCGCGTATCGATGACGATCGTGCCCGGCTTCTGCGGGCCGTCATACGCGACCTCCTGCGGTAGATAGATAGGGTCGATCTGCGGCCGCATCACCATGCGCTTGGCCGGTGCCTGCAGCGCTGCGGTGCGCAGCTGATCCGGTTCCGCCAGCCGCCGGTAGCGCCGTTGCGGCTGCACTTCTTGCCGGCTCTGCCGCACGATGCCCGGCGCATGGCCGAGCTGCAGCACCCAGGGCGCCGAAAGGTCGGGGCTGACCACCACCGGCGGCCTCTCGGCATAGCGGTCGTTGGCATTGGCGGCGCCGGCCGCAAGCACGGCGGCGGCGCCGAACAGTGGGAACAAGAATATCTTCATCGCAACGCACCTTGATCGTCGAACATGCCGGGGTGCAAAGCCTCCCCGATTTCGCCGACATTGGGCGCGAAGCGGCAACCGAAACATGAATCGGAATGCGTAAAATGCCGATCTGTCAGTAAAGCTTTTGGTGTGGTTACCGCCGGGTTCAGGAATCTGGTAAAGCCGCGGTAAAGGCCGCGTCAAAACGCGTTAACGTCAAGACACGAACGGAATTCCGCCATGGACGAAAAGACAGGTCTGCTTGCCGGTGCCGACGGCATCGCCCGCTGCTTCTGGCACGGCAACCTGCCGGATTATCTGCACTACCACGATCACGAATGGGGCCGGCCGGTCGCCGACGACCGCCGGCTGTTCGAAAAGATCTGCCTCGAAGGCTTTCAGTCGGGCCTGTCCTGGCTGACCATATTGCGCAAGCGCGACAATTTCCGCGAGGCGTTTGCCGGCTTCGATGTCGACAAGATCGCCGCCTTCACCGATGAAGACGTCGAGCGCCTGGTCGGCAATGCCGGCATCATCCGCCACCGCGGCAAGATCGTCTCGACCATCAACAACGCCAAGCGCGCCCGCGAACTCATCGACGAGGCCGGCTCGCTGGCCGCCTGGTTCTGGAAGTTCGAGCCCGGACCGGACGAGCGGCCCGAGATCGTCGACCTCGCCCATCTGCGCGCCAATCCGACGACGGCGGTTTCGGTCCGCATTTCGAAGGAGCTGAAGAAGCGCGGCTGGAGCTTTGTCGGCCCGACCACCGTCTACGCCTTCATGCAGGCGATGGGGCTGGTCAACGACCATCTCGAGGGCTGCGTCTGCCGCGAGCCGGTCGAGGCGGAGCGGAAAGCGTTCAAGCGGCCGAAGTAGCGGCTCAGGCGCCGCCGGCGCCGGCCAGGAAAAATCCGGCGAGGATGGCCGCCAGCGCGGCGAACACCGGATAAATCACCAGCAGGCCGGTCATCAGCACGTCGCGCATGGTCGGCCCGCTGCGCTGTTGCGCCGCGATCTCGAACGGTCCGGCGATTTGCTTCGTCTTCGGCGCATAACCATCGGCCGGCCGCAGCCGGACCGAGACGTCGCGTGCGCCGCTATCGATGATGTCGAACTTCTGTAGCGTGGCCATAGCCCCGAACCCCGTGTTTCGGCGCGCTTATCGGCCCGGATTGTGTCGGCACGATGCCGCGCGCATGGCGCAATTGTTTCAGCTTCTTTTTCTTGCCTCCTCACGCAAGGGGAGCAGGGAGAAGCGCAAACCCTTGCCTTCTCCGGGCTGCATCGGTAGGACACGCCGACCCGAAATAAGTCACCAATTGCTTAGCAAAGTACCCATCCCATGGCCGACAAATCCGAAAAGATGAAAGCGCGGCTGCCGCGCGGCTTTGTCGACCGCGGCGCCGACGATCTGCGCGCTGTCGAGAAGATGATGGCGACGATCCGCTCGGTCTTCGAGCTCTACGGTTTCGAGCCGGTCGACCAGCCGCTGATCGAATACACCGATGCGCTGGGTAAGTTTCTGCCCGACCAGGACCGGCCGAACGAGGGCGTGTTCTCGTTCCAGGACGACGACGACCAGTGGCTGTCGCTGCGCTACGACCTGACCGCGCCGATGGCGCGCTTTGTCGCCGAGAATTTCGAGCGTCTGCCGAAACCCTATCGCAGCTATCGCTCCGGCTGGGTGTTCCGCAACGAAAAGCCCGGTCCTGGCCGCTTCCGCCAGTTCATGCAGTTCGACGCCGACACGGTCGGCACGCCGGGCGTCGCCGCCGACGCCGAGATGGCGATGATGATGGCCGATGTGATGGAGGCGCTCGGCATCAAGCGCGGCGACTACGTCGTCCGCGTCAACAACCGAAAAGTGCTCGATGGCGTGCTGGAGGCGATCGGCCTCGGCGGCGACGAGAATATCGGCCGCCGGCTGACCGTGCTGCGGGCGATCGACAAGCTGGACAAGCTTGGCGTCGCGGGCGTGCGCCTGCTTCTGGGCGCCGGGCGCAAGGACGAGAGTGGTGATTTCACCAAGGGCGCCGGGCTGGACAATACGCAAATCGACGTTGTCATCAGCTATTTCACAGTCATGGCGCAGCACGATCCCGAAAAAATTGTCCAGACACTGGGATCCATCAACCCCGGTCTCAGCAATCTTATCGAGGAAAGGAAACTCGAACATCTGGGCATCACGAACGCCTCGTTTGTCGAGGGCCTTGCAGAGTTGGAGCAGATAAGAACCATGGTCGCACAAAGCGGCTACGGTGAGGATCGCATCCGCATCGACCCCTCTGTCGTGCGTGGCCTCGAATATTACACCGGCCCGGTCTATGAGGCCGAGCTGCTGGCCGAGATCCCCAACGAGGACGGGCAGATCGTGCGCTTCGGCTCGGTTGGCGGCGGCGGTCGCTATGACGGTCTGGTCTCGCGCTTCCGTGGCGAGCCGGTGCCGGCGACCGGTTTTTCCATCGGCGTCTCCCGCCTGATGACGGCGCTGAAGAACCTCGGCAAGCTCGATACTTCCGATGTCATCGCGCCGGTCGTCGTGCTGACCATGGACAAGGACACGGAAAGCCTCGGCCGCTACCAGAAGATGGTGGCCGAGCTGCGCGCCGCCGGCATCCGCTCGGAAATGTATCTCGGCGGCGCCGGCATGAAGGCGCAGCTGAAATATGCCGACCGCCGCGGCAGCCCGGTCGCCATCATCCAGGGCGGCGACGAGCGCGCCAAGGGCGAGCTGCAGATCAAGGACCTGATCGAGGGCGCGAAGATGTCGGCCGAGATCGCCGACAACGCCGAATGGCGCGCCGCACGACCGGCGCAGGTGACGGTGGCGGAAGGCGAGCTGGTCGCCGAGGTGAAGAAGATACTGGCGGCGCAGGCGGCCGACCGGGCGAAAGGTGGCGCGTGAGCACCCCCCTCTGGCCTGCCGGCCATCTCCCCCTCAAGGGGGGAGATCAATCTCGCCGCCGCCGTCGCCAAGTTTTCAAAACAGCAAGCGATGCGCCGACCGCGAAGCTGCCAATCTCCCCCCTTGAGGGGGAGATGCCAAGTAGTGGCAAAGAGGGCAGGCCAGAGGGGGGTGCCTCGCGCCCCACATCCCCATGACCTCCCGCTATCCCGCCATCGCATCCGACATCGCGACGCTCTTCGCCGCGCGCAACACTCATGCGGTCGAAGTCGCTGTGCTGCAGCCGG
Source organism: Mesorhizobium sp. M1348 (assembly GCF_040317925.1). Lineage (NCBI taxonomy): Bacteria > Pseudomonadati > Pseudomonadota > Alphaproteobacteria > Hyphomicrobiales > Phyllobacteriaceae > Mesorhizobium > Mesorhizobium sp. M1348. Next base: position 247,405 of record NZ_JAMYLH010000007.1, on the reverse strand, counting down.
CCGATCCGTTCCTCGACATGGCCGGCGAGGATTTGCGGCGCCGAATTTTTCTCACCGAAAGCGAGACCGGGCAGACGCTTTGCCTGCGGCCGGAATTCACCATTCCGGTCTGCCTCGACCACATTGCCAGCCAGGCCGGCACGCCGCGCCGCTACTCCTATCTCGGCGAGGTGTTTCGCCAGCGCCGCGAGGGCGGCAACGAGTTCTTCCAGGCCGGCATCGAGGACCTCGGCGACCGCGACACGGCCGCCGCCGACGCGCGCTCGCTGGCCGATGCGCATGCGCTGCTTTCGCTGGTGCTGCCCGGCCGGGAGCTGGCGGTGACGCTCGGCGACCAGACCATTTTCGAGGCGGTGCTGGCAGCGCTTGGCCTGCCGCGCGGCTGGCGCATGCGGCTGGCCCGCGCCTTCGGCTCGGCGCCGATGCTCGAGGCTGCCCTTGCCGACCTCGCCAATCCGCCGCGCAACAGCCAGCTCGCCGGCCCGGTCGCCGCCCTTGTCCTCGACGGCGATCTGGAAGCTCTTTCGGCGCATATCGCCGGCGGCATGGAACAGGCCGGCCTGTCGGCAACAGCCGGGCGTTCGCCGTCCGAGATTGCGCGGCGCCTGATCGAGAAGGCCGAGCTGCGCAGCGTGCGGCTGTCGAACGAGGCATTTGCGGCGCTGAAGGGGTTTCTGGCGATCGACGTGCCGCTCGATAGCGCCGCCCCGGCGCTAGAAACTTTCGCGGCCGATGCCGGGCTTTCGCTGGGGGCTGCGCTGGAGAATTTTTCTGCCCGCGCCGCGGCGATCGAAAGCCTCGGCCTGCCGATGTCTGAAATCCGCTACGACGCCGCCTTCGGCCGTCCGCTCGATTACTACACCGGCCTCGTCTTCGAGATCGCGGCGCAGGACGGCGACCGGCCGCTGGCCGGCGGTGGCCGCTACGACCGGCTGCTGACGCTGCTCGGCGCAAAAACGCCGATCCCCGGCGTCGGCTTTTCCGTCTGGCTCGACCGCATCGAGGCGCTGCGGGAGACGGCGCCATGATCACGCTGGCGATCCCGTCGAAAGGCCGGCTCAAGGAGCAGGCGCTGGAGGTGCTGGCCAAGGCGGGGCTTGCCGTCAGCCTGCCTGGCGACGAGCGCAAATACCGCGCCCGCATCGATGGCCTGGACGGCGTCGAGGTGGCGTTCCTGTCGGCCTCCGAGATTGCCGGCGAGATCGGCCAGGGCTCGGTCGATCTCGGCATCACCGGCGAGGATTTGCTGCGCGAAAACCTCGCCGATTGCGAGGCGCGCGCCGAAATCATCGCCCGCCTCGGTTTCGGCAATGCCGATGTCGTCGTCGCCGTGCCCGACATCTGGCTCGACGTCGACACGATGGCCGACCTCGACGACGTCGCCGCCGATTTTCGCCAGCGCCATGGCCGGCGACTCAGGATCGCCACCAAATACTGGCGCCTGACCCAGCAGTTCTTTTCGCAAAAGCATGGCATCCAGGTCTACCGCATCGTCGAAAGCCTCGGCGCCACCGAAGGCGCGCCGGCTGCGGGATTGGCCGACATCGTCGTCGACATCACCACGTCAGGCTCGACCCTGCGCGCCAACCATCTGAAAGTGCTGGCCGATGGGGTGATCCTGCGCTCGCAGGCCTGCCTCGTGGCGTCGCGGAAGATGCGCGCCGCGGCCGACGAGGCGGTGTTGCGGGATGTTGCGGCCAGGATGGCGTCGCGGCCAATCTCCCCCCTTGAGGGGGAGATGTCGCCGTAGGCGACAGAGGGGGTCGGTTCGCCTTGACGCGACTCCCTTAACGACAGAACAGGCTGGTGCTCCACGCGAGACGACCCCCTCTGGCCTGCCCTCTTTTGGCACCACTTGGCATCTCCCCCTCAAGGAGGGAGATGAGCAGCTTGGCCGCTGGTGCCTGAAGCGATTTCCCTATAACACAGCAATTTTGTTCTTGCTTTGTGCCGGCAGCTATGCTACTAATCCCGCTATGGTGCCAATTGGCCCCGAAGACCCGCCCGCCGAGGCGGGTTTTTTGTTTTCGGCCCTGACAGGCGAGTTCCAACCCCAGCCCTACCATCGACGGGATTTCCACCACCCCGCCGGGCTGATAGGCTCGGCCTGTCTGCGGAGGACACGGCGATGCCGATCAATCTCGACGAGTTGAAGAATGCCGCCAGCCTGCGCGGCAAGGGCGAGGGTGGCTCGTTCATTGCGCCGGTCGACGGCACCGCGCATGTCTCCGGTGACCGCAGCGTGCCGCTCCTCAACCTGACGATCCCGGCGCTGTTTGCCGACACCGTCGGCAAATACGGCACGCTCGATGCCGCCGTCTTCGTCGAGCAGGACAAGCGCTTTACCTGGGAGGAACTGTCGGACACGGTCGATGCGCTGGCCGCCGGCTTCCTGGTGCTCGGCCTCGAGAAAGGCGATCGCGTCGGCATCTGGTCGCCGAACCGCTGGGAATGGCTGGTGACGCAATTCGCCACCGCCCGCATCGGCCTGATCCTGGTCAACATCAACCCGGCCTACCGGCTGGTCGAACTGGAATATGCCTTGAACAGGGTCGGCTGCAAGGCGCTGGTCACCGCCGCCAAATTCAGGAGTTCCGACTATCTCGGCATGATCGAGACGCTGGCGCCGGAGATTGCCAAGGCCACCCCGGGCAAGCTCGAAGCCAACAGACTGCCGGCGCTGAAGATCGTCATCCGCATGGACGAGGAGAGTTCGCCGGGCATGTTCAACTTCGCCGACGTGCTGGCGATGGCCGGGCGCGACGAACATGACAGGCTCGACCGCATCACCGACGGGCTGAAACCGGACGACGCCATCAACATCCAGTTCACCAGCGGCACGACCGGCGCGCCGAAGGGCGCGACGCTGACCCACAACAACATCGTCAACAACGGCAATTTCGTCACTTCGGCAATCAGGCTCACCGTCGACGACCTGCTGTGCATCCCGGTGCCGCTCTACCATTGCTTCGGCATGTCGATGGGTACGATGGGCTGCGTCACCAAGGGCGCGACCATGGTTTTCCCGAGCGAGGGTTTCGATGCCGGCGCCACGCTGAAAGCGGTGGCAACGGAACGCTGCACCGCGCTCTACGGCGTACCGACCATGTTCGTCGGCCTGCTCGATCATCCGGAGTTCGCCTCCTTCGATCTCACCAGCCTGCGCACCGGCATTATGGCCGGCTCGCCATGCCCGATCGAGGTGATGAAAAAGGTGGTGTCGCTGATGCATATGGCCGAGGTGACCATCGCCTATGGCATGACCGAAACCAGCCCGGTGTCGTTCCAGAGCAGCGTCGACGATCCCCTGGAAAAGCGCGTTTCGACCGTCGGCCGCGTCCATCCGCATGTCGAGGTCAAGGCCATCGACGCCGAAGGCGCCACCGTCGCGGTCGGTGCGCCGGGCGAGCTCTGCACGCGCGGCTACTCCGTGATGAAGGGCTATTGGGACGACGAGCAGAAGACCCGCGAGGCCATCGACGCCGACGGCTGGATGCACACCGGCGACCTCGCCACCATCGATGCCGAGGGCTATTGCAACATCGTCGGTCGGGTCAAGGACATGGTCATCCGCGGCGGCGAGAACGTCTATCCGCGCGAGGTCGAGGAGTTCCTCTATCGCCACCCCAAGGTCAAGGAGGTGCAGGTGTTCGGCATTCCTGACCCGAAATATGGCGAGGAGCTGTGCGCCTGGATCGTGCTGAAGCCCGGCCAGATCACCACGGAGCAGGAGATCAAGGCCTTCTGCGCCGGCCAGATCGCCCATTTCAAAATCCCGCGCTACATCCGCTTCCGCACCGAATTGCCGATGACGGTGACCGGCAAGCCGCAGAAATTCCTGATGCGCCAGGCGATGATCGATGAACTGGGACTGGTGACGCAGAAGACGGCGTGAAAGACTTGCGTCTACGCGTGACGGAGGCGTTGTTTGGGCAACATATTGAGGGGGTGTTCCATGCGGATTGGGTTAAGCGTGCTTTTCCTGGCAACTCAGCTGGCAGCCACCGCGGCGCTGGCGCAGACGGCGGCCGAGCGTGAGGCCTGCCAGGCAGATTACCAAAAGTTGTGCAAGGGCGTGTTGCCGGGCGGTGGCCGCGTCGTCAAATGCCTGGCCGGTCACATGAGCGAGCTGACGCCCGAATGCAAGAAGGTCGTCAAGGCCAACACGCCCGGCTAGCGCGCGAGCTTCCCTGCGGGTGGAACGCAAAAAGGTGACAATGAGTGGTTTCGCAAGATCGGCGGTTTCCTACGGCATGCCGTTGGCCGCCCTGGCGATGGCTGTCGCGGTCAGGGCCAGCGGGGTGTCGGTGGACGAAGGGTCGCTGGGCACCAGGATATTCATCGGCGCGCTGTCGAGCGCGATCATGTTCATCACCATTTTCGTCGTGCTCGACCACGCCGAGGCGGTGGCCAGGCGGGTAGGCGAGCCGTACGGCACGCTGGTGCTGACCATCGCCGTGACGGCAATCGAAGTGTCGATCATCGTTTCCATCATGCTGCACGGCGCCAACAACCCGACGCTTGCCCGCGAATCCGTCTTCTCGACGGTGATGATCACCTCAACCGGCGTTGTCGGCATGTGTCTCACGCTTGGCGGCTGGCGTCATCGCAAGCAGGCGATCGTCCGCCAAGGAACCAGCGCCTATCTGGCGGTGCTGGTCGCGCTGAGCGTCATGACGCTCATTCTGCCGACCTACACGCGAACCACCGATCCCGGCACGTTCTCGGCGGCGCAACTCGGCTTCGTCAGCGTCCTTTCCGTGCTGCTCTATGCCGGCTTTCTGTTCGCGCAGACTGTCCGCCACCGCGACGATTTTATCGACGCACAAGCGCATGGCGCAGCAGCGCGAACCGACGCCCACGAAAGCATCGCCGCCGGCGTTGTTCTCCTGCTGATCGGGCTGATCGGCATCGTCATGCTGGCCGAGCAGGTCGCCGCCAGCGTCGAAGACGCGCTCGTCGCCTACCAGGTGCCCCAGGCCGACGCCATTGTCGGCGCAATGATCGCCGGGCTGGTCTTGATGCCGGAAGCGATTTCGGCGGTTCGCGCCGCCCTCAGCAACGAGCTGCAGCGCGGCCTGAACGTCGCGATGGGTTCGGCCTGCGCCACGATCGGCCTGACAATACCGGGCATCGCCGCCGCCAGCCTGCTGACCGGAAGAGGGCTGACCTTGGGGCTGCCGGCGACCGACACGGTGCTGTTGGTTCTGGCGCTTTTTATCTGCAATGTGAGCTTTAGTACGGAGAGAACGACGTTCCTGACCGGGCTGGTGCATCTGGTGGTGTTTTGCACGTATGTGTTTTTGATTTTTGTGCCGTGAGAGTGCTGGGTGCGAATAGGTAGGAAAACTGCTTGAACGTCTCAATAGGGCCGAAAGCGGACTTGCGGCTTCGAGGCTCGGAAGGCCAGAAGCGGACCTTCATGCCCTGCGTGCGTCGACGTGAACTGTGACCCGTCATTCGCTCGCGCCGATTGTAGCCCGAAAGTAGACCTTCCGATCACCTGTATCTCCGAGATCCTGCTTTGGCGTTCAAAAGGACATCCCGTGGGTCAAAGCGGCCGAAAACGCGCTGTCGCGGAAGGCGTCCGAGAACCGAGTCTTTCTCAGCCGCCGTAAAGATAGTTCGGAAGCCAGAGCGCCATGCCGGGCCAGATATACATGAGGATCATGCAGAGGATGACGATCAGCATGTAAGGCATCATGCCTGCGAATATCTGGTTGAGGGTGACGTGCGGTGGGGAAACGCCCTTGAGATAGAACGCCGACATCGCTACCGGGGGTGACAAGAACGCCGCTTGCAAATTCACGAAGACGAGAACCCCCCAGAGGATCGGGTCGATGTTGAAGTGCTTCAACATCGGCAGGAAGATCGGCACGAAGATGATGATGATTTCGGTCCATTCGAGCGGCCAACCGAGAATGAATATGATCGCTTGAGACAGGATCATGAACTGCACGGGCGACAAGTCGAGCGACAGCACCCATTGCTCGAGAAGTGCCTGGCCGCCGAGGATCGCAAAAACGGCGGAGAACAGCGCCGAGCCGACAAAGAGCCAGCAAACCATGGCTGTGGTCTTCGCCGTCAGGAACACTGCTTCCTTGATGCGCTTCCAGTCGAGCGTTCGGGCCTGGAACGCCAGCAGAAAGGCACCAGCGGCGCCGACTGCCGCGGACTCGGTCGCCGTCGTGATTCCGAATAGGATGACGCCGAGCACGACGACGGTAAGTATGCCCAGCGGCATGACCGACGAGACCAGGAGCTTCAGGATCTCGAGCCGTTCGGCGGTCATGTTCCGGTAGTAGCGGACGAGCACCACCGCGGCGAGTGCCGCGATGATGCCGAAGGTGACGTAGAAGCTGGTTGCCGGCCCTGCATCCACCGCGGGTGCGCCGAGTTCCTCCACCGCCGGAGCACCGAGCTGCTCCAATCCGGCTGGAGCTTCGACGTCGGCCGATGCTTGCGGATAGATGACGACATACCACCACACCAGCAAGAGGGTGAGTACTATCAAGGCGAAGGGCACCAGCGCAGCGCAGAAATTCTTGAACAGCTTCCAATATGTGAGGCGTCCGCTCTCCGTCTCGAGCGCCGTCGCCTTGGACGGCGAGAACAATGCGGAAAGAAGTCCAACAAGCATGTTGCGCGAGTAAACTGTCTGAAAGCTTCGCATCCACGCCGGCACCGGAACCCTTGTTTGATCCTCCGGCAAAGGCGGGGCGATCTTCGGATTGATTATCGCCCAGCCAAGAATGTAGACGAGATAAAGGAAAGCGAGGAAAAAACCGGGGAACATCGCCGCGGCATAGAGCTTCACGATGGACTGGCCTGCAACCGCCGCATAGACGATGATCATGACCGAGGGCGGGATCAGGATGCCCAGCGTGCCGCCCGCGGTGATCACGCCGGAAGCGAGCTTCACATCGTATCCGGCGCGCAGCATCGGATTGAAGGCAATCACCCCCATCAGGACCACAACGGCGCCGACGAGGCCACTGGCGATGCCCCAGAAGGTGCAGACGATAAGCGTAGCAATGGCCAGCGACGCCGGTACCCGTCGGAACGAAAGCTGGATGCTGTAGAACATCTTGTCGACCAGCGCCCCGCGTTCCATCACATATCCCATGAGCACGAAAAGCGGGATGGAGATCAGGACGTCATTGGTCATTGCCCCATAAGTGCGCTCGACCATCAGATCGAAGACGCGGTTGTCGATCCAGTGCTCCGCCGGGTTGTAGAACGCATAGAACCCGAAAAACATGCCAAGGCCCATCAGCGTGAAGGCTGTCGGGAAACCCATGACGATGACGACCACGATGAGCATGAGCATCGTGAGTCCGAGGGCTGGATCGCTCAACTCTGCAGGTCTCCACCCATTCCGCGCTGGCGTGCTTCCTCGTCTATCTTTTGTGCGCGCTCGATGGCGGTCTTGCGCGTCCCTTCATCCACATATTCGCTGAGCGCGAGCTGTCCCTCCACGACGTCGATCTCTGCAACGTCCTTGCGCCGGCTGGGCCATTGCCCAGTCCTGAGACAGACGATGCAGCGCACGATTTCGGCCACGCCCTGGAGCATCACCAGGGCGCCGGCCAGCGGAATGACCGATTTGAATTGGTAGATCGGCGGACCCTCCGCTGTCACGGTCGAATGCTCCCCGATCCGCCATGAAATCGCGGCATAGTCGTAGCCTGCATAGACGAGGGCCGCGATCCCCGGCAGGAAGAAAACCACGTACAGCAAAAGATCGAGCGCGGCTTGGATCCGGGGTCGCATCGAGCTGTAGAGAAAGTCGCCGCGCACATGGGCATTCTGCGCCAGCGCATAGGCTCCGGCGAGCATGAACAGCGAGCCGTACAACATGTTGCTGGCGTCGAATATCCACGCCGTGGGCATGTTCAGGATGTAGCGCTTGAAGACCTCGGCGCAGACCAGCGTCATCAGCCCGATGATCAGCCACGCCGCGGCCTTGCCGACCCACGCGCTGATTGCATCGACTGTATTCAGGAACTGCTGGACGTTCATGCGAGGCAGCCGGATGGCCAGAGTGTTGGCCAGAGTGAGTGTCGGTAAGAAGGCAAGGCACCGTTCGGTCATGGCCCCGATGGTGCCTTGCCGGCTCAAACTGTGCTTCAGATATTCTTTGCTGCCCCGCCACGTCCGAAGTAATGATCGAAGGCCAGGCGGCGGCTGACGACTACGTCCTGTTCCCATTGTGTTGTCCGCCGGGCAAAGGCGATCTGCGACTCAAGGACCTCCCTGAACAGCGGGTTTTCAGCCGCCTTCTTCTTCACGACCTCGTCATAGACCTCCAGCTGTCGCTTGAGGATTGCTTCCGGTGTCTTGTAGAATTTGACCTTGTCCTGCGTCTGCATCTCCAAATAGTCTTTCGAATAACGGTCGATCGCCTTCCAGGCCATGTCCTGCGAGGCTGCCTCGACCGCATTGGTGATGATTGCCTTCATCTGATCGGGCAGGGCGTCGTATTTCGCCTTGTTGAACAGGACCTCGAACTGCTCCGCATTCTGGTGATAGCTCTGCAGCATGCAGACCTTGGACACGTCCGGAAAACCAAGCACCCGATCGGACGAGGCGTTGTTGAACTCGGCCGCGTCGAGCAGGCCGCGATCCAATGCCGCAACGATTTCACCGCCAGGTAGCGCGTTGACGGCCGCACCCAGGCCGGTGAAGACGTCAATCGAGATGCCAACGGTACGGAACTTGAGGCCTTGGATGTCTTCGACCTTGGAAACCGGTTTCTTGAACCAGCCGAGCGGCTGTGTCGGCATCGGTCCATAGGGGAAGGAAACCACATTGGCGCCTATGGAATCATAGAGCTTTGCAAGGAGCTCCTTCCCGCCACCGTATTTGTGCCAGGCCAGCAGCATGTTGGCGTCCATGGCAAAGCCCGGGCCGGATCCCCAGAGCGCTAGCGCCGTCTGCTTTCCGTAGTGGTAGACGAGCACGCCGTGGCCGCCATCAAGCGTTCCTTGCGACACCGCGTCAAGCAGGCCGAACGCAGGCACCACGGCGCCCGCCGGCAGCACCTCGATCTTGAGGTCGCCGCCCGTCATGTCGTTGACTTTCTTGGCGAAATCAAGCGCGAATTCGTGAAAGATATCCTTGGAAGGCCATGTGCTCTGCCAGCGCATGCTGACCGGCCCTTGCGCCTTGACGACGCTTGGCGCAGCAACGATCGCCGCAGCTGCCACGGCCGCCTCGCCAAGGAACTTGCGGCGCGACCTCATATTGGTCTGGATACTTGCTTTGGTCATCGGTTCCTCCCGAAGGTGTTGGCTTTTCAAGCCCACGTCCGACAATACTTCTCAACGACGGCCCAGCAAAAATTGCAGCGCGCGTCCCATCGCCTAAACTAGTGCGGTTCTTTCTTAAGGACAGGTGGGGGTATTTTCCCAAGCAATGGGCGAGTAGCAGTTACGCATCGCGCCATTGAATGACCGCTCTTGCGAAGGATACAAAGGTCCGCATTCGGGCGCATTGCCGCCCGGCAGCATGGGGGCCGAATTCGGAAGGTCGGTTTATGGCGTCCGAAAAAAGAGAGCGGACGTTCGGCGTGGCGCGACCAAGGTCTTAAGCTAACCCAATAACAGCCAAGGGGCGCGATAGACACCACGCCTGAGGGCCCAAACAATCCGCACGATTTCCTTGCTCGTCAGCACATTGCCAATGGCCAAGAACGCTGTCAGCCTAGCCTTGCCGCCATCTCGCGGCCGATGTGGTCGGCTACTCCAGGCTCATGGATCTCGACGAGAGCGGACCCTGTCGACTTTCAAGGCGCATCGCCACGAACTGGTGTACGCCAAGATCGCTGAGCATCAGGGCAGGATAGTCAAGCTGACCGGCGACGGCTTACTGGTCGAGTTCCCGAGCGTGCTAATGCGGGGGCCTGCGCCGTCGAAATCCAGCACAAGATGCACGAGCGTAACGCAGAAGTGCCGTCCGACAGGCCCATTGAATTCCGCATCGGCATCAAGGCAGCCGATCCTGCTCTGCGGTCCAAGTGTTCTTACCCATCGTGCAGCGCGATCCCATGCGACCAGCCAAGGAAACTGGCAACAAGTTATGCGATGTCGAAACAGCGCGCCAGCATGTTTGCGCTATCTAGAAAGGGCCATTGGCTTGTCGACACTGCTGGAGCCGTAGTTAGCTTACGCCATTGCCTTTGGAAACGGCCCCCTTGCCGTGCCGCCTAGTCTGGCAAGCCCGCCCGACGCCAGCCATCGACAAAGGGCTGCGCAGCACTCATGCTCCTAAAGGGCAAGTTCGCTGTCAGTTCACCGATCGTCCAACCTGGATTGCCCGTAAGAAATAGGCGGGCTTCCTCTTGTGCCTCAGGCAAGCGGCCGGCAAGAGCAAGCGCGGCAATCAGGTTCACCCTTGAACCGGTCCCATATGTTTCCTCCAGGCTCAAGGTCGCAACAGCTTTTTCGTAGTGACCGGTGGAAATCTGCGCCATTCCCACGATCCAGAAGTACCAACCAGGTGGACGAGGATTTAGTCGGAACGCCTCTTCACAAGCTGTCAGCGCCGCTTGCGGCTTGCCCAAGTAGATTTGAAGCTCCCCAATCCATGCTACCGCATCTGCATTGTTGGGATTTATCCGTATGGCAGCATCGAATTGGAATTTTGCTTCATCCCAATTGCGCTCAAAAAGCTGAACGCAGCCCAGGATCCTGCGAACGTTGGAATCGCCGGGATCGATTTCCATGGCTCGTTGCGCGTGCATCAGAGCATTTGCGCGATCGGGTATCTGTGGTTCTCCCCAATCAACCCAGCCAAATAACAGCACAAGGGCAAGATTGCTGTGCGCTTCACAATAGTTTGGTTCAAGCGAAACGGCGCGTTCCAAAGCTGAACGCGCGTCGCTGTTGTCTGATCTGGACATGGTCCATTTCTCCCGTGACCTAACACAAAGGTCATAGGCTTCTAGATTTGATGGCCTAGAACGGGCAGAAATATTCTTCGCACCAATCTTGCCGGAGATCGCTTCAACAACGCGGCGCGTGACCTCGTCCTGAACTTCAAAGATGTCGACAATTTCGCGGTCGAAGCGCTCGGCCCACACATGATTGCCGCCTTCGGCCGCGTTGATCAGCTGCACATTGACGCGCAAACGCTTGACGGACCGCCTCGCGCTGCCCTCGAGGAGATATTTGACGCCCAGATCGCGAGCGATCTGACGGACGTCGGTGGGCTTGCCTTTGTAGGCAAAGGTGGAGTTGCGGGCGATGACGAAGAAGCCGGGCACATTCGACAGATCGGTAATGATGTCCTCCGTCAGCCCGTCAGTGAAGAACTCCTGTTCGGCGTCGCCACTCATGTTGACAAAGGGCAGCACGGCAATCGAAGGCATGTCGGGCAGCGCGAGCTGCGGCGAAGGCTTGTCCGGCACGAGGGCCTCCGCCGATGCCGCGGGTCTGGCCTTCGCGGGAATGCCGACCTGTAGCGAATAAACCCGGACCGGCTCGGCGATGTTCTTGAGCTGAACCGCACCGCGATCGTTGATCGCGATATCGAGCCTTGATTTAACCTGCCAATAGGCTTGCTCGGAAAGACAGATATTGCCAGGTTCGCAGATTCCTTCTAGGCGCGCGGCGATATTGACGCCATCGCCCATCAGGTCGCCATCGCGTTCTTGCACGACGTCGCCCAAGTGAATGCCGATCCGGAACTCGATGCGGCGATCATCCGGCACCCCGGCATTGCGCTCAAGCATGGCGTTCTGCACTTCCAGCGCGCAGCGCACTGCTTCCACAACGCTGCTGAACTCGACAAGGCTCCCGTCGCCTGTGCGCTTGACGACGCGGCCACGATGAACGGCGATGGTGGGGTCGATGAGATCGCTGCGCAGCGCCCGCAGCCGTGCCAAGATGCGATCCTCATCCGCGCCGGCTAGCCGGCTGTAGCCGACCGCATCCGAGACCAGGATCGCTGCAATTTTGCGGGTCTCACTCATGTGATGCTCCTCCCTCCAGTCTGACACTACTGCCGACCAGGCACGCTGTCTCAACATAGAGCGGTTAGGCCAAAGGAAGATAGCTCCGAGCCATTGGTCGGATGGTCTGCTTAGGATCTACTCCCGTCGTTCGAGGCAAAATGTCGGGCGCATAGCTGCCTGTGGCCTGTCCATTGGCGATGTCCGCTTTTGTTGAATGGACGGGACCGCAGGAATGACTGCCATGCGGCGCAAAGCAGCCATTCAGGATTTGCCGGATCTTGTTGCGGAGCCGCCGTGGCGCAGATCGCAGATCTCTGCCGTCAACGGAACTGACCGCCACGCAACCGGTTAATCCGCATGAAGCTCGCCACCATACCCAAGGTCACCCCATGAGCATCCTGCAAACCACCAAGAAAGCCGTCGAGCAGGTCACCGGTGTCGCCAGGCCGGGCAGGCGAGAGGTCGCCGATCTGGTCAGACCGCGCAAACCGAACGAATTTCGTTTTGGGGATGATGGCCTCGTGCCCAATCATCCGTCCTGGCCGCTTGTCGTCTATCGCGGCGCCGTCAAGCTGCCCGAGGAATTCGATCCGGCGGCGGTCATGGAGGCGCTTTTCGACGCAAATGGCTGGGGCGATAGTTGGCGCAATGGCATCTACGACTACGTCCACTACCATTCGCGGATACACGAGGTGCTGGGCGTTGCGCGCGGCACGGCCAAGGTCCGCTTTGGCGGCAGCAAGGGGCGAACGCTGTCGCTGAAGGCCGGCGACGTCGCGGTGCTTCCGGCCGGCACCGGGCACCAGCGTCTTTCCGCGTCCGACGATTTTCTGGTCGTCGGCGCCTATCCTCCTTCCGGCACCTATGACCTGTGCACGACCGCCGCCGATCATGCCAGGGCGGTGGTGACGATCCCCAGGATAGGCCGCCCGCGCAAGGACCCTGTCTATGGGAGCAAAGGCCCATTGCTCGCCGCCTGGGAAAGGGACTGAAGTCGTCCCTTTCGAAGGGGCTGCGGGTTGGCTTCGGGGCTCAAACCGAACCTTTGACCAACACCTCCGGCGCCACCGCCGAAGGAGGCCGCCTTGTAGATGGAAAAGCGGATCGTGCCGCTGTCGGTGTGCGCAGGCTGGCAAATCAGGCTTGGCGCTATATTATTGCAGTGACCCTGCCCGATGCATCGAGACGACAACTGACTTGCGCCTGCCGGACTTCGATGCCGCCTTTTCTTGCATAGTCTATTCGCACCTCGATCGGCGCCGTGAGTGCACCCCGACGTTGATCCAACGCGCCTGCGCTTGCCGCGTGGACACGGACGGCCCCAAGCGGCATCGCAGCGGCCATGATCGCCGCGCGGCAGGCTCGCACGATCACAATCGGCGTACCGGGTTTCGCTGTCAGTGGTCCCGGAGATACAAAGGGATATCCCTTGGTGGAGTCACCGTCACCGGCTTTGGAAGGCCTGAGGACGGGTGGCAGGACGATGGATTGCCCAGCGGTCTTGGCAGAGGAAGGGGCTGTCACTGCAGTCGAACTGTCGGGTGCGGTAGCCGCTTCGTTTTCGGCGGACGGATCGTCGCCCACAGTGGCACTTGTGCTTGTATCACCAACGTTGCCGCTGGCACTAACGCCTGCGTCGACTGATCCGTCATCCGCACCGACCGAAGCTCCAACATTTGCCCCGCCTACGCCGTCGACGCTCGTGCCCGCCCCCACAGATACGCCTTGCGAACCGGCGCTCACTCCAGCACCGACCCCGACACCGCCCGCCCCACCGCCCACACCTGCTTCAAGAGCTGAGGCAGGTCCAATTGTGATCCCGATTGTCAACGCGGCTGCGACATACTTCTTCATTGTCGTCTCCCTGCGGCATCCATTTCGCTCCCTAGTCTTCACTGGCGCGGCTCGAGCTTTTTGATGGCCGTGTTGGAAGCAATGCTGCAGGAAGAGGTATGGTTGCCAGCAGAGCAGTTTGCGGCGGCTTTTGGACCTTCACTTTCTGTTTTTCCGGCAAGCCCGGTTTACGGGCTGGTTGGGCGCCCGAACGCGATAACCTACTTGCAAGTGCGGGGGTACGTGCTTTCGGCGCGCGCTCCACAGCCGCAGTGCGACGCTTACCCTTGACAATATCAATTGCCTCACGCGCTGCACTGAGGCTGCGGGCTAGACCGATATCCCTTTCACGCTCTTGGTCCAGCGCGGCACTCAATTCTACCGAGTTCTGCTTTAAAGCATCGCGTTCCTGGCGAACAATATCGAGGTCACGTACAGCTGAATCTGCTCGTTCGCGTCCCCGTTCGAGTGTTTCTCGAGCCTGCTTTAGAGCGGCCTCGGCCACCTGTCGGTCCCTTATGGCGTTCGCCTGCTCGACGGCTGCCAGATTTACGCCTTTCTTAAGAGCATCGATAGTTTGGCGAGCCGTCGTAAGTTCTTGTTCCAAGAGCTCAACCTTGTGCCGCTCGTCATCAAGCGTTCGCTTCGCAGCAAGCTGAGAGGCTTCCATAGAGGGGTGCGCTCCAAGCGCGGCAGCCTTCTCGCTGTTCCAGAGACTGGCTTCGGCCCTGTAGCTTTCGATAACGCGCTGCGCCGTCTCCAGATCGAGCGCGAGCGCTTCGTCTGTTCGCTGCTGCTCATTTAGGGCTTGTGCTTGCTGAGCCACCGTGTCTGCCAGTACGTGTGCCTGGGCGCTTAGCTCACGTGCGCCGCGCTGCATAACGTCTAGCTCCGCTCGTGCTGCGGCCAATTCGCGGCGTAAAGCCTCCTCATGCTCGCCGAGCGGCGTTTGCGCGCCCTTCTTGAGTGCCTGTGTTTCGCTGAGCACCAGCTCTCTAGATTTATGGGATCCGAGCGCGTTCGGTTGTGGCTTGCCCGGTTCTTTGCCGACCTCGGTGTGTTTGGAAACCACGACCGACGAGCTGTCGTTAGCTGTGGCAACCGCTGACGCTTCGGGCGCCAACTGACCATTTGCCGGAGATGCCAACAGCAGAACGAAGCATAACGGAATGAGGGATGGCATGGCGTTGCACCTCATGCCGCGTATCTCGTGAAGTAAAATCAAGGGCCGTCGTTTAATAAAGGTGAAGTCACAGCGGAGACATTTTGACTTGGTACTCTGCGCATGATTCATCACTGAACCTCACCGATCGCGGCCCTCACCGCTATTGTATTCTCCACTTACTGCACGCCGCGGCGCCCTGGATGCCGCATCAAAAAGATCAATGCTGGTGAAGCACCCTCGGCAACGCCAAAGCACGGGAATAGCGCGCAAAGGCTGTTTCCTATTTCCTTGGTTGTCATCATTCGAACAAACGGAACTTTCGGCTTTCGGGATGACCATCTTCCCTACCCAACGGCTGTGATGCGGCGCAAAGCAGCCATTCAGGTCTGCGAAGGTCGACTTCGGGTCAACACCAAACTTCCGCTGGATGGTACGGCGTACCTCACCCAGCCAGTACCGCCGCCTCCAACCCGCGGATGATGTTCGCCGGCTCGATACATTCATCGTGCCGGACCTTGGTGTGGAGCCGCATGGCGGCTTGCTCGCAGCCTGGAGCAAGGATTGAAGCCGTTCCATTCGAAGGGGCTTGGCTTGCGGGTCCGCTTCGGGGCTAACCGACCCAACATCCGCCGCTCAAGCCGCCAGCACCGCCGCATCCAACCTGCGAATGATCTTCGCCAGTTCCACGCATTCGTCGTGGCGCACCTTGTTGCGCCGCCAGGCGAGGCAGATCGTGCGTTGCGGCATTGGTTCCTGGAACGGCACGATCTTCAAATCGGGGATAGTGCTGGCCGGCCCGGCCGCCATTTCCGGGATAAGCGTGACGCCGAGCCCATGCGCCACCATCTGTAAGAGCGTCGTCAGGCTGGTCGCGCCGTAGCTTGCCATCGCCACCGGACGCACGCTGCCGCAGACGGCGAGCGCCTGTTCGCGCAGGCAATGGCCTTCCTCCAGCAGCATCAGCCGCTCCAGCGCCGGGCTTTCCGGCGGCACCGGCGGTGAGGCGAAGGCGGGGTCGCCGGCCGGCACGGCCAGGAAGAACCGGTCGGAGAAAAGTTCCTCGGTGACCAGGCCTGGGTAATCGAGCGGCAGTGCAGCGACGAAGGCGTCGAGCTTTCCCGAACTGGTGTCCTCGACCAGCGACGCGGTCACCGCCTCGCGCAATTCGAGCTGCAAGGCCGGGAAATGCCGTTTCAGCTCCGGCAGCACATGCGGCAGCAGATAGGGCGCCACCGTCGGGATGATGCCGAGCCGGAAGCGGCCCTCCAGCGCCGGGCGGCCGCGCCGGGCGGTGGCCTCGACGTCGCGCACGTCGGCAAGAATGCGCTCGATGCGCGGCAGCAGGACCTGCGCCTCGTCGGTCATCCGCACCGCCTTGCCGCCGCGCTCGAACAACCGGCAATTGAGCCGCAGCTCCATCTCGGCGATCTGCGATGACAGCGCCGGCTGGCTGACGCCGGCGAGTTTTGCCGCGCGGCCGAAATGCAGCGTCTGCGCCAGCGCTTCGAAATAATGCATCTGCCGGACGGTCAAGCCGATCATAAGGAAAACCTATCAGAATAAACAGCAAAGGCAATTTGTCTTTATCGGCCGGGCAGGCTAGTCTGGAACCATTCCAGAATGGCGCGGCCGCTGGCCCAGCCCGGAAAATCAACAAATCGCAGAAAATCAACAAAATCGGAGGCAAAGATGGACGCGAAAACCGACGACAACAGCGCCGGCAAATGCCCGGTCCCACATGGATCGGCCAGGAGGAGCAACCGTGACTGGTGGCCGAACCAGCTTGACCTCGGTGTCCTCCACCAGCAGTCGAACCTCTCGGACCCGATGGACGAGGACTTCGACTATGCCAAGGAATTCAAGAGCCTCGATCTCGATGCGGTGATCAGGGATCTGCACCAGGTGATGACCGATTCGCAGGATTGGTGGCCGGCCGATTTCGGCCATTACGGCCCGCTCTTCATCCGCATGGCCTGGCACAGCGCCGGCACCTATCGTATCGGCGATGGCCGTGGCGGCGCCGGCGCCGGCCAGCAGCGTTTCGCGCCGCTCAACAGCTGGCCGGACAACGCCAATCTCGACAAGGCGCGCCGGCTGCTGTGGCCGATCAAGCAGAAATACGGCAGGAAAATCTCCTGGGCCGACCTGTTGATCCTCGCCGGCAACGTCGCGCTGGAATCGATGGGCTTCAAGACGTTCGGCTTCGCCGGCGGCCGCGCCGATGTCTGGGAGCCCGAGCAGGACGTCGACTGGGGGTCGGAAACCAAGTGGCTCGCCGACGAGCGCTATTCCGGCGACCGCGAACTTCACGGCCATCTCGGCGCCGTGCAGATGGGGCTGATCTACGTCAACCCGGAAGGGCCGAACGGCACGCCCGATCCATTGGCCGCGGCACGCGACATCCGCGAAACCTTCGCGCGCATGGCCATGAACGACGAGGAAACCGTGGCGCTGATCGCCGGCGGCCACACCTTCGGCAAGACCCACGGCGCTGGCGATGCATCGCTGGTCGGGGCGGAGCCGGAAGGCGCCGGCATCGAGGCGCAGGGCCTCGGCTGGTCGAGCAAATATGCCACCGGCATTGCCGGCGACGCCATCACCTCGGGCCTCGAGGTGACCTGGACCACGACGCCGACGAAATGGAGCAACAACTTCTTCGACAATCTGTTCAACTACGAATGGGAGCTGACCAAGAGCCCGGCCGGCGCCCATCAGTGGACGCCGAAGGGCGGCGCCGGTGCAGGCACCGTGCCGGACGCGCACGATCCGTCGAAGCGCCGCGCGCCGGCGATGCTGACCACCGACCTCGCGCTGCGCGTCGACCCGGCCTACGAGAAGATCTCGCGGCGGTTCCATCAGAATCCGGATCAGCTCGCGGACGCGTTTGCCCGCGCCTGGTTCAAGCTGACCCACCGCGACATGGGTCCGGCCGTCCGCTATCTCGGCCCGCTCGTGCCGAAGGAAGAGCTGATCTGGCAGGATCCGATACCGGCAGTCGACCACGAGCTGGTCAACGAGCAGGATATCGCCTCGCTGAAGGCGAAGATCCTGGCCTCCGGCCTGTCCGTGTCCGAACTGGTCTCGACCGCCTGGGCCTCGGCCTCGACTTTCCGCGGCTCCGACAAGCGCGGCGGCGCCAACGGCGCCCGCATCCGCCTGGCGCCGCAGAAGGATTGGGAGGTCAACCAGCCGGCGCAGCTGGCCAAGGTGCTAGAAAAGCTTGAAGGCATCCAGAAGGAGTTCAATGCTTCGCAGTCCGGCGGCAAGAAGGTCTCGCTTGCCGACCTCATCGTTCTCGGCGGCGTCGCCGCGGTCGAGAAGGCAGCCAAAGACGGCGGCCATGACGTCAAGGTGCCGTTCACGCCGGGCCGCATGGACGCCTCGCAGGAACAGACGGATGTCCAGTCCTTCGCCGCGCTCGAGCCGAAAGTCGATGGCTTCCGCAATTATGTCAGGGGCAAGCCGCCGATGTCGGTCGAGGCCATGCTGGTCGACCGGGCACAGCTGCTGACCTTGACGGCGCCGGAGATGACGGTGCTCGTCGGCGGCTTACGGGTGCTCGGCGCCGACACCGGCAACTCGAAGCACGGGGTGTTCACCGACAGGCCGGGCACCTTGACCAACGATTTCTTCGTCAACCTGCTCTCCATGAACACGGTCTGGGATCCGGCCGCCGGCTCCGATGAAGTCTACGAAGCACGCGACCGCAAGACCAGGGCGGTCAAGTGGACCGGCACCCGCGCGGACCTGATCTTCGGCTCGCACGCACAGTTGCGTGCGCTTGCCGAGGTCTACGGATCGGCCGACGCGGGGCAGAAGTTCGTCAGGGATTTCGTCGCCGCCTGGACCAAGGTGATGAACGCCGACCGTTTTGACCTTGCGGCCTGATCCGGGCACACGAACTTCTCGACGCAACAAAAAAGGCGCGGGCCTCGACCCGCGCCTTTTTCGTTGGGCTTCCGAAAAGTCAGTCCTTCTCGAAGATACCGGCCTTGGCGACCACGCCGGCAATGGCGCCGCCGATCAACGGCGCGACGATGAACAGCCACAGCTGGCCGATCGCCGCAGTTCCCGAAAACAGCGCCGGGCCGATCGAACGGGCCGGGTTGAGCGATGTGCCGGTCACCGGAATGATGGCGAAGTGCAGGCCGGCCAGCGTCAGGCCGATGACCAGGCCGGCAAAGGCCGTGGTGTGCTTGGCGTTGGTGACGCCGAGGATCACCGTGACGAAGGTGAAGGTTCCGATCAGCTCCCACAGGAAGGCCGAGCTGACGCCCCATTTCGTCACGTCCCAGCCATTGGCGCCGATGCCGCCGGTGTGGCCGCCGACCTGTCCGGAGACGATGATCCACAGTGCCAGCGACGCGATGATGGCGCCGATGATCTGCGCGATCCAGTAGGGAATGACGTCCCTGGCCGGCATCCGCCCGGCAAGAAACACGCCGAGCGTCACCGCCGGATTGAGGTGCGCGCCCGAAATCGGGCCGATCGCATAGGCCGCCGCAATGAGGCCGATGCCGAACGCCAGACCGATACCTTCCTGGCCAAGCGGCAGCGCGCCGCCGAAGCCGCCCGTCACCACCGAAGCCGTGCCGATGAACACCAATAGAAACGTGCCTAGAACTTCCGCCAGATAAGTCTTCATTGCCCTCTCCTCGTATCGACCCGCGGCTCCGCCTTTTTCTGCGACGCGAATCACCGCGCAAAGAGTATTCGCAACCGCAAAAGTTGCAAAGCAGAGCAGTTGCACCAGTCGGCGTGCTTGCGCGCGCCAAACAAGCACATTAGAGACTTGTTATATATTGATCGAATTATTTGGTTCCGCATGCCGACGCCCGCTTGGTGGCGGCGGCTCGCGATGCACCAACCCACATTCGTCACCCCCTTGCATGGATTGTCTCGCCGTCGGGGAAACAGAACTGTTTCAATCAGGACACGAAAAGCTCTAAGAGCAGGGCCGGAATTAGTTTGCTGAGTAATGGAAGACGACAATGAGACTGGGCGGGCGGCTGGCGGCAGCCATCGAAGTGCTTGACGACATTGGCCGGCGCCACCGGCCGGTGGCCGATGCGCTGAAGGACTGGGGCCTGTCGCACCGCTTCGCCGGTGGCGGCGACCGCGCTGCGATCGGCAACATCGTCTATGACGCGCTGCGCCGCAAGCGCTCCGCTGGCTGGCTCTTGGGCGAGGATACGCCGCGCGCCATCGGCTTCGGCGCGCTGCTGCTCGAATGGGGCCAGACGGCGCAGTCGCTGAACCAGGCGCTCGAGGGCGACAAGTTCGCGCCGCCGCTGCTTACCGCCGACGAACTGACAACGCTTGCGGCTCGCCGGCTTGCCGATGCGCCGCCGGCTGTCAGGGCAGACATCGCCGACTGGTGCATGCCGCTGTTCGAACGGGCGTTCGGCACGGCCTGGGTGGAAGAGGGTGCCGCGCTTGGCACTCGCCCGCCGCTCGACCTCAGGGTCAACACGCTGAAGGCCGATCGTGGCAAGGTGTTGGCGGAATTGGCGGAGACCGGCGCCAAGCCCGCCCGGATCGCGCCGCACGGTATCCGCATCCGGCCGATCGAAGGCGATGGCAGGCACCCGAACGTGCAGGCCGAGCCGGCCTTCCAGAAAGGCTGGTTCGAAGTTCAGGACGAGGGTTCGCAGATTGCGGCCGAACTGGCCGGCGCCGAACCTGGCATGCAGCTGCTCGACTTTTGCGCCGGCGCCGGCGGCAAGACGCTGGCGCTGTCTGCGGCGATGGACAATCGCGGCCAGATCTTCGCCCACGATGCCGAGAAGGCAAGGCTGGCGCCGATCTTCGACCGCATCCGCCGCTCGGAAAACCGCAATGTGCAGATCGTCACCAAGCCGGCGGAGCTCGCGCCGCTCGGCAAGCATATGGACATCGTCCTGATCGATGCGCCCTGCACCGGCAGCGGCACGTGGCGGCGCCGGCCGGATGCCAAATGGCGGCTGACGCAAAGGCAGCTCGACGCCCGCAAGGGCGAGCAGGAGACGATCCTCGATGCCGCCAGGGACTTCGTCAAACCCGGCGGCCTGCTGGTCTACATCACCTGTTCGGTGTTCGACGAGGAAAATGGCGACCAGGTTTCGGCGTTCCGGGACCGCCATCCCGGCTTTGTCCCGGTCGATCACCGCCAGCTTTGGGACAGCCGTTTTGCGGGCCACGAAGCGGCAGTGCGTATTGGCGCTGCGGGCGGCATTTCGCTGTCGCCGTTGCTGAGCGGCACCGACGGCTTTTACTTCTGCGCGCTGCGCCGCGCCGGCTGAACCTTTGCCATCGATACGGGGCCGGGTCGAATGCTGCAGTGCAGCATTTGCGATTGCCTGCCGCCCACCCCTCTGCGATAAATGCCTTTGCAATAAGATTTGTCGGAGAAACGAAGGTCGACGGCCATGGCAGCAAAGATCGTTCCTGCTCCCGATTATGAGGACCGCGTCAGGACGTCCTTTGCGCGCCAGAACGCGATGATGACCATTGGCGCCGAGCTGACGCTGGTGACGCCCGGCATCATCGAGATCGAAATGCCCTATTCTGCGGCACTGACCCAGCAGCACGGCTTTCTCCATGCCGGCGTCATTTCGACGGCTCTCGACTCGGCCTGCGGCTATGCAGCATTCTCGCTGATGCCGGAAAATTCCGGCGTGCTGACCATCGAGTTCAAGGTCAATCTGCTGGCGCCCGGCCGGGGCGAGCGCTTCCTGTTCCGCGGCTCGGTGACCAAGCCCGGCCGCACCATCATCGTCGCCGACGGCCAGGCCTATGCGTTCGCCACCGACGGCGAGGCCAAGCTGATCGCCACGATGACCGGAACGATGATGACGGTGCTCGGCCGCGACGGTATCGAGGGGTGAGGAGCGGTCCGCGCAGCGGACGAAAAGCCCCTAAATGGGCTTTTCGAGCGACGAACGCCCGGAGCCATAGCGAAGGGCCGGGGGCCGGTGAGGGCACGTCGCCCTTCTTACCTTCCGGCTCCGGTGGTAGGGCCAGAAAGGAGTAGATCGTCGTGACCGGTAAAATGTCTCGCCTGTCCGGCAGGTCCGTTCTTTTCGTCATGGCGGCCGAGGCCGAGTACGGTCCACACCTGCAACGGCTGTTCACGCCGCTGCTGACCGGCGTCGGGCCGGTCGAGGCCGGTGTCGTGCTCGGCGCGGAACTGTCCCGGCGGGCGGCCGAAAACGCGCTGCCGGATCTCGTCGTGTCGCTCGGTTCGGCGGGCAGCCGGACGCTGGAGCAGACGGAGATCTACCAGGCCGTTTCAGTCGCCTACCGCGATATGGACGCTTCGCCCCTGGGGTTCGAGAAAGGCGCCACGCCGTTTCTCGACCTGCCTGTCAGCGTGCCGCTGCCGTTCAGCATACCAGGCATCAGGCCGGCGACGCTGTCGACCGGGGCGGCAATAGTCACCGGCGCCGCCTACGACGCGATCGCCGCTGACATGGTCGACATGGAAACCTTCGCCTGCCTGCGCGCCTGCCAGCTGTTCGACGTGCCGCTTATCGGCCTGCGCGGCATTTCCGACGGCGCGGCCGATCTGAGACACGTTGGCGACTGGACCGAATATCTGCACGTCATCGACGAGAAGCTGGCCGGGGCGGTGCAACTGCTGGAACAGGCGATCGCCTCCGGCGCGATCGACTTCAAGGTTGTTGGGGCGGCAGGTTCTTAGCGTTGCCGAACAGCACGCCGATCATCCTGAAGCGAACGGCGTTGTCGCGATTGACGTAAGTGACTGACCCGGGCTCATGATCGAGAGTCCAGCGTCCGGTCGCGCCGGTGTCCCAGTCGGCGACATAACCGTCATCGAGCATCCGCCAGCGCCCGCTTCGCGCCTCGCCATCGTCGAGCAGCATGTGCGCGGCACCCTCTCTTTCAAAATAGACGTAAGCCTCCTTGCCGTTTCGTTCCAACACATGGGTCATGCCCGGAATGAGCATTGCAAGGGTTTCCTTCCGAAGTGCTGCCATGATTTCCTCCTGAATTGAAGTCGCCGATTGCCTTGACCGGCGTCGCCACTTAGAGTGAACTAGTAGTCAAGATGCTTGACTATCTATCGGGCGAGAAGAATTTGGTCAAGAGCCTTGACGAAAAACCCGAAGCGCTGCCGGATCACATAGGTTGGCGGCTGTGGCAGGCGAGCCGCGCCTGGCAGACCGAGTTCGCCGCGGCGATGCGCGCTGCCGGCCATCACTGGTTCACCGAAGCGCGTGCCGGCCTGCTTGGACACATCCCGCGCGGTGGCATGCGCCAGTCGGCGCTGATCGAGCGCTCGGCGATCTCAAAACAGGCGGTTCAGCAATTGCTCGATGGCTTGGAGACGGAAGGTGTGTTGCAGCGTCTCCCCGATCCGCAAGACGGCCGCGGCAAGTTTGTGCGCTACACGCGCAAGGGGCTGGACGCCCTGCGCGATGGCGATCGCATCAAGCTGCAGATCGAACGGAGCTATGTTGCCCGCCTCGGCCATGAGCGTTTCGCGGCACTGATGGGCGCCTTGCGGTCACTCGATACAACGCAAACTGATGCATTGGACAAAGCCTCTGGCGTTCAGGATGACGCACCGGAATCGAAGTGACAGCGCGACCTCGCAGCCCATTGCGCCGACTCGTTTCTTTCTCTAAACGCTCGCCATGAAAACAGCCAATCATCCCGACACCGTCCTGATTGTCGATTTCGGCAGCCAGTTCACCCAGCTGATCGCCCGCCGCATCCGCGAGGCCGGCGTCTTTTCCGAGATCGTGCCCTTCCAGTCGGCCGAGGCGGCGTTCAAGCGCATCAACCCGAAGGCGGTGATCCTGTCCGGCGGCCCGGCCTCGACCAGCGACATCGGCAGCCCGCGCGCCCCGCAGATCGTCTTCGATGCCGGCGTGCCGGTGCTCGGCATCTGCTACGGCCAGATGGCGATGTGCGTGCAGATGGGCGGCGTCGCCGAAAGCTCCGACCATCGCGAATTCGGCCGCGCCTTCGTCGAGATCGCCAAGGACAGCCCGCTGTTTGAGGGCCTGTGGGCGCCCGGCCAGCGCCACCAAGTGTGGATGAGCCATGGCGACCGCGTCATCACCCTGCCGAAGGGGTTCGAGGTGCTCGGAAAATCGGAGGGCTCGCCCTTCGCCATCTTCGGCAATGTCGAGCGCAAGATGTACGGCCTCATGTTCCACCCCGAAGTCGTGCATACGCCGGACGGCGCCAGGCTGCTCCGCAACTTCGTCCACAACATCGCCGGCATCGAAGGCGACTGGACGATGCGCGCCTACCGCGAGCACGCGGTCGAGACGATCCGCAAACAGGTCGGCAAGGGCAAGGTGATCTGCGCGCTGTCGGGCGGCGTCGATTCCTCGGTCGCGGCCCTGCTGATCCACGAGGCGGTCGGCGACCAGCTCACCTGCATCCTCGTCGACCACGGGCTGATGCGCAAGGACGAGGCGGCCGGCGTGGTTGAGATGTTTCGCCAGCACTATAATCTGCCGCTGATCCTGGTCGATGCCTCGGACCGGTTCATCTCGGCATTGGAGGGCGAGGCCGACCCCGAGAGGAAGCGCAAGACCATCGGCCGGCTGTTCATCGAAGTGTTCGAGGAGGAGGCCGAGAAGCTCGGCGGCGCCGATTTCCTGGCGCAAGGCACCCTCTATCCCGACGTCATCGAAAGCGTCTCTTTCACCGGCGGACCGTCGGTGACCATCAAGTCGCACCACAATGTCGGCGGCTTGCCCGAACGCATGAACATGCAGCTGGTCGAGCCGTTGCGCGAATTGTTCAAGGACGAGGTGAGGGCGCTCGGCAAGGAGCTCGGCCTGCCCGACAGCTTCATCGGCCGGCATCCGTTCCCCGGTCCCGGTCTCGCCATCCGCTGCCCGGGCGGCATTACCCGCGAAAAGCTGGAGATCCTGCGCGAGGCTGACGCCATCTATCTCGACGAAATCCGCAAGGCCGGCCTCTACGATGCCATCTGGCAGGCCTTCGCCGTGCTGCTGCCGGTGCAGACCGTCGGCGTGATGGGCGACGGCCGCACCTACGAATTCGTCTGCGCGCTGCGTGCCGTCACCTCGGTAGATGGCATGACCGCGGATTTCTACCACTACGACATGGCATTCCTCGGAGCAGCCGCCACCCGCATCATTAACGAGGTGCGCGGCATCAACCGCGTCGTCTACGACGTGACGAGCAAACCGCCGGGCACGATCGAGTGGGAGTGAAGGGAAGCGGCGGCAGTAGGGTGTCTCCGCAGCGATTTTCGCTGCCGCGCAGTTGCCGTTCCAGTCCGGATCTCACTCCCGGCGGGCGTATAGAACATAAGATAACGCCGTTATTCATCGAAGAGCGTCCGTTCGTTCGCCGCGTCGTATTTGCGGAGGTCGCCTCTCATCCGGTCCCGCCACCGCTCCACGAATGTCAGAGTTTCGGGCGCATGAAGATGAGCAGTGAGGGATGCTTGATCTCTCCACCGCTCTGCGACGAGCAGACGCCCGGCGGCACGACCATCCACGGCAACAGCGTAGAACAGGCCCCCGTCACGCTGCTTGGCACTGTGCGCAAGCGCCTCGATATCGGTGACGAACTCGGCCATCGCGGATGGTTCGACGTGGACATATCCGGTCACGATAAGCATCGTTTTTTCCCCTGAGCCTTCCCCATCCTTTCGATCATGCAACGGTCAGGACGATCTTGCCCTGGATGTTCCCGCGAGCGGCGCGCTCGTGTGCTCTTGCCGCCTCGGCGAGGGGGAACGTGCTGTCGATGACGATGCGGACGGTGCCATCGTCCAGCAGGCGAGAGGCTTGCGCTAGTTGTGCGCCATTCGAACGGACCTGCGTGGTCGAAACCGTGATACCACGCGTTTCGGCTTCGTCGTGGCCGGTAAAGCCAAGCGGGTACACCGGTAGCAGGGCACCACCCCGCTTCAAGGTGCGGAGGAAGCGGCCGGTGTCCGGACCGCCCACGGCATCAAGGACGAGATCAACATCGCGCACGACCTCGTCGGCCGACGTTCTGGTGTAATCGATGAATTGATCGATGCCGAGGTCGCCCATCAGACCCCGATTCTTGCCCGATGCCACGGCAATGACACGCGCACCCTTCCATTTTGCGAGTTGCACGGCCAAGTGCCCGACGCCACCTCCGGCGCCGTTGACGAGAACCGTCTTGCCCTCAAGGGGCACCGGCACATGCGTGAACGATTGGAACGGGTTGGGTTCGTCGTGACCCAACTCGATCAGGAACTGCCAGGCGGTAAGCAGCGACATGGGCGCGCCGGCCGCACGGACATGATCGATGTTGGCTGGTTTCCGCGCCAGCTGCGAAGCTGGCACGCTGACATACTCGGCATAGGCTTTGCTGCCTTCCATGACATGCTCTGGGAAACGCACCATGGCGTAGACTTCGTCGCCGACGCCAACGCCCCGCACGTCGCTGGCGACAGCCTCGACAACGCCCGACATGTCCGATCCGAGGATCAGCGGAAAGGCGGGATAAGGTTGCCACTCCGGAGGGAGCGACCGGTAGCCATCCCGCAGATACCAGTCCGGCGGATTGAGGCCGACGGCGTGGACCCGGACCAGAACCTCACCCGGCGTCGCAGCGGGGCGGGGCGCATTCTCGTAGCGCAACAAGTCTGGACCGCCGAACTCGTGCAGACGGACTGCTTTCATCACATCGCTCATCATCACTCCGTTAGGTGTGCCAAGGTTGAAACGTGATGTAGTCAAATCGTACAAGATTGATAATTATGCTCGAATTCGCTTTAGTAATTCCATGAGGGAACAAATAGCACTTGAAAGGCTAACGGGGCTGATCGCCTTTGCCCGTGTCGGGTCGATGGGCAGCTTCACCGCGGCCGCCCGATCCTTGTCGATTTCGCCCTCAGCTATCAGCAAAAGCATCCAGCGGCTGGAGCAGAACCTGGGCATATCCCTCATTACCCGCACGACCCGCTCGCTGACCCTCACACCAGAAGGGCGCGACCTGCATGAGCGCGCGCTTAGGCTGCTGCGCGAAGCAGAGGAGATCGAGCAGCTGGCGACGATGGCGCGCTCGGAACCGTCAGGCACTCTGCGGATCGCCACCTCACTGCCGATCGGCATCCATATGATCGCACCCACGCTGCCGAGTTTTCGCCGGCTGCACCCCAAGGTCGCAGTCGACCTTCGCTTGAGCGACCAGTTCGTCGATATCATTGAAGAGCGAATCGACATTGCGGTGCGGATCGGCGATCTCGCTGACTCGCGGCTGTTGTCGCGCCAGTTCGCACCGCATTGGCTCTGCTGCTTCGCGTCGCCAGCCTATCTGGCCGCACGGGGCACTCCTTCGCATCCGGACGAACTGGAAGGACACGACACTGTGACCCTGCGCTATCAAAGCAGCGGCCAAGTGTTGCGCTGGCCTTTCCGTGTCGGCGATCGCGAAATCGAAATCATGCCTCCATCCGGCATTGTCGTGGACGCCAGCGAAGCGCTGATCGCAACGCTGGTTGCAGGCGGCGGCATCGGCATCAGCGCAAACTTCATCGCGGCGCCCCATGTCGCGCGCAGCGAATTGGTGCCGGTGCTTTCCAACCATGCGGTCGAGCGGCACAATATCACGGCGGTCTGGCCGGAAAGCCGGCGCGCCAATCCCGCTGTGCGCGCCTTCCTCGACCTGTTGCAGGGTGTGTCGAGAAACAGGTGAAGGTCACGGCCAGCATTCGGCCTGAAGACGCCGGGCAGGAGAAACTCAAGGGACGCTCAGCCGCTGGTGTCGACCGTCCGCTGGTCGGCGCCATTGGCGCCATAACCGTCTCGGCAGCTACGCGACGAAGCGGACCACGCCGCCATCCACCCGCAAAGCCGCGCCGGTTGTCGCCGAAGCCTGCTCCGAGCATGCGTAGATGATCATGTTGGCCACCTCATCGGTGGTCGCGAAGCGTTGGATGAGGGTGGTCGGACGCATCGCCTTCAAGAAGCCCTGTTCGGCCTCCTGCTGAGTGATTCCGTTTGCGTCAGCCTGCTTCGCCATGAAGTCGCCCAGGATCTCAGAGCGGGTAGGTCCCGGCAGGACGGCGTTGATTGTGACACCCGTGCCCGCGACCGCCTCGGCGAGCCCGCGCGACACCGCGAGTTGAGCGGTCTTGGTCATGCCGTAGTCGAGCATTTCCTTGGGGATGTTGACTGCGGACTCGCTACTCACAAACACGACGCGGCCCCAGCCTTTCGCCACCATCCGCGGCAGGTAATGACGGGTCACGCGCACGCCACTCATTACGTTCAACTGGAAGAGGCTAAGCCAGTCCTCGTCGGGGATCTTCGCGATGTCCTCGACGCCACTGTAGCTCCGGATGTGAGCCGTACCAACATTGTTCACAAGGATATCGGCGTCCGGCGCCTGCGCGATCAAGGCCTCGGCACCCTCCGCTGTCGCAAGATCGGCGGCGATGCCCGAGATGTCGCTTCCGGGAAAGGCCTGCCGCATCTGCCGCACCGCCTCGTCGACCCGGGTATTCCCACGGCCGTTGACGACGACCGATGCACCGGCACGGGCCAACCCCTCCGCCGTCGCGCGGCCGATACCGGCGGTGGATCCGGTGACAATCGCCTTGCGGCCCCTGAGTTCAATATTCATATCATTTATCTCCAATGGTAGGTGGGTGATCATCCGCCGATCCAGGTTGGAAGCGCCCGTCGTCTGTTGAGTACAGACAATATTCGGACGAAGGCAGGCCCAGTACTGTTCGGTCGAAAGCGTTGCGGCCCAAGCAACGGGCCAGGCCTCAAGACAAGCGCATCAAGTTGCCTTGCTTACCACTTCCGCCTCCGCAGCGCGGGCGAGGCTTTCGACCCATTCCTGGTGATAGCGGTAGAGTGCACCGGGATGCTTGCGCCCGAGTTCCTCAAGGAACCAAGGGCCCTGCTGCGTTTCTTCGGTCAGCACATGGCAGCCATCGACCGTAGGAGTGATGACCCAGCCGTGGTACGCGCTCGAGCCGGTCTCGTCGCCATCGACGGTCGTCGTCCACGCGAGCCTGCGGAAGGGTTCACACTCCGTCACGACCAGACTCATCGGAAAGCCAACCGTCACCCGGCTGTATCTGGTTTCAAGCGCCAGTTCCGGCTTGCCGGTCAGGATCTTGACCTGATCTTCGGCGGGAAAGTAGCTCGACCAATTCTCGGCATCGACGAGCAGCTTCCAGACCACTTCAGGCGGCGCCTTCACGTCAATGTCGTTGAGTGCGTAGATGGCCGACGTTTTCGGATCATATCGCTCGGGCCAAATCACATGGTCATACATCGATTACTGCTCCTTCTTGAACAAATCCTGGAAGATGAGCTGGCCCCAAGCGCGGCCGCGTGCGTGCACCAGCGCGCCACCCTCGTTGAGCTTTCCCAGCTTGACGGGTGCGAACCCGAGTTGTTTGGCCAAGGCCGCCACGGGAGCGATCGCGTCCTCGTCGTCGCTCGACAGAAAAACGACCCGGTGCCCGCCCTCGACGATCGGATCGGCAGCCAGGGTGGCCGCAACCAGGTGATTGAAACCTTTCACGAATTTGGCGCCGGTGAACGCCTTCGCGACGAAGGCGGAGGACGGGAGACCATCCAGCTCTTCAGGGACTGGAAACGCGTTCATCGCGTCGATGACCGTCTTGCCTTTCCAGCTCGGCAGGACCTTCGCAACCTCGCGATGCTGCCCGAACGGGACCGCCAAGATGATTGTGTCGGCCTCGAGTGCATCCCGCAGCGACTTGGCGATGACCGTGGGTCCAATCGCCCGAGCCTGCGGCGCCAACGCCTCGGGCGGCCGGCGGCTCGCGACGGTCACGTCGATGTTTTTACGGGCGAAGGCGTGGGCGAGGGCCTGGCCTATCTTACCGAATCCTACAATAGCGTAGCTCATAAAACTTCTCCGATCCGTATTGGTCTTGATTCCCCGGCCTTCAACGGCGCTGGGTTATCCGTTCTGCTGTGTGGCGTCCTTTGCGTAGACGTCCCGTCGTGAACGACTTCAGCGCGGCCGGGCCGACCATTCAGCGGGGAAGTCGTTCCACCATGGACACGCTAGTTCCCGCCGATCAGCCGCTTCCCGCGATCCGCCGCGATTTCAGATGGCCGAGAAGCCTCCGTCGACAGACAACTCCAGCCCATTCACGAAGCTCGAATCGTCTGAAGCAAGAAACAGCGCGGCCGCCGCAATTTCCTCAGGACGACCCATCTTTCCCCGCGGGATCAGGGATTCGAACATCTGCTTCGCCTCCTCGGTGAGAACTTGGTCCTGCATCGGTGTGGCGATCGGCCCCGGGTGCAGCACGTTCACCCGGATATTCCTGCCCTTGAGTTCGTTGAGCCACCCGCGTGCGAATGCGTGCAGCGCCGCCTTGCTCGCCGCATACACGCTGTAGCCAGGAAAACCTTTGATCGAAGCAACTGACCCGGTCATGAAGATCGATCCGCCATCGTTGAACAGCGGCAACGCCTTCTGAACCGTAAACAGCGTGCCGCGCGTATTCAGGCCGAAGGTCGCATCGAAATGCTGCTCGGTAATCTCGCCCAGTGGGACGGCTTCGCCCGTGCCGGCGCTCGCGTACAGGACGTCGATCTTGCCCTTTTCGCGCTTGACTGCATCGAACAGGCGGTCGAGGTCGTCGAGATTGGACGCATCGCTGCGCACGCCGGTCACGTTCCGGCCGATCAGCTTGACGGCCTCGTCCAGCGCCTCCTGTCTCCGGCCCGTGATGAAAACATAGGCGCCTTCTTCAACGAACCGCTTGGCGCTCGCCAACGCCATGCCGCTCGATCCACCTGTGATGACTGCAACCTTACCCTCAAGCTTTCCCATAACTTCTCCTTTCGTGGTGTCGGGACAGCATCTGCCTCCGAGAACCTCGAAATGGGTCCGCCGGCGTCCGTTGTTGAGTGCGGAAGCGCGCACATCGGTGGTGCAAAATCGATCCGGCTGGACGACTGACGCCAGCCGCGACGATCGGTGTCCGCCGTTCGGAATTGGGCCGCGCTCGTCGACATAAGCTATGATGACCGCCCTTACTGCTGTACGATGCGTTAGATACGGGCTTTGGAAGGCGCACCGCGCGGTGCCGGATTGCACCATGATCGACTGGGATGACATTCGCTACTTTCTTGCGGTGGCGCGCGGAGGCTCAGTGCGGGCTGCCGCCGAGGGCCTCGGAGTGTATCACTCGACCGCGCTGCGACGCATCGCACAGCTCGAGGAACGCCTCGGGGCGCAGATGTTCGAAAAGCTGCCTTCGGGCTACCGCCTGACGGCTGCGGGCGAGGAGGTCCTCGAGCTCGCGAACCAGATGGAAGCGTCGTCGCACCAGCTGGAGACGCGCGTCTTCGGGCGCGACCAGAGCGTGCGCGGGCTTCTGCGGGTGACGCTGGCACCGCCCCTCGCGACACACCTGCTCATGCCGGACTTCGCCGATTTCGCGCGTCTGCATCCGGACATCGAGATGGAAATCTTGTCGTCCGGCGAGCTGGCAAATCTGACCAACCGAGAGGCCGACGTGGCGATCCGCGTCGTCTACGACCGCAAAACCCTGCCGCTCAATCTTCACGGCCTGAAGGGACCGGAGCTGTTCGGCGGCGTCTACATGTCTCGCGATCGACTAGCCGCGTGGCGTGCGGGTGCGCCTGATCCCATCCGGTGGATCGTCATTAGCATTCATGGAATTCCGGATTGGGCCAGCGAGGGTGAGGTTCGTACCACGGGGGTTCCGTTCAGGACCACGGACGGCGAGGCGCAGATCGTTGCAGTACGGCAAGGGCTCGGGATGACGACACTGCCGTGCTTCGTCGGAGATGCCGACCCCCTACTGGTGAGGGTGCCGGGCACCGACCTGCACATGTACGGAACGCTCTGGCTTCTCACACAGGGGGAGACACGCAAGACGAAGCGCGTGCGGCTCTTCACGGAGTTCGTATCCCGCAGGCTCGCCGCGTACGCTCCGCTTCTCGCGGGGCTGTCCATATCGCGCGACTGACGCCCGGCAGGTCGCCGGCGGCGCTTGCCGTAATCCGGTCGGAAGCCGAGCTGCGATCGCTTGAAGCGGCGTCGTTCAATCCGCGAATGTTGCGCCGTATCGCAACCGGCGCGAGGGCCACACTACTGACGGCGACGGACTTCACCATCGCTGACGGTCTTTTTGGCAGGCTGGAGACGCCGCCTTTGCGGAGAACTCCGAGGAAAATAGACCAACCGATATCGATAGTCTTTGAAACCGAGCAAATCGCGGATCGCCGAAATTCTCCTTTGAATTCAAGAGCGAGAATTTCTGACGGATCCGGGATACGGTTCTTCGTCATCAGCGGAAAGATTTTTGTCGATGGATCAATGTGTTATGATGCTTCAGAACAATCGAGTGGGAATGATTCAGGCCCGTCTGAACGTATCCGAAAATGCGTTATGGTACGCCACAATATTTTTTTCGTCTTAACGGTCGAAGATAGAAGAGTATCCCTGCCACGGGCGATGCGCGGAAAGCCGAGTTGGTGTCGCAGCTTTCCTACTCCGGTGTGCTAGCTTTTTTTCTGCGCCGAATAGTGTGCGACTGCGCGACGGCCATTTTCAACTCGGGTGTGATCTCCAACGGCGCATTCTCTGCCCCATGTGGGTTCTGTAGCCCCTGGACCTGGACCGTTGGAAATGGAAGTTCGATGCCCTGCTCCTTGAAGACTTGGCGGAGGCGTACATAGAATTTGCGTTTCATACCGAAGGCGCCTCCCGGTCTGGTTGTGGCCTTGACCCTCAATACGATGCCGTACTCGCCGAACTCCTGTACGCCCTGCATCTTGATCGGGTCGAGCACCCAGTGTTTGAACTCGGGATCTTCCGCCAGTTCTAGCCCGATCCGCTTGATCAGCTTGCGAGCGAAGTCGATATCGGTGTCATAGCCAACGGTGATGTTGAATTTGTCGATAACCCAGTCACGGCTCTGGTTCTGGACTGCCCCGAGTTCACCGAAAGGTACCGTGAACAGCGGACCACGATGGTGGCGCAGCTTCACCGAGCGCAGCGAAAAGCTTTCCACAGTACCCTTGTAATTGCCCGATGAAATGTATTCGCCAACACGAAACGCATCATCGAGCAGAAAAAACACGCCTGAAATGACGTCCTTGACGATGGTTTGTGCCCCAAAGCCCACGGCGACGCCGACGACGCCGGCGCCGGCGATCAATGGGCCGATCTGGATACCCAGCGAGGCGAGCATCATAAGCACCGCCATCACGATGATCGATGCGAGCAGAATATTCTGGAGGATCGGCAAGAGCGTGTGCAGCCGCGCCTGCTGCGGATCGAGGATCGGGACGTCCTCGTCGCTGATCACAGGGTGCGGTGTTTCGATGCCCAGCTTTCGTTCGATCAAAGCTTTGATGATCGACCAGCCGAAATCGGCTGCGAGGGCAATGACCACGACATTGATCAAGCCGCGCAATATGAACGTCGTCGTCGTATCGCTGTCCCGCATGGATTGCATGTCCAGACCCCAGACACGTGCGAGAAAGTAAGCCGCCACCAGGATGTAAATCATTCGGATTCCGCGATCGATGACAGCGATCGTCACCGCCGGGATCGTAGGCCGGCCCACATCTTCCGAACCTGGCCGCAGAACGAAATTAACCCCGCGCTGCGTCATCACGATCGCCAAAGGCAGGAAGAATGCGGCGAAGGTAAACCAGAAGTATGTATAAAGGCCGGCGATGCGCTGCAGGAACAGGACGACGAAATAAGCAGTCAATAGCCATGTCGCTTCCGTGTGACCGATGTGGCGTGCACCGTCTCGCTGCGTTCTTGGCCGAAGCCAAATGGCGAGCAGCAGGAGCAACAGCAGCACGAAATCGGCGCCCAGTGACAGGACCATCATTCCGTCCTGATCGATGCCGAGACCTGGCAAGAGGATAAACGCGGCGCCGAAGAAGGCGAAGACGCCGACGATCCGAGGTAGCCAATAGGACCAATGGTCAGCCGCTTCGTTGGTGATCGGCAAAGCACGAACCTCGACGGCGTTCTCGACGTTCATGAAGGAAGGGACGAGCATGGCCATGACGTACATGCGCACACCCCATGTAACGACCGCCGCCATCAGAAATGTCAGTACAATCTCGCGGATAAGCATTGGCCAATCGAACAACATGAACGCGCCGGCGCTGCCCAGTGCGAAAGAGACGATCAGCATGCTGGAATAAAGCGCGCGCCCCCCAATCTTCTTGGCTCGCCCAACGGGCGTATCCTTCGGTTGCGCGATAATCCAAAGACGAAATGGACGGGTGAACTTGTACGTTGCCCAAGTGAGTGCCAGGCCGGCAGCGATGAACATCGCAATCAGCACAAATACGCCGGCAGACCCCTTGCTGGACATATCCTCCATCGTCTCTGCCCGAACGCGCGCGAACTGGCTTGGCAGCAAGGGCAAAGTTCGCACGATTCTTTCGATATGATGCCTGATCCGATCGAGCGTCGAGGATGCCATCGTATTCATCTGGCCGGGTGCGGCGACGGCGTCGGACGATGCGTCGGCCGGCGAAGCTCCTGCCTCGGCAGGCGCTCCCGTTGACCCGGCGTCCTGATTTCGCTGTTCGGCCACCCAGGCCTTCACTGACGGATCGTCGAGAAGCTCGAATAGCTGTTTGACCCTTTCAGGCGGGACCGTCGCCGGCGCCTGCGCCTGTGCCGGACCGGCCAACAAGAGGGCGATACCAAAGACGAGCGGCCTGGCAATCAGGACAAACATCGCAATCAGATGTCGGAGACGTCGTGCCGGGCGCGCCAGATTCCTGGCTTCCAATCGTCGAATCATAAGTGGCATCGTGCTGTAACCTTCAGGTCAAATCGGCAAGCAACGACATCTATGTCCGCCGTTGCTCCTACCTTGGAGAAACCGATGTGGTGGTGCAAGACGTCATCGTTCCGAGCTAGACCTTGCGCCGGGTACTTGGCGGTGTTTATTCAGCCGCCGGGGGCAGGGCATTCCGACCTCGGCCCAGGCCTCCGGCCGTTCTATGAACTGGGCATCGGTCGCTCGGTGGTCGATTGCTTCGCGCACCGCTGCGGACATTCGAAACCATGATGTTGCTTGAGATGCAACGCGCTCCAGGGTCGGCACTGCCATGCGGCAAATCAGGCCGGGAGCCGCCACATTCGCACACGACCTGTACCACGCAATTCCGTTTCCGCGAGTGGATCGCAAGCAAAATTTGGTCCAAGCAGTTGATGAGTTGCATCCGAAATACGGATTTCATCGGGCTCCGCGGACGTTTGGATACGTGCGGCGAGATTAACGGTGTCACCCCATAGGTCATAGGCAAACCGCCTTTTGCCTATAACGCCCGCCACAATTGGTCCTGAGTGAATTCCAATTCTGAGTCTTATCGGTTCTCCTGCGAAGCGTTCGAGCTTAACCGCCTTCCGCAGTTCAAGTGCATAGTGCGCAAGGGCTTCCGCATGATCGGATCGCGCGGCGGGCAGGCCAGCGACCACCATCACACAATCGCCGATTGTCTTGATCTTTTCGCAGCCGTATCGCTCCGAGAGCAGATCCGCCGCCTTGAAGAAGTAATTTAAAATAGCGAGCGTCGTCACGGCTCCGACGCTCCGCGCTCTTTCCGTAAAACCGACGATGTCGGCAAAAAGCACACTCACCTCTGCGTAGTTGTCTGCAATTTCTTCGTGCGCTTTTAGCCGCTCCGCGATAGACGCCGGAAGAATGTTGAGGAGCAGGGCTTCGGCGCGCTGGTATTCACGCGACAATCCCTCTTGGCTCGCCCTCAACGCCTCGTTCATCGATTGTAATTTCTCGTTGAGTTGACGCTCCCTCTCTTGCAGGAGCGTCATTTCATAAGCCTTCTGTTGAAGTCGCTGCCTATTGTCGCGTTCGGCAGTGGCGTCAAGAAAGAGCAGCCACACGCAGGCATTGTCAGCAAAAAGATGGAGGTCCGCGACACGCCCGCTGGGCAGTTCGACCATGGCCATATGATATGGAAGCTCCGGGCAGGGCAGCAAACCTTCCATGAATTCAAGCTGCTCGGCAACAGGCTTACCAATGCGAACTGATGAGAGTCCGTAATGTTTGACGCTGCCGCCCTTCGCAGCTATGCGAAGCTGGGCGTCGATTTTCAGATATGCGACGGAGCGCTCGTTGTAGAAGAAATCGTAAATCCAGCTTCTGACTTCTCTTGGCAATTCATGCATGGTCTATTTTGCGACCATCGAAGCAAGCTGACGAAACGCATCATCAACATGTTCACCAGAAAGCGCACTCGTTAGATAGATTTGCCATCCAAGTTGCCTCAGTTCGTTAATTTCACTATCCGATATTGCCCACCGATCGGCCAGATCGGATTTATTGAGCAGCAATACAAACGGCATAGCGC
This sequence comes from Mesorhizobium sp. M1348, assembly GCF_040317925.1. Taxonomy (NCBI): domain Bacteria; kingdom Pseudomonadati; phylum Pseudomonadota; class Alphaproteobacteria; order Hyphomicrobiales; family Phyllobacteriaceae; genus Mesorhizobium; species Mesorhizobium sp. M1348. The sequence continues at coordinate 211,092 of NZ_JAMYLH010000007.1, read as the reverse complement.
CGAATTCAGCCTCGGCCCGCTCGCGCAACGTGAGCGCCACGGCAAGAGTGGCGGCGCGCGTTCCATCGACGACAAGCACGAGCCCGCTGGCACCTCGCACATAGCTGACGCGGAATGAGCCGATATCGTCTTCGCCGGCCAAATCCCACAAAATCAGATCCACGGTCTTGTCCGGGAATGCGACACTCTTCTTGTCGATTTTCACTCCCACCGTGGTCAAGTAGGTTTCTGAAAAGATGCTTTGCACAAACCTGCGAACCAGACTCGTCTTTCCGACAGCGAACCCGCCCAACATGCAGATCTTCTTTTGCAATATCCTGGGCTCCGCCCTAGTGGAAGTTTACCGTAACCGAAACTCTGCGATTGGCCGAGCTCCCGGTTCGGCTATTTTCAGTCTCCGCTGGCTCAAAGGTGCCGGCGCCGCGAACCAAGAGCAATTCCGGATCGACGCCGCGCTTCTTGAGAAGCGCACGAACTGTTTCCGCGCGCGCGGCGCTGATCGACAATTTGGCCGTTTCACGGCCCGTCTCGTCCGAATGGCCGGTCAACATGAACTGTGCTGTTACGCCTGCCTTGCGGGCGTCCTTGGCCAATTGCTTCAACTGATTCGCCAATTTGTCGAGAACCGGCAGTTGCTCTGGTCCCGGTACAGCCTTGCCAGAATCGAAGAAAATGTCGACCGCTTGAATAGCCTCCCTCAAATGAGTGAGTTCCGGAGGGGTCAACTCACGCAGCTCGGAGATTTCTAGAGAGAGTCCGTCCGCGGACAGCTGTTGGGCGGCGAGCCGCGCCCGATCTATCCAGGCGGCAGGAGCCTCACCCTGGGCAACGATGCGATCCTTGATGATCATAAGCCGAACCGATTTCGGCGGAGCCAGCGACGCCACCAGCCGCTTCAGCACGAACTTCGGATCAAGGCTCTGATAGAATTGCCACTGCGAGTGAACGCGAGCAGGATCGACCCCTGTTCCGGACAGCAGAGCCTGCGGGTCGGCGGCCTGCGGGTCTCTCAGGCCGGAAATATAGAAATGTCCGCCCCTCGCCGTTTGTTGGGCGACGATGATTCCCGCTTGGGCCTCCAGTCGCGACACATAAGTCTGCCAGTGCTCCGCCGCGCGTGCTTCGGGGCTCACATCACGAACTCTGGAGATGTCGAATTCCGGTCCGCCTGCCGAAAGCTGTCGGGCCGCTGCGCGTGCGCGATCTATCCAGGTGTCGGGAGCCTCACCCTCGGCAACGATGCGATCCTCGACGATCGAAAGTCGTACTGAATCCGGGGGAACCAGCGACACCATCAGCCGCTTCAACACGAACTTCGGATCAAGGCTCTGATAGAATTGCCACTGCGAATGAACGCGGGCGGGATCGACCTGCGTTCCGGCCAACAGCGACTGCGGGTCGGCGGCAAGCGGGTCTCTCAGGCCGGAAATATAGAAATGTCCGCTCCTCGCCGTTTGTTGGGCGACGATGATTCCCGGTTGGGCCTCCAGTCGCGACACATAAGCCTGCCAGTGCTCCGCCGCGCGTGCTTCGGGGCTCACATCACGAACCCTGGAGATATCGAATTCCGGTCCGCCTGCCGAAAGCTGTCGGGCCGCTGCGCGTGCGCGATCTATCCAGGTGTCGGGAGCCTCACCCTCGGCAACGATGCGATGATTGACGATCGAAAGTCGTACTGAATCCGGCGGAACCAGCGACGCCGTTAGCCGTTTCAACACGAACTCCGGATCAAGACTCTGATAGAATTGCCACTGCGAATGAACGCGGGCGGGATCGACCTGCATTCCGGCCAACAGCGACTGCGGGTCGGCGGCAAGCGGGTCTCTCAGGCCGGCAATATAGAATTGGCCATCGCGCACGTTTTGTTCGGCAACGATGATGCCCTGCTGGCTCCCCAGTCGCGACACATAGGCCTGCCAGCGCTCCGCCGCGCGTGCTTCGGGACTCACATCACGAACCCTGGAGATATCGAATTCCGGTCCGCCTGCCGAAAGTTGTTGGGCCGCTGCGCGCGCCCGATCTATCCAGGTGTCGGGAGCCTCCCCCTCGGCAACGATGCGATCATCGACGATCGAAAGTCGTACTGAATCCGGCGGAGCCAGCGACGCCGTTAGCCGCTTCAACACGAACTCCGGCTCAAGACTCTGATAGAATTGCCAGCGTGAATGAACGCGGGCGGGATCGACCTGCGTTCCGGCCAACAGCGACTGCGGGTCGGCGGCAAGCGGGTCTCTCAGGCCGGCAATATAGAATTGGCCATCACGCAACTTTTGTTCGGCAACGATGATGCCCGGCTGGGTCCCCAGTCGCGACACATACGCCTGCCAGCGCTGCCCGGATTGCCAGGAAAGAAAGAACCAACCGCCTGCGGGAATCAAAACCAGCAGGACTGCAGCCAAGACCAGCCAGGGAAATCCTTGGTTTGATTCCTCCTGCTTCAGTTCAACGCAGGTCTGCAACTGCGACTCTACGCCGGCCAACTGCGAACTGTCGCCGTCAAACTGCTCTAGAGCCTGTGAGTATTCATCATGGATGCGAAGCAATACATCGCGAATTATTTCATGTAATTCCTCGGGCGGATTTCCCCGGATCACCGCAACCAAGGTCGCAAACGGTCCAACTTCCGACCAGAGACGAAGCTCCCCGAAACGGATCGTGTCCAGGCCGCTCTGTTCTTTCTCGTTAAATGAGTCTTTTACAAAATCTTGAATTGCACTAAGCATAGAAGAAATGAGTTGAGGATCTTCGCTAGTTGCATTATCAGCGGTTACATGCGCTATCAAAAGCCCGGAATTGCGATTGATGAGAAAAACATGTTCTACACGATAGACAAGAGAATGCTTAAGAACAACTTCTGAGAAGCTTGCACCAGTTCTCCAAGCTTCAAGCCTCCACTTGAGCCCATGCCAGGTAAATATATGTCTTAAAGTTTCATTCAGCGATTGAAAGGTTTGGTCGATCTTTTCGCCGATCGACTTGCGAATAGCCGGCAGAAACACCGGGTACAATATATCCGTAAGCGTACGCGGGCTCTTCTGGATGGACCGTTGCACGGCCCTCTCGACAGCTGGCGCAAGGGCCTCTCCGAGTTGCGCATGAGGCGCACGTGCGGCTGCACTGGGGAGAACACCCCCAACTGCAGCCGCAAGCTGCTCGGGTTCGTCGAGCAGATGCGTAACTCGTGAAAGCTCCGAAATTTCGCGGCCGACCAGCAACTGGCGAAGCTTTTCCATGCGAGGATCGGCGGTTGGGATTCCGTCGAGACGCGCACGATAGTCCGGATCAACGTTCCGGGCAATTTCGATCAAAAGGCGAGCCAGAGCCTCGCGATCAATCTCTGTATCGTTCGAAGCTGCTCGTTGAGGAAGGCTGATTGGGTCGACAGTCGACGTCAAGTTCCGATCAACTCACTTTCCACGTACGCTCCGAGTTGTTCTTGCTGCCTGCGGGATCCTGATTTAGACATTTTGCAACCTCGACAAACAGGCCAGCCAAAAGATTTCGGTCGGTCTTGACATTGCCAAGATCGGAAAACATTTTCTCCATCAGCATCTGAATGCTTTCATTCTTTTGCTTGATTTCCTCACGCAGCAAATGATCGTTTCGATTTATCCGGTCCGCAACTTCCCGCTCAAGCTCGCTCAACTGATCCGACAACGCGCGCACCTGCTTTTCGAGCGCCTGATTTTGCTCCCGAAGATTCCGATCAATCTCCTTGTCGGCGTCGGCTCGCGCGTCTTTTTCGTTCCGCAATTGCGCCGCAAGCGAGTCGACCTGCTTCTTTGCATTTGACTCGTACATTTCAAGATTGCGCTTGGCCTCGGATTCGACATCCTTGAAGCGCTGCAAGACCCGTTCTTCAAGCTTGGAAAAGCGGCGGTCATAGTCCTGCATCTGGTTGCCGAACAGCAGATCACGTATCTTGTCGACACCTACAGCGTCGCCGGAGGCCCCGCTCTCGCGAGCCTGGCCCGCCATGAAGGTCAGCCCGCTTCCGTCTGCATTACTTATCAGATTTGCGTCCGCTTTATTTGCCGAAGAAGCGGTACTCGAAGATTCCTTGGCCATCCCATGCCCCTTCTTTTGAACATTGTCACAGCGCTAATTTAGCAACTGATAAACATGTCAGCAAAATAGCCGACCCGCAAGCCGGAATCTTCTCGGCTTAAGTCGGTTCGTGCGTCCCCATTCGGGTAGATTTCGACATGCGGCTCGATCCTGATCAGCTTGCGCTCCCGTCTTCGCCCGCGATCATCTTTTTGCAGATGAAATGCGCGAAAGGAAATGTCCCGGCGTATCGACCTCAGCTCTAAGCTGTCGGGCATGCGCGCTTGCCATTCGGCCTGTCTTCAAGTCTTTTTTGCCTGCCTCTAATTCGCCCCGATCTTGACAGGGCAGTGCTGCCAGCCGATGCCGTCATCCGGTTTTGACATTTCGCCGACTCTTGCCGAAGAAAACGAAAGCTCGATGATCCAGGATGCTACCGCAAGGCGGTGTGGTACCGATGTTCAATGCCGAGCAAACCGTCGGCGCAACGCTTGCCGGCATCCGCCGGCAGACCTACCAGATACTAGATATAGTCTTGATGGACGATGGGTCGACGGGCTGATCGGCGTCGATTGTGACGGCCTATGCCGAGAAAGATCAACGCATCTTGTTCTACCTTCGAACCGGGCGCGGGTGAGACGGCGTGGCGCATGATCCCTTGGTTTCAATCGTGGTTCCTGCGCACAACGCGGAGGTAACGCTGGCGCGCGCACTTGATTGCCTTCTCGATCAGGAAATAGTGGATTGGGAGGCGATCATCGTCGACGACGCCTCCACGGACCGCACCCCCGCGATCATCGCCGGTTATGTAGAGCACGATGCCCGATTTCGGACGTTGGGGTCTTGCGCGCATAGCCCCGCCGGCGCGCGCAATCGCGGGATTTCGACAGCGCGCGGCCGCTGGCTAATGTTTCTGGATGCGGACGATTGGGTGGACGCCAGCTTTCTTGCGAAAATGCTGGCCGCATTGAAAACCGCTCCCGATGCAGTGGCCGCCTATTGCGGTTCCCGGCGCGTGATGCCCGATGGCGAACTCACCCCGTCGAGCATCGCAACGGAGGTCGCGATCCAGCCCTTCGAAACATTCGCCCGCCGGTGTGCCATTCGCACTCACGCGATGCTGGTCGACCGGGAGACAATTGTCGAGTTGGGCGGTTTCGATGTGTCGCTGCGCACCTGCGAGGACTGGGATCTGTGGCAGCGCCTCGCACGTCTGGGCAAAAATTGGGTGATGGTCGACGAGCCGCTCGCCTTCTATCGGACCAGCCCCAACGCGCTCTCCCGCAATTCGATGCAGATGCTGGTAGATGCGGAAATCGTGATCGCCCGCGGCTTTTCTCCTGATCCCAGGGTCAAACACCCGGCATCGGCTCACGCCAATGGAGCGATCGAGGCGAACGGCGGCACCGCTTCCGAAGCACTCGCGTGGTTCGCGTTGTGGAACGCCGCATCGGATTGCGGCTGCGGCTCGCGCTCGATCAACCCGCAGTCCCTGCGCGCGCTCCCGCCAGGACGGAAGTGGGCGCGTGAGATCGCCAAGGTGGCCATCGATGGCCTTATGGCAGGAAGCCTGTCGGTGCCAGCGCAATTGGCTGCCAGGTGGGACAGGTTCGGCGGCTCCCTCACCGAGTTGATCATCGAACTCGGCAAGGTCTGGGACAATCCCGTCGCGGCTCGCCGCGTCCAGTATCACCTTGAGCAAATGCTTCTCGACGTCGACGATCTTGCCGCGCCGCGCAGGCTCGCGCGGACACTTGGAATTCGTGTCGACGCGCGAAATCCGACCTCGATCGAAGTGCCGGAAGGAATCGATCAAATCTATGCCTATCTGATGATGGATGGCCAGATCGAGGCTCTCGTGCAGTTCGGCGTACTCGGGAAAGTGACAAGGCGTCATTGGATTGAATTGATCCTGAATTTCGTGCCCCCTGAGCGGCTTATGCACAGTGCCGCGCGGCTTGCGAGGCGATCGCCTGTACATGCACCGCAAAAGGGCGCCGGTGCCGACAAGTCAAACATGTTTGCAGCCGAGGCATTGTTGTCCATAGCGGGACGCCGGTCCGATCGGGACAGCCACTTCGGCAAACTCGCGGGATTGGCCGCGGAAGCGGAGGCGCTGGTTCGGTCGAGCGCCGAAACTAAAGAGCCTTTTGCAGCGCCGCGCCGTGCACGGGCCGCGGATGGGCACGACAATGATCGCACGTCTTTCTGGAATCGCCATTTCGCGACCGAGGATCCCTGGAACTACGGTTCGCCCTATGAGCAGGAAAAATATGAGCGGCAGCTCGAAATTCTGCCTGCCGGTCCCATCGGACGGGCGCTTGAGCTGGCCTGCGCGGAGGGCCACTTCACGCGGCAGCTGGCGCCGCGCGTGGGCCATTTGACCGCAACTGACATCTCCGCCGTAGCCGTCGGGCGGGCGCGCGCGCGATGCAGCGATCAGCCGAATGTTGAGTTCGGCGTACTGGATTTTTCTGCGGACACTCTGCCGGGCGAGATGGATCTGATCGTCTGTTCGGAAGTGCTCTACTACCTGGATGATCTCGCCGAGTTGCGGCGCATCGCCAAAAAACTCGTTGAGGCGTTGGCGCCTGGCGGCAGTTTCATCAGCGCACACGCATTCGTGCTACGTGACAATGTTGAAAGGACGGGCTTCGACTGGAACACATTCGGTGCACGAGCGATCTCAGAGACGCTGGCAGCGACCGACGGCCTCGTCCTCGAGCAATCGATCCAGACCGAGCTCTACCGCATTGACCGCTTCCGCCGCCTGTCACCAGGCGACGTGGCGACGGAACCGATGATAGATCATGTGCCAATCCGCGCACCCGTCGAAATCGGGGTCGCGCGAAATATCGTCTGGGGCGGGGCGCGGGCCTTGCGCCGCGACGTCGCACGTAGCGAGCGGCGACAGCGTATCCCTGTCCTCATGTATCACAGCGTCTCCGATGAAGGTCCGGCCGCGCTCGCCCGTTTTCGGCTCACGCCCGCCGCATTCGCCAGCCAAATGGCATGGCTGCGCGCCAATGGCTTTCACGCGATTAGGTCTGAGCAGCTGGAATGGTTCATCGCCAACCGTCAGCCTTTCGTTGGCCGCCCAGTGCTCATCACGTTCGATGACGGCTTCCAGAACTTTGCCGACCATGCCTGGCCGACCTTGCGCGCGAACGACCTGACCGCGGAAGTGTTCCTGGTGACGGACTTGGTGGGTGAAAGTGCACAGTGGGACGCCTACAGCGGCCCGCCGACGCAGCTTATGGACGCCGGGACGGTGCGACGCCTCGCGGGCGAAGGTGCGTTCTTCGGAAGCCATCTGGCGACGCATCGCGCGATCGATGGTCTGTCGAGCTCTGACTTGGCCGCCGAGCTCCTGCGCTCTCGTATGTTCATCGAACGGTGGACCGGTCGGCCAACCACGGCGTTCGCGGCACCCTTCTCTGTCACCGACCGACGGCTTGGCAGGCTGGCCAAGGAGTGCGGCTATCGAATCGGCTTCGGCGGCAGACACGGGCCGGCGGACCTCGATTGCGATCCCATCGACCTTCCGCGCATCGAGATTCGCGGAGATCGCTCGCTCGATGACTTTGTTGCCATTGTCGAGGCAGTGCTCGCATGAACGGTGAACTTGTCAGTGTCTAGATTTGTAACAAATTGGTTCCGCTTTTTATTCGGTGTCCCGCCCGTTTATCTCGTTTCGCAAGTCTATTGGGCGACTTGAGATATGGCTGACATCAGCTCCTGTGGGCTTGGCGCCCCAAACATGTATCGCCCGCCCTCTGGAACCTCCGTGAAGCTCCAGCGGACGATCCCCTGCCGGTCCAGTAGGAACTGACCGACCAGTTGTCCGTGTCCCGTTGCCATCATCTGCTCGTCGGCTTCGGTCAGTTCGTAATGGTCCCTCTTGTTGAGGATTTCGCTGGCCGCAATAGGATCCATAGGACCGGGCAACTCGCCTGGTATGTCGACCCGCATATCCATTGCCGCTGCCATCGAGACCTTGTACGGCCAATTCGTCTCGTTTTGGGTGAATTCGAGATTGGGCAGTCCAAAAGCACGATGTGAAGCGCGTTCAGGGTCGGAGGCCGCAAGCAGATTCGGCATCGGATGGTAGCGGAAATAGAGACGCGCCCGCTCGATCGGCGTGTTGACCACCGTCAGGCTCCCCACGCCCTTTTCGCGCAGCTCCGGATCAAGCCGCGCCTGGGCGGCGATATGGCGCCGGCAAAACGCACAATGCAGACCTCGAAACAGGCCGACCAGCACCGGTTTTTGGCCGCGAAAGTCGTCAAGCGCGATCTTGCCTTCCTGGGTAATGGCGTCGAGTACGATGTTTGGCGCACGGTCGCCCGGTTGAAGCGGCACCAAGTCACTACGCGCGGACATTTCCAACCTCCAACCCCGGCTAGTCGAGAAAAGGCAGCACCACAAGCGCTTCCGGGTCGAGCCCGTGCTGGGCGCATATACCCTGCGCCAGGGAAAAGTAGCGTTCGGCTTCGGCCAGATTGTCGAGGTCGAGATTAAGCGTTGCAAGACCATCATAGCACGGAAACAGCAGTTGGGGTTCGCCCGTTTCGCGGGCTACGTCCAGTGCTTCGTGGAACAACCCAACCGCCAGGTCCGGACGGCCGTTGCACTGGTGGATCTGCCCAAGCACGATCAACGGCACCGGCAGGTGCTCGCGCTGGTCGAGCGCCCGGTCGATCTCGATGGCCTTCTCGGCAGCAGGCACGCCCTCCGTTGGACAGCGATCCGTGAAAGTACAACAAGCGACCGCCAGATTGGCGAGGAGGCGCGCCTGGAAACCCAAATCACCAATACGGCGCGCCACTTCAAGACCGCGCCGACAGACCTCCATCGCCTGTGCCGGATCGATGGTCGTGTAAAGCACGCCGAGATTGGTGTAGCCGCGGCAGGCCGCGCCCAGTAGACCAGCGGCTTCGGCCAATTCAATGCTACGCTCAACCTGACGCACGGCCTCACGGTTTCGCCCAAGGCGAGCCAGCGCGACAGCCTTGGTATTGAGTGCCTCGGCGGTCACAAGAGTGGCATCACGCCCTACCTCGGAGACATGCTCCGTTGTCAGAGTGCGTACGCAATCCAGCGCCGCGTCTGCCCATTTTGCCGCGAGAGCGTGATCTCCGCTACGGAACGCCTGTCGGCCACGCTCTTGCCACAGATGCGCCTGCTCGATCGGGGCATCCGCTCCATCGAGGAGCGCTGCCGCCTCAGCATAGCGGGGTTCTGCCTTGTCCCGCTTGCCGACGTCCCAGAGCAGCCGACCGATCTTACGCAAAACTCGCGCCGACGCGACGCGATTGGCTGACTCGCGGTATGCCTGCAACACCGTCTCGTAGTGGTGGTGCGCGATCTCGCGGCGGCCCGCCGGGCCGCTCAAATCGGCAATGCGCTCTGCAATTGCCAGTTTGAGCGGTGTTTGCCCGATCGCGTCCAATGCAGTCAGTGCTCGCTCGTAGAAACGAAGGGCGTCGTCGTTGGCGTATATCATGCGAGCGCGATCGCCTGCCGCCTGCAGGTAGTGCGCGCCCTTCTCCCGCTCGGCGCTCAGTGCGAAATGATGACCGAGTACGGTCAAATCCTCGAGCCGTTCCGGCTTGTCGCCGTACAGTTGCTCCAAGGCAGCACCGACCCGCCCGTGGATGTCGGTCCGGCGTTGCAGGAGCAGATTCTGGTAGATCACGTCCTGCAGCAATGTTTGCGTAAAGCGGTAGCTTTGCGACGAGACCGAGCCTGATCCGGCAACTTCCTCGATGATTTCCGCATCGCAAAGCAGTTCGCAGCCGGCTTCAAGCCGGGCGGGGTCGGCTGTCACGGTTTTCAGAAATGTGGCGTCGAAGCGCGGGCCGATTACCGCAGCTTCCTGTGCCAACCGGCGCACCTCTTGGGGCAGCCGGTCGACGCGAGCAAGCAACATTGCCTGGATAGTGGCGGGAATGCCGGTTGCGACTTCGCCTGCCACAGTCCGCCATCGCTGGCCCTCTCGCATCAATACACCGCGATCGATAAGGCCGCGAACGATCTCCTCTACAAAAAGGGGGTTGCCGCCCGCGCGCTCGAGGATCTGGTCGAGAAGCCCTCCTGCGGAGTTTACCCAGCTCTCGCCGAAAAGCGCCGCCAGCAGGCTGCGTCCGTCATCACTGTTGAGCGGCGGAAGCCTGAGCGCTGTGTGACTGACCCGACTTGAGTCGAGCTGGTCGTTGGCCGGCGCCGGACGATGCGTGACCAGCAACATCAACCGCGTGCGTTCCAACCGGTCCATCACGAAACGTAGTGCCTCAAGCGAGACGGCGTCGGCCCAGTGCAGGTCTTCGACGACAATCAACAGCGGCGACAACGCAAGCCGTCGTTCGATGATTGTGCGGACTGCGTAGAGAATTTGCCGCCGCAGCTGCTCGGGTTCGACATGCTGCAAGGTGGCATCGGGGTCGCCAAGGCCAAGCACATGGTAGAGCAAAGGCATCAGCCGCTTCGCCTCCTCGCCCTGCAGGCCGAGATCGGTAAGCAAGCCTGCGAGCTTCCCCCGCATTTCGTCCCCATTGTCGTTTTGCATCATCCCGGCAGCGCTGCGCACCACTGCGCCCAAGGCGCCAAAAGATTGTTCGCCCAGCGGTGAGCACGTGGCCTGCCGCACGGCGACGTTGCGAAAACGATCCTCGTCGCCGACGCGGGCGACGAACTCCTTCACCAGCCGCGATTTCCCGATGCCGGCTTCTCCGACGAGGCGGACAAGTTGGGCCGAGCCGCCGCACGCCTGGTCAAGGCTCGCCAGCATTCTATTGAGCTCCGCACCACGACCTATTAGCGGCGCACTGAGGCCGAGCGCCTCGAGCCCACGCGCTGCACGCGGCACCGCTAGCGGTGCGTCCAGTCGATGGACGAGCACACTGCCAGCCTTGCCGCGAAGCACGACATCACCCATCGACTCGTAAGAGAAGGCATGCCGGGTCAGCCTGTGAGTGAGCTCGCCTACCAGCACCTCACCCGGTGCGGCCAGCGATTGCAGGCGTTGCGCCGTATTCACTGTGTCGCCGGTCACCGAATAGGATTTGGCGGTGCCGATGCCCAATCCGCCAGTAACGACCGGACCAGTGTTTATGCCGATGTGGAGTAACAGAGGCGAGCCGGAGTGGGAGGTGCTTTCGCCGAGCCGCGCCGTCCGGGCGATCATGTCGAGAGCGGCGTGAAGCGCACGTTCCGGATCGTCCTCATGCGCGACCGGCGCACCGAACAAAGCCAGCAGCGCATCGCCGATGAATTTGTCGACGAAACCACCAAAGTTTCGCACGGCCGACGTCAATTCCTTGAACAGTTTGTTCTGCAGCGCTTGCATGACCTCGGGGTCGAGCTGCTCGCTGAGTGTCGTGAAGCCGCAAAGGTCGGCGAACAGCACCGTTACCGTCCGGCGATCGGCGTCAGAGACGGGATGCAGCCCTTCTTCGCTTTCGATGTTCGGAAGCAGCGACGGAGTTCGAGAAGGCGGCACAATGGTCCGGCTTGGTGTCGGAGCAGGCCGTTCGACGGCTTTTGCGGACGCACCGACGCTTGCCCCACATTTCGGACAGAACTCGAAATCAGGTGCGCAGGGATAGCCGCAACTGGCGCATGGCACGGGCTGGCGCCTGCCACACCTCGGACAGAAGGCGTAACCACCCTCAATCTCGAAACCGCAGCCCGAGCAGTCCATCGAACAAGACCTCACTAGTGGCCGTGACGGCGTGATCTCGCCCGCACTTCACGGCCAGGCTATTCACAAGGATGCACCGATAGCCGTCGACGGGCAAGCGGCAGCGCAAACGGGCATCGAGCGATTCGTGCGGGTCCTGCGGCAGAGCGCTGCGGGCAGGCATTGTTGAAGGCGCAATAGTTGTCGGATCCGCGAACGCCGCCGAGACAGCCGCGCTTGCCGATGGGGCTGTCGGCTCTGACGGGATTGGCGTAAGCTACAGTTAAGGGGGTGCACACATGCACCGCATCATTGCCATGGCGATCTTAGTTCTCGCGGCCGCGTTCAGCTCCGCGCGGGCGGAGGTGCTGATTGGGGTTTCATCTGCGATGACGGGACGGCTCGCCTGGTTCGGCGAGCAGGCGCAGCGTGGCGCCGAGATGGCCGTGGCCGACATCAATGCGACGGGTGGCGTACTCGGCCAGCAGATGAGGCTCATCACGGCCGACGACTTCTGTGATCCCGAGCAAGCGGTCGCCGCAGCCCAGAAACTGGTGGGTGATGGTGTGGTGCTCGTCGTCGGGCACTACTGCTCTGGAGCCTCGATCCCAGCATCGAAGGTGTACGAGGCGGCGGGCGTTTTGCAGATTTCACCAGGATCAACCAATCCGCTGTTGACTGAACAAGGCCGCGCCAACGTTTTTCGAGTCATTGGTCGCGACGACACGCAGGGGATCGTGGCCGGCAACTACCTGGCCGAGCATTGGAGCAACAGCAAGATTGCGATCCTTCATGACGGCACCACTTATGGAAAGGGTCTTGCTGACGAGACTCGAAAACAGCTGAACAAGCGCGGCGTAGTCGAAGCGATCTACGAGGAATACACACCCGCGAAGAACGACTATTCGGCCGAGATCGCTGCGCTAGAGGCTGCGAACATCGCCGTGGCATATGTCGGCGGATATCATGCCGAGGTCGCACTCATGGTTCGCGCTGCGCGCGACCGCGGCTACACGGTTCAGCTAGTCTCAGGCGATGGCATGGCGACCGAGGAATTTGCTTTGATCGCCGGCCCCGCGGCTGAGGGTACCCTCTTCACGTTCCCCGCGGACGCTCGCCGGAATCCCGAAGCCGCCTCGGTCGTCGAGCGGTTCCGGGCTGAAAACTTCGAGCCCGCAGGCTACACGCTGCTCAGTTACGCCGCCGTCCAGGCCTGGTCGCAGGCAGTGGACAAGGCCGGCTCACTAGAGCTCCAAGCCGTGATAGCGGCGCTGCGCGGCAATCAATTTGATACTGTGTTGGGCCGTATCGACTTTGACAACAAGGGCGATCTCACGAGCCAAAACTGGGTATGGTACGTCTGGCGAGGTGGAGAGTACGTGCCGGTCGAATAAGGACCGCCGATGCCGTCGCCGCTTGAGACAGCTGATGGAGATCGAGTTAGCTGGACCGTTCAGAGCTATGTGTCGCCGTTATGCTTGAACGCTTCGGCATACGTGGCCGTCTGTTGCTCGCTTTTTTCGGCATCAGCACCTTCGCCGTACTCGCGACAGCGGCCGCTCTCTATGCCTTCCTCCAGGTAGGAGAGGTCGTCGACCGCATCACCAAGGATCGGGTACCGTTGGCGCTCGCGTCCCTCCAGCTGTCGCGCCAGGCAGAGCGGGTAGCCGCCTCTGCGCCCGCCGTACTTACTTCGACCAGCAAAGCTCAGCACGGCGAGGTTTCCGCTGCGGTCGGGGTCGAGATGACGCGCCTCGAGGAACTGCTTGCCGCACTCAAAGGTGCCACGCTTAGCACGGCGGTGGTGGCTGAGATCGAGGCTGCAGTTCTTGGTCTGCGGCGCAACCTCAACGCCCTCGACGACCTTGTTGTCGCCCGCCTCACAGTGGTGGCGCGCAAAGAAGAACTGTTACGCCGCTTGTCGGCTACGACAAATGCAAGCCAGCGTCTTGTGGCGCCCGGTATCCTCGTGATGAATTCCAAGCTCCAGCAATGGCAGGCGGTTACAGCCGACACGTCGCTCGCGCCGGATCGCGGTGCGGCGGCGGCGGCCGACCTGGTCCAGGCAATTGCGGCCTACATTCCGCAGCAGAAAGCGCAGCAGGAGATATCGGCGGTCAATGACGTGCTGGTCAAGACGACGGACGCGCCAACGCCAGACGATCTGACGTTGATCCTGTTTCCGCTGCGCCGGTCGCTCGCCGTTCTCGACACGGTTTCCACCGAGATCGACGAGAGGCTGCGAACCCGTTTCCAACAGCGGGTCGGCGAGTTCAAGGCATTGATCGACGGCGGGAACAGCATCCCGAAGGCGCGCAAGGACGAGCTAGCAGTGCTCGCAGAGGGCGAAAAGCTTCTGGCCGAAAACAATCGGCTGTCGCGCAGTCTCACCGCTGCCGTCGATCGCCTGGTCGCCGCGGCAGACCGCGAGATCACCGCGTCCGGTCTCGAAGCCGCGACGGTCCAGCGCTACGGTACCGGAGTTGTCCTTGGCTCCGCCTTTCTCACCCTCTTGAGTTCCGTTCTGGTTGTCTGGCTCTATGTCGACCGTAGCCTTCTCGCCCGTCTGGGAGAGGTGAGCCAAAGCATGTTCGCAATCGCCGGCGGCGATCTTCGTGCGCCGCTGCCTGCCGCGGGCCGCGACGAGATCGGCCGGATGGCCGAAGCGCTTAGGCTCTTCCGGGACACCGCAGTCGAGGTCGAGGAAAAGAACCTGCGCGATGTCGCTGAGGCGCGCCAACGGCTCATCGATGCGATCGAGAGTATCTCCGAGGGATTCGCGCTGTACGACGGGGAGGACCGGCTTGTCCTCAGCAATAGCCGCTACCGCGAACTGCTCTACAGCGACCTTGCGATCGAACTGATGCCCGGCACGACATTCGAGCACATTATTCGCCGATCCGCTGAGCGCGGCTACATCAAGGATGCCGAGGGGCGGCTCGAGGAATGGGTCGCCGAGCGGCTCTCCCGGCACCGCAACCCAGGCGAACCGTGGGTGCAGCGGCGAGGCGACGGGCGATGGATCATGATAAGCGAGCGGCGGATCACCGCCGGCGGCACGGTCGCGGTCTATTCGGACATCACTGAGCTGAAGCAACGAGAGGAGAACCTCGCAGAGAAATCCACGGCTCTCGAGGCGCTTTCCAACAAGCTGGCCAAATACCTGGCGCCGCAAGTGTACAGCTCGATATTCGCCGGCCGCCAAGACGTTAGAATCGCCAGCCAGCGGAAGAAACTGACAATATGCTTCTCCGATATCGCCGGCTTTACCGAGACCACTGACAAAATGGAATCCGAGGATCTCACCCAGCTCCTCAATCACTATCTGACGGAAATGTCGAAAATTGCTTCGGATCACGGCGCGACGATCGACAAATATGTCGGCGACGCGATCCTGATGTTTTTCGGCGACCCTGAGACGCGCGGCGTCAAGGAGGACGCGCTGGCGTGTGTGCAGATGGCTCTCACCATGCAAAAGCGGATGAGCGAACTTGCCGAAATCTGGCGTGACATTGGAATTGAGACACCGCTGCGCTGCCGCATCGGCATCCATACCGACTACTGCACTGTCGGTAACTTCGGCAGCGAGGACCGGATGGATTACACGATAATCGGCGGCGCCGTGAATCTCGCCTCGCGCCTGGAACAGGAGGCGCCACCGGGGACCGTCCTCATTTCCTACGAGACGTTTGCGCAAGTGAAGAACACGATCGACTGTGAGGAGATGGGGCATGTCCAGGTCAAGGGGATCGCCTATCCCGTCGCCACCTACCGCGTCATCGATCTAAAGGCCAATCTAGCCGGCGCTTGTCGCGCCGTTCGAACCGAGCTGCCGCACTTCAGGCTGGAACTTGAACCGGAGCTGATGTCCCCTGACGAGCGTGGCGATGCCGCCACTGCACTTCGAGACGCGCTGGATCGGCTTTGTCACAAGCCCGGGTAGTAGGGCTTGGTCCACAATGACCCTCCCAATGGACGCAAGAAGTGGGATGTGGGACGCCGCTCATTGGCGCTATCGATGCGAAGGCCGCAGAACGGTCGCGGTCAGTCTTCGAACTCAGGCGGAACGTCCGCATCGGAGCCGAGACTTAACATTCACGGCATCACTGGCAAGGTCCGGATATGGCGCAAGTTGCCCGTTCTGGGGCGCCGCCTTAAACGGCAAAGTTTGACCCAGAGCGGCCGCTCGGCGCGACAGTGTCGTACGTCCGAAAGCGTGATAGAGCTGTCGTTGCCGATTTCGAACTCGTGGTGGACGGGTTCCGCAAGGCCGGTGTCGTGCAATGACAGGTGAGGCTATGTCAGGTCAGGCCTTGAACTGCAGACAGCTCGCAGGCAGGCATCAGCGTCAAGGAAGCGGCCGGATCAGACGCCAGAGGCTCACCGATAAATCGCCGTCGCTTGCGGTTGCGCACCAGAAAATCAACCTGAAGTAAGGCTCAGGTCGCCTTGATCTCTGCCCGGCCGATCTTGCGCCATCGGGCGTTTTCGCGAAGCAGTTTCAGGTCGTCGGTCGTCTCGGCAAATGTCCGCAAACGGTATTGTCGGAGCAGGTCCGGGAAGAGCGCCCCTTCCGGCAGGCTGGCAAGCTGCTCGCGGACCGAGATCTTTTCATCGATGACCCGCATGCCCCAGGCATTTTCCCGAACCTGCAGCTCCGCGGCCAGATCGCGCTCTTCCGGCGCGTTTTCGTCTAGCACAGCCAGAAGGATCGAGTGGAAAAGTGCTACATAGCCAATCTGTCTCAGGCCGCCCACAACCCGCACGCGCGGCAATATGGCAAGGACGAGGAATGTCAGGAACAAGTTCGGCAGCAGCACGCCGTCCAGCAGCGCCTGCTTGAGATGCGGCCGCTCGAACGGGATGGAAAGACCTTGCGGCCTGTCGGGCTCGATCAGGTGCCCGTTCTCGAGAACGAGCTTGCGCACGCGCTCCTCGCGGATGCCCCAGAAATAGTCCGTAGCATTGGGCAGGAATCTGCCAAATGGGCTCGATGCGGCCTCTTGCAGGGCATGTTCGAGACGCTGGCGTCTTGCGGGTTCAAGGAGCAGCCTGGAAAGAAGGCCGCCGTCATATTCTAGATGCCGCGCCATGGCAGCCGCGGCGGCCCGATCATCGATGAAAACCGGCAGGGCCATGCCGGCACGATCCCAATTGGCGACCAGATCCTCGTTGAGGGCTGTCAGCGCATCGGCGGCGGTTTCAAACACCTTGTCCTGGCTGGCAAGCAGTGTGCCCAGCCAGCGGCTGGCATCCGTTTCATCGCCCACCGCTTCGAGCGCGCGCTTGTTGAGGGAGACGGGACCGGCCACGCAGGCGCTTTTACGGCACAGTTTGTGGCGCCCCATGCCAAACAGGTTGACCTTGTCGTCGCCGACATCGAGCCATCCCGGCCCCTCCCGGCCAACTGTCTCCATGGTCATCGTCGTTCCCATGAAGCCGACGAAGGCCGACAGCCCGTTTTCGACCGCGCCGAGCCAGGCAAGCAGGAGGGCATCGAAGGTGATCCGGTCCATCAGAAGCAGGCAGTGCAGGCCGGACTGAATCACCGGTCTGTGCTCGAACTCGTCGAGGGCTTTGCCGATCTCCTCAGGCTGCATGATCCTACCGAGGCGCTGATGCAGGACTTCGCGCAGGATCGAGCGGGCAGCGATCGCCGGGCCGGATGCAGGCCTTGCCACCGGCCGCCACAGATGGCGGGCGTAGTCGGAAATCGGTGCATTCCAGTTCTGCTCGATGTCGCGCACGACCTCCGGGCAGAGCAGCGACAGCACAGCCAGAATTTCCGCCGGAGGCGTAGGGCTTGGGTCAAAGACGGCGGTCATTGGTCCCGTCTAGCCGCTTGCGGTGCAAACGCCAAGCGAGACCAGACTTGCCCGATGCGGCCGGCCCACACATAGATCGTCAACTCGATTAAGATGGTGTGAGACGAAATGGCCGTATCCTACGCAGTTCTCCATGAGCAATCACCTGTTCGCTGACCAGGCACGAATTGTCAGATTGGCTAAACAGCTAAGGCAAACAGCTGATCTTAGAACCGCAGCCGGGCCATGCTCAGGAGGTCGTGGTACTGCCCGTCGGTAAAGCCGGCCTTCACATGCCGGCCTTCGATCTCAAAGCCGTGGCTTTTGTAGAGACGGAGGGCCGGTTCGTTGTCGGCATAGACGGTCAATTCGACCCGCTTCAGGGCGCGCCAGTTGTCGGCTACGTCAAGCAGCGCGCTAAGTATGGCAGACCCGATACCTTTGCCGACAAAGGCATCGTCAAGGCCGATATTGATCTCGCCGATGTGCGAACGGCGCGGCGAACCCTGCACGACCAGGCTGCCATGGCCGACGACCTTGCCGTCCAGCTCGGCAACGATCCAGGTGGTTTCCTGGCCGGACTTGGCGATGCGCCGCGCCACCTGCTCCACCATCTCGAAAGGCATCCTGAGAGTGCCCCAGCGGAAGCCCGGCATGTTGAAGATAGCGCAAAGCGCCTCCGCATCGCTTGGCCGGACGGACCGGAGCAGCGGCTGGATTTTCTCGGAGGGTGGCGAGGTCGTGCTGGTCATGGCGTTCCCGGCGAAGGCAATCGGCCCGGTACGATGCACCGGACGTCACCTGAAAATCCAGCCGTCTCTGCAACCTATGATGCCGATTGCGAGCTAAAATACCGGGAGGCGGTGTAGAGTTTGAAGACGCCGCTGATGCCGATCCAGCCGAAAAGGGCGAGCCAGCACAATGTCCCGGTCGCCGTCCAGTCGATGCGGTGCACCGCAGCGTCGGTGATGACCACGCCGAGGATGGCAAGCAGGCCAACCAGAAACTGCGCCAACCCGAGCACCAGCAGTTCCTCGCGCGGGGCGCTTCTCCAGACGAGATATGTACCGCCCGCACCGGTGAGGAAGATGGCGCTGTAGACCTGAGCGTGGAAGGCATCGATCGGCCATGGCCAGATGCCACTGAATGTCAGGGGAAACAGCAACAGGCCGACGCCATACAGCCCAAGGATCGCGGATTCCGCCGGCATGTAGCCGCGCCATGCGGGATTCAAGGTCACGCCTTTTGCAGAAGGACGGGCCCTGGCCCGCCACAGGAACAGCCCGGATACCGCGACGGAAGCAAGATAGACCAAAAACCACAGCCAGGGCGCTTTGCGTTCGAAGTTGAAATAGCCGAGATTGATGAACGAAGCCACCGACACGATGACGGTGAAGATGAAGGCCATGACGAGCACGAGCCTGCCGGGCGACCAGCGATTCCAGACCAGCAGTGCCGCCATCACGACCATTTCGGCGGTGTAGAAGCCGCCGAGGAAGCGCGCATTGAACGGCGTGACGGCCCAAGGCCAGCCCGGTTTGACCAGAACAGGCACGAAAAACAGGCCGGCGCCTACGATCAGGACGATGATGACCACCACAGAGAAAAGGCGCAGGGCCGCGGGAAATGGCGGGTTGTCGGATGTCGGCATGGGAGAAAATCCCAAAGATGAATGCTCCATGGAGCATCATAGTGCTGCTTGCGGCCGGTTAAAATCCGCCGAATGGAATTGAACGGTCACCAGGCTTAGCCATTCGAATGGCCGTACGGTCCGTTTCGAAGTAAGATGGAGCAGTCGGACCAAAGACCGGTCGGGTCAAAACGCCTCGGGGCGCATTTTCCGGAGCCTGCACGATGAACGAAGCTCAGGATCTGTTCTCGCTTCTGCGACAATCGGCCGATGTCGATCCACAGGCGATCGACGCGATCAAGCGAACCATCGCGGAGGGCGAGGACCGCGAACTTTGCCGCATCAATGCGCCAGCCTTCGCCAGCAAGCATGGCCTCGACGAGGAACGCGCCATAAGCGCCTTTCTCCATGCGGCACGGGTGGGCATCTTCGACATTTCCTGGAATGTTCTGTGCCCCGGCTGTGGCGGCGTGCTCGACACCAACGCCACGCTGAAAACCCTGCAGAAGGACGAATACACCTGCGCGCTGTGCTCCGAGGGCTATTCGCCGACCCTCGACGAGATGGTCGAGGTGACATTCACCGTCAGTCCCCGCGTGCGCAGGATTGCCGCCCACAATCCACACGAACTGCCGTTGGTGGAATATTTCCGCCAGATCTACTGGGCGTCCGGCGTCGATCTGCCGGAAGAGGATTTCGCGAAAAAGATAGAAGCGTTCTCGCTGGAGGATATCGAGCTTGCCCCCGGTGAAAAGGCGGTTCTGCCCATACAGCTTCCGTCTGAATTCATCATCGTCTTCGAGCCGGTCACCCATTCAGCGCAGTTCATCGACGGGAAGGGCGAACCAACAAAGGAGCGCCGGAGCCTCTCTTTGGTCTTCGATCGCGACCATGTCCAGAACCAGACGCTGGAGATGCAACCCGGCCCGTTGCGCATTTCGCTGGAGAACAGGACCGACACCCGCGTGCTGCCGACGGTCTTCATCGCCGGCCAGGTATTGCATGATTTCCTGGGTAAACGCCGGCCCTTCCTGACCGCCAAGCGCCTGCTCACCAACCAGACGTTCCGCGATCTCTATCGCACGGATACGCTCGACATCAATCAGCGCCTGAAAATCACCAGCCTGACCTTCCTGTTCACCGATCTGCGCGGATCGACCGAGCTTTACGAGCGGGTGGGCGACCTTTCAGCCTTCGATCTCGTGCGCGAGCATTTCCAGGTTCTGCACGAGATCGTCGCGGCGGAGGCAGGCGCCGTGGTGAAGACGATCGGTGATGCGGTGATGGCGACCTTCGCGACGCCTGATCGTGCGATTGCTGCGGCCCTCAGGATGCGCGATGCCATGCGTACGCTCAACGACAAGAGCGGGCGCGAGGATCTGCTGCTCAAGATCGGAGTCCATGCCGGCCCCTGCATCGCCGTATCTATGAACGAGCGACAGGACTATTTCGGCCAGACGGTCAACATTGCTTCGCGGGTCCAGAACCTTGCCAACGCACAGGCGATCTTCGCCACTCGGGCGGTGGTCGACGACAATCTCACCGCCGATCTGTTGCGCAGGAACGCGCTGACGCCCGTGCCCCACGATGTCTCGCTGCGCGGCATTGAGCGGGAGATAGCAGTCTATACGATCCCCTGAAGACTTGGCCCCTGAAGATTTGGGTCGTCTCGGCCCCTCACACGCGCCTACAGATAAAATAACGATCGGCGGGCACCGAAGGGGGCAGCGGGAGGCGTTGCAACTGCGGGTGATCGAGCGGCATGCCGCTGACCGCGATGCCGCCGACGCGAAGCAGGCGCGCGGTCAGATCGGGAAGCCAGGTAAGGGTCACTGCATCGCGATCTTCATAGCCAGTGCCGATGTCGGCATGAACAAGAGCGGCGTCGATGCCAATGAACCTGCTCGCGGTCTCGCGTATTTCGCCGAGCACGAGGTTTTCAGCTTCAGGAATTGAGCTGGCGTGTGCGGCAAGTGCGCGGTCGAACGCTACGATCCGGCGCCCGGGCAGGCGCTCCCGCAGATGGTGGAACGTCCGGCCATTGCCGAGGCCGAGCTCGAGCACGGGTCCCTCCATCTTCGCCACCTCGGCGCAGACATGATCGAGTATGTCGCGCTGTGCGGTCATCCTCCGGATGAAACTGTCGAGGCGACTCATGTGCGATTGTATGTCCTGAACCAGTCCACGAAATCAAATGCCCCCGACCAGAGCGTTTCGCGGCTGAAACCGGAGGCCGACGTGTTAAACCCCGATCGAGTCTTGCCGCGTGTAGAGGCGAACGATGAACACTGCAACAAGCGAACAGGCTGCCGACAAGGATCGTACCGGGTGGAGTCGGCGGCACTGGCGCGGCGGAATAGCGATGTCACTTGTACGGGTCCGCGGCGTCCCGCAAGCCGTCGCCGAGGAAGTTGAACGCCAAGATGACGAGAACGACGGGGAGCATCGGCAAAAGCAGCCATGGATAGAACGCGATCACGCTGACGCTGCGCGCCTCGGTGAGCAGGATGCCCCAGCTGGTTATCGGTGCCCTCAGGCCGAGCCCGAGGAAGCTCAGCGCCGTCTCGCCCAGGATCATGCCGGGTATGGAGATCGTCGCCGTCGCGATCAGATGCGACATGAAGCCGGGAATGAGATGCCGCCCGATGATGCGGCTGCTTCTGGCGCCCATCAACTGCGCGGCCAGAACGTAATCCTCCTCGCGCAAGGCTAGAAGCTTTGAACGCACGGCCCGCGCCAGTCCGGTCCAGTCGAGCAGCCCGAGGATGACGGTGATGCCGAAATAGATCAGGATCGGACTCCAGGTTATCGGCATGATCGCCGCCAGAGCCAGCCATAGCGGAATGCTGGGGATCGATTGCAGAACTTCGATTATCCGTTGAACGATCAGGTCGAAGATACCGCCGTGATAGCCGGCCAGTCCGCCGATGACAATGCCGAGCAGGAAGCTGAAACTGATGCCGACGAGGCCGATTGTCAGTGAAATGCGTGCGCCATAGATGATGCGCGAGAGCACATCGCGCCCCAGCCTGTCAGTGCCGGCTAGAAAGAGCTGGCCGTTTTCGGCGGGGCAGACAAAATGCCTGTCACCTTCGATCAGGCCCCAGAACCGGTAACTGTCGCCCTTGCAGAAGAAACGGATCCGCTGAACATCATCCTGTCTCTCGATGTAGTTCCGCTTGAGCGTGTCCATATCCAGCCTCATCTGGCGGCCATAGACGAACGGCCCGACGAACTGGCCGTTGTGGAACAGGTGCACCCGCTGCGGCGGCGAATAGATGTAGTCCATGTTGCGCGTGTGCAGATCGTAGGGCGCCAGGAACTCGCAGATCAGTATCCCGAAATAGAGCGCTGCCAGGAATATGCCGGATACAAGGGCAAGCCGGTGCCGACGGAATTTCCACCACATCAGCCGCAACTGCGACGCCTGAAAGACCTTCTCCTGCTCCGGCGTCATCGCCTCGACGGACTGCAGGTCAAAGGGCTCGATGGAAACGTAGTGTTGCAGTGGGGCACCCGGAGCGGGCAGCGGCGATTGCGTGTTCATTTGGTGCTGCCGCCTTGCAAACGAATTCGCGGATCAAGTAGCGCCAGCGCCAGGTCGGAAATCAGGACGCCGATGACCGTCAGGAAGGCGAGAAACATCAGGAACGACCCTGCCAGATACATGTCCTGGCTTTGGAGCGCCTTGATCAGCATCGGCCCGGTCGTTTCCAAAGACAGCACGATCGCCGTGATTTCGGCGCCGGAGATGATGGCGGGCAGGATAGAGCCGATGTCTGAAATGAAGAAATTGAGCGCCATGCGCAGCGGATATTTGACCAGCGCCCTGAAGGGATGAAGGCCTTTGGCGCGCGCGGTCACGACATATTGCTTATGTAGCTCATCGAGCAGATTGGCGCGCAGCCGCCGGATCATGCTTGCCGTGCCCCCGGTGCCGATGATCAAGACCGGGATCCAGAGATGGGCGAGGATCGACTTCGCCTTGGCCCAGCTCATCGGCTCGCCGAGATATTGCTGGTCCATGAGATGGCCGATGGACGTGCCGAACCAGATGTTGGCGAAATACATCAGGATCAGCGCCAGCATGAAGTTCGGAATGGCAAGGCCGAGAAGGCCGAAGAAAGTCAGGCCGTAGTCGCCCCAGCTGTATTGATGCGTGGCGGAGTACATGCCGATCGGAAAGGCGATGAGCCAGGTGAAGATGATCGTGACGAAGGAAACCAGCACCGTCAGCCACATTCGGTCCCCGACGACGTCGCGAACCGGCAGCTCATATTCGAAGGAATAGCCGAAATCGCCGTGCAGCATCCCGCCGACCCAGTAGAAGTAGCGAATGACCGGTGGCTTGTCGAAACCATATTCCTTGCGCATCATCTCGATGCGATCGGAATCCACCGCTTCGCCCTGAGCCCGAAGCTCGGCAACATAGCTGTCGAAATAGTCGCCTGGGGGAAGTTCGATGATCGTGAACACCAGTGCCGATATGACCAGCAGCGTTGGAACCATCACGGCGATGCGCCAGACAAAATATCGAAGCACGCTCAGGACTCTCCAAGCCAGAATGTATCCGGCATGTAGACACCGAAATAGGCGGTCGGGTCGTAGCCGTAGAGCGCCTTGTCAGGCAGATTGCGCAGCCGCGAGGATGCCAGAATCGGCTGATGCGTCCCGTTCACCGTGCCGATCGAAAACACCTGATCGGTATAGATCGACAGCATTGAATTCCAGATTTCGGCGCGCTCCGTGGCTTCGGTCGATGCGTTCCAGCGCTTGAGCAAAGCCATCAACTCGACCACAGGCGGAAGATCGGGCGCTTCACCGACCTTGCCACGGGACAAGTAGTGAGCACCCCAGAGCGGCCATTGCAGCTGGTCGTCGACGGTGGGGGCCAGTTGGTACGGGTTCATGTCGGCGGTCGGCACACCATTGTCGATGCCCGACCACATCGACATCATGATCTGGCCACCAAGCGCGCGGCTGCGGAAGATGTCGCGCTGCGAAGTCCGGATGAACAGGGCGATGCCGATCTTGCGCCAGTGATCGGTGATGAGCTCGAGCGCGTCGGTTTCCAGCGTGCTTTCGCCGGCCGTTTCCACTACCAGCTGCGCCGAGCGTCCGTCGGGAAGTATCCGCAGGCCGTCATCGTCACGCGCCTGAAGCCCGACCTCGTCGAGCAGGGCATTGGCCTGGTCGGGATCATGGGCGACCCAGGCTTTCGCGAATTCCGGCCGGTAGAGCGGGCTCTCAGGCAGGACCGTATCGGCACTTTCCTGCGCTAATCCGTAGAACACAGCCAAATTGATCTCGCGCCTGTCCACAGCGAGCGAAAGTGCGCGGCGCACCCGCACGTCACGAAAAAGGCCACGCCACACCTGGTCGGCACAATTCAGATTGGGCAGCAGCGCCAGCCGCGAACCCTGTGTGCGTTTCCAGAGATGCATCTTCACCGGGTAGCGCTTCTCCGTATCCTTCAGGAAGGAGTAATCGCTGAAGTCAATTCCCATGGCTTGCAGGTCGCTCTCGCCCGCACCGGTCTTGGCGGAAATGATCGCCGACGAGCTGACATTCATGACAATCCGGTCAACATAGGGCAGTTGCCGGCCATTCTCGTCTATTCGATGAAAGAACGGGTTCCGCTCGAAGACGAACTGCTCAGCCGGCGGCTTGGTCCGGTTCTGCCAGGGATCGAGCGTCGGCAGTTCCGGGTTCTCCGGGCGATACTGCCGCGACATGCGGATATGCAAGAGCGTCCATTTCTGGGCCCGGTTCTCCTTCATTAGGCCGGCGAGCCGGAATGGATCCTGGTATTTCTTGTGGAACTGCTTGAGATAGGCGGCTGGCAGAACAAGCGATAGGGGCGAAGCAGCGGCGAGCTTGGGCAGGAAGTCGGGATTGGGCGCATCCCAACTATAGCGGACCGTCAACGGATCGACGATCTCGAAGCGTGGCGGCTTGCCGTCCGCCAGCAGGGCCGGGGCGAGCCCGCCTTGCGAAAGCTCATCGTTCAGCCAGACATCTTCCCAGCAATAGCGAAAATCCTCCGACGTCAGCAGGCTACCGTCAGACCATTTATGTCCTTCTCGTATCTTGAAAGTGAATACACGATCATCCGCTACATCGAAACTTTCGAGAATGTCGGCTTGCAGGTTAAGCTTTTCGTCATAGCCGACCAGGCGAGCGTACCCGTAGATCGTCATCATCCGGATATCTTTCTGGCTGCCGATGATCGTGCGCAGCGTGCCGCCATATTGGCCGGGCTGCCGGCCCATCGCAGCGAGATTCAACGCGCGCGGGCGCTTGGGCAGGCGTTCGGCGAGTGCCGGCAGCGCTCTGGCCTTCAGCTGCGGCTCAAGAAATTCCGGCTCCAAATCGCCGGCGTGCAACGTGCCCGGCAGAAATGCCGAAGCCATGAGTCCAAGGACGGTGCGCCGGCTGATCAATGGCGTAGCTCGCTGACATCGGCCGAACGTCGGGCCAGCACGAGGTGGCCGCCGCCAAGATCGAGCGGCGACAGCATATCCTCGTCGCCCTCGTCGCGGAATTGCGGCCCCCATGCGCTGGTGTCGGAAGCGCCGCTGAGTTTCAGCGTCTTGAAATCCATCGGCCTGTCGAGATCGGGGAAAGGTACTGCGGCGACCAGTGAGCGCGTGTAGGGGTGGATAGGTTTCCTAAGCAGAATTTCGCGCGGCGCGAGCTCGACGATACGCCCGCCGCACATCACCGCGATGCGGTCTGCCATGTAGTCCACCACCGCCAGGTTGTGGGATATGAACAGGTAGGTCAGGCCCAGCTCCTTCTGCAGGTCCTTCAGGAGGTTTAGGATCTGCGCCTGGACAGAGACATCGAGCGCCGAAACCGGCTCGTCGCAGATCAGGAGTTCAGGCCCCAGCGCCAACGCGCGCGCGATGCCGATACGCTGACGCTGCCCGCCGGAGAAACTGTGCGGATAACGCTTGATGAAGCGCGGATCGAGCCCGATTGCCTCCATCAGGCTCTTGACCGTGGCGAGTCGGGACGCGGCATTGCCGCGTTGATGGATTTCCAGCGGCTCGCTCAAGATGTTCTCCACCGTCATGCGAGGTGAAAGCGACGAAACCGGATCCTGAAAGACCATCTGGATTTTCGCGCGCAACAGGCGCAGCGCGTCTCCCTCGGCTTCCAAGACGTCGATCGGACCATCCCGGCCGTTGAAGATCACAGAGCCGCCGCTAGGGGTGACAGCCCGCATGAGGATCTTGCTGACGGTGGTTTTGCCGGAGCCGCTTTCGCCGACAAGACCCAGGCACTCACCCCGCCTGATATCAAAGCTCACGCCGTCCACGGCGCGAACAGAGGTTTGATGATCTCCGCCGAACCATCCGGACTTGCGGATCGTGAAGGTCTTTGTCAGATCCCTGACCGACAGCAGGAGGTCGTCCGGCCCCTTCGATGCCGGCGCCGTCTGCTTGCCGAGCAGGTTCCCGACATTCACCGGCACCTCGCGGAGCGCCTTTAGCCTTTCGCCGGGCTTCAGGTCGAAATGCGGAACGGCTGCCATCAGGCCCTTCAGGTAAGGGTGGCCTGGCCGGCGGAATATCGCCTCCACAGGTCCCGCTTCCATGATCTCGCCATGGTACATGACCACGACCTCGTCGGCGACATTGGCGACTACGCCAAGGTCGTGTGTGATCAGCAGCATCGCCATGTTCAGCTTCGTCTGAAGCTCGCGCAGCAATTGCAGGATTTGCGCCTGGATGGTGACGTCCAACGCCGTCGTCGGCTCGTCGGCGATCAACAGGGCGGGCCGGCAGATAAGCGCCATGGCGATCATTGCGCGTTGACGCAATCCTCCCGAAAGTTCAAAGGGATACATGTCATAGGCGCGCTTGGGGTTGGGAAAGCCGACAAGTCCGAGCATTTCCTCGGTCCGCGCCTTGCGCTTCACCCGAGCCATGGGCGTATGAATCTGCAGGGATTCGCTCACCTGATTGCCGATCGTATGCAGCGGCGACAGTGATGTCATCGGCTCCTGAAATATTTTGCCGATGCGGCTGCCTCTCAACGCCCGGATTTCGGGTCCGTCACGCGGCATCTGCAGGATATCCTGCGTCGTGCCGGGCTTTTCAGGATCGGAAAACAGGATACGGCCGCGAACATGGGCTGTGTTCGGCAAAATGCCCATCACTGCCTGGCTGAGAACCGATTTTCCGGAACCGGACTCGCCCACAAGCGCGGTAACCTTGCCGGGCAGGACGCGAAGATTTGCACGCCTGACGGCATGCAACGGTCCCCCTATAATGGCAAAAGAGATGCCAACATCCTCGATTCGCAGCAGATCAACGCCCAAATTCATTCTCACACCAGCCCCCACTCTGGCAGGTCCAGAAGGCGAGACTACCGCATTGCCAGCCTAGAGCAACTTGGATTCGAACAGTCGCCAGTTCCCTGGCGGAACCGGCGACCGGACTGCATACCAAACGCGTTCGGATCAGATCGTGGCGGTTACTGGAGCTTCCTCGGGTCGCCCGCCGACAGCCGCGCGGCATCGCGATGAAGCAGCATGACCTGCTCGGCGTCCGATATTCGGTCGTAAATCGGCTCCAGCGCACCGTCTTCATCGAGTGCGAGAGCACCCGACAAATCGGGTGAAAGCACCGTCAGCTTCTTCTTGGTGCCCGCCAGTTCCTCCTTGCCGAGCGTCAGCCAGCTATTGGCGCTGCAATAGCCGGCGAAATCTTCGCTGGCGAGAACGCTGTGCGAATATTTCTTGGTCAGGGTCTGAAGGCGCTGGACCTCGTTTACAGCCGAGCCGAAGGCAGAGAATGTGAGCCGGTCGGTAAGCCCGACATTGCCGAACATCACATTGCCGACATGCAGGCCGATACCGAATTTAATGTCGCCCAACCGCTGCTCCTTTCTGCGCAGATTGAGATCCATCATGCGCGCGGTGGCCTTGTGCGCTGCCGCAAGGGCAGCCCGGCAGGCGATCTCGGACTGCGCACGGTGCCTTTCGCAAGGGTAGACGGCAATGAAGCCATCCCCCAGGAAACTCATGATCTGCCCGCCTCTGCGATTGAAAGGTGCAGCAATGGCATCGAAAAACTGGTTCAGCGTATCGATATAGATTTCGCGGCCGGAGGTTTCGGCAAGCCTTGTCGACCCGCGCATATCGGCCATGACCAGTGCAGCCCGGATTGTGTCGCCCTCGCCGCGCTTGATCTGGCCGTCCAGCACCCGCCTGCCGGCGTCGCCGCCGAGATAAGTGGTCATCATGTTGTCGGCAAGCTTGGTGAGCACCGCCATCTTGGTTGCGATAGCGAGATGGTTCTGGATCCGCAGCAGCGCCGAAATCATGTTGTCGCTGAAGCCTGCAGCACTGTCGGTGGACCAAGACCCGATCATGCCCTGACTGGTGTTGCCGCTGAAGGGATGGACGAAAGCCATGTAATCGGTGACGCCCATAAGCTTGAGGTCATCGAAAACAGGAAATTCCGACGGCACCGACGGGTCGAGCCGGCGCCGCAGATGGTCGAGCTTGTGGCTGAGCAGATGGTAGTATGGGCTGGTCAGGAATCTGTCGGAAGGAACGCCGTCCTCATGGCGGAAGCCTTCCACTTCCAGGCCCTGGCCGCGGAGCCAGGTGAAGCCAAGCGCGTCATAAAGCGGATGGAGCATCGAAAAGCTCAAATGCACCCGCTTCAACGGCAGGCCGGCAGCAGCCAGCCGTTCACAAAAGCCCTTTACCAGTGTCTCCAGGTCGTCGCCGGCCAACGCCGATTGGGTCAGCCAATCGGCAACCTTGTCCATGAGAATGGCAGAAATTTCTGCTTGCGCTGTGCTCATGCTATCTCGAAATCTCCTTGATTCGCCACAAATTCGCCGGCTCGGACGCCGTCAGGCCTTCACCACCGTCTCTCGGGCTAGCCCGAGGCGGCCAAAAATATTGCGTGTGTCGACAATCAGTAGAGCGTGATCCGCGATCGCCTGATAGTCGATCGCGTCGTGGTCGGTTGCAACGACGACAGCGTCGAAATCCTTCAAGGCCACGTCGGTCAATTCGACCGAGCGACGCCCCTTGATCGCCATATGCTCCCGTGTGGTCGGGATTTCGGTAACATGCGGATCGTGGAATTCCGCCTTGCCGCCCCATTCCTCGATGAGTTCAATGAGCCGCAATGAGGGGCTTTCGCGGATGTCGGGCACATTCTTCTTATAGGCGAGCCCGATGATGAGAATGCGCGAGCGGCTGAGCGCCTTGCCGCAGCGCTGGTCCAGCGCCTTCGCCAGTTCGTCGACCACATGACGCGGCATAGCCGTGTTGATCTCTGCCGCCAGCTCGATGAAGCGGGTCGGCAGTTCGTATTCGCGCGCCTTCCACGTCAGGTAGAAGGGATCGATCGGAACGCAGTGCCCGCCAAGTCCAGGGCCAGGATAGAAAGGCATGTAGCCGAAGGGCTTGGTCTTTGCCGCCTCGATCACCTCCCAGATGTCGATTCCCATCGCACCGAGCAAGACCTTCAACTCGTTGACGAGGGCTATGTTGACCGAGCGGAAGATGTTTTCCGTCAGCTTGACCGCCTCGGCGGTCGCCGTGGTGGAAACCGGAACGACGGTCTTGACCACGCCCTGGTAGAAAGCCTGCACGAGCGTCGCCGCTTCGATGCCGTCACCTGCCACGACCTTGGGAATCGTCGCGACTTCAAAGCTGCGGTTGCCGGGATCCTCGCGTTCGGGCGAGAAGCCGAGGAAGAAGTCTATCTTCGACCGCAAGCCCGTTTTTTCCAAGATGGGCTTGATCACGTCGTCGGTGGTGCCAGGATAGGTAGTCGATTCCAGCACGATCAGCTGGCCGAGACGTAAATGCTTCGCGATGGTGCCTGCCGTGTTCCTGACAAAGGAGAGGTCCGGCTCGCGGTGTTTCGTCAGCGGTGTCGGAACGCAGATGATGATGACATCGCAGACGGCCAGTTCGGCAAAATCCGCAGTGGCGCGGAACCGTCCGCTCGCCACCTGGCCGGCAAGGGCTGTCGACGTCACCGCCTCGATATAGGATTGGCCGTTGTTCAGGCTCTCGACCTTCTGGGCTTCGACGTCGAAGCCGGAAACCGGGAAGCCGGCGCGTGCGATCGCAACCGCCAGCGGCAGCCCGACATAGCCCAGTCCGATCACGCCGACTTGCGCGGCACGCGTCGAAATCCGGTTCAGAAGACGGTCATATGTCGATCGTGAGGCGTCCAAAAATCTGCTTCCCGTCAATTCGGACAGGCTGTCCGCGCCCATGGCGAGGCTCACCGGTCCCAAGAACCCCGAGGCATATTGCGGAAAATCGATGTCCGCAAGCCGTCAGACCGGCACCTTCGCCTTCAGGCTTGCGGCAGCCATCGCATAGCCGCCGGCGGCGCCATCGATGAAATGAACGTGATCGCGCTGCAGCGGCGAGGCGACGAGGCATGTCATCAAGGCCGATTTCTGGCGGTGCAGGCCATAGTTGCAGATGCCCGCCTCTTCCGCCTGCTTCAGCCGGTTCTCGATCCGTCGCAACACATCCGCGTCAACGTCGATGGTCATCTTCAAGCCGTCGTCGAACTTCCGGAAATCCGAATTGCTGGCCACGTCGCGTTTGTAGATCTTCGGATCGAATCTGCCGATCGTCCAGCCATATCTATCGGTGACGGCCGTAAGCGTCATCAGGAACACTATCCACAGCTTCGACAGCCACCGCCGTCCTGCCGGCGCCGTGGCACGCGCCTCGATATCGAGGCCGGCGGGCAGCACACTGTAGTCCGGCCCGTTCACCGGCACCGGGTGGCCATCGCGTTCCTGCCTGCCGGCAAGGGCGATGATGTCGGAAACCAGAAACTGAAAACCGCGCAAGTCGCGCGACGCCCCCGGTATGGCTATGATCGAGACGATTTCGCCATGCCGGGCTTCGATCGGGTTCCAGCGGCACGAGAGGCCGGTCAGATCCGGCCGCGTGCCGGCCGGCGCAGGATCGATGCGGTAGCGCCCCGCTTTCATCTCGGCTTCCGCCCAACTGCCGCCACCGCCGGCGAACATGGCATAGAAGACCGCATCGGAGGCCTGGAACCTCGCCACGCGAACGTCGAGGCCTTGCGCTCTTATATCCTTTATCGGCACGATTGCGGCACGCAAGGTCAGATCCAGTTCGTCCGCCACCCATCTCTGGACAGCCGCCAGCGCGTTGCGGGTGATCTCCAGCGCCGAGCCGGGAAACGCCACGAGCGCGCCGTCGCCGCCGAAGACAAAGGGAAGATCTTGCCTACCCAGCGCATTGAGCAGCGCCGAAATGACGCTGGCGCCGGCCATATTGACGGTTTTATAGCGCCCCGCCTCGATCGCCTTGGTCGAGCCGACGATGTCGGCGGTGGCCAGCGCCCAGTTATCGGGGAGAGGCCGATAGTTATCGATATCGGCAACGCTTTCGAACTTTGCGAAGACCGGCAGGGAAGCGACAAACGGATCGGACGCGGCAACTGTTTCCATGAGCATCAGATAGCACATTCCACTGCTTGAAGGTGAAGTCGATCATGCTTCGAAATTGACTTGCGCAGGCTTTCCGATGATACGGTCCGGCGATGCGAATTGCTTTCTACGCGCCGCTAAAGTCACCCAACCATCCCGTTGCCTCCGGCGACCGCCAGATGGCACGGATGCTGGTCAAGGCGCTGGAGCATGGAGGGCATAGCGTCGAACTGGCATCCGAATTACGCTTCTATCTACGCGAACCGGATTCGAAAAGTTTCGATGCGCTCAAGATCGAGGCCCGGGAGGAAGCCGCGCGGCTGGCAAGGCTTTGGGATCGTGACGGCAAGCCCGATCTGTGGTTCACCTATCATCCCTATTACAAGGCGCCCGACCTGATCGGGCCCGAGCTGGCGTTGGCCTTTGGTGTCCCCTATGTGACAGCGGAAGCCTCATATTCGAGGCGGCGCAACACCGGTTTGTGGGCCGATACGCAAGCGTTGGTGGCGCGAGCCGTCGAACAGGCGGCGCTGAACATCTGCTTCACGCAAAGGGATCGTCAGGGACTGGCAGATGCGATACCCGACGCCGCTTTCGGCATGCTTTCGCCCTTCATCGACACATCGGTATTCCGGGAAACGCCGGCACGGGGTTGTCCGACGCGCCTCGTTACCGTCGCCATGATGCGCCCGGGCGACAAAGTCGAAAGCTATCGCATGCTGGCGCAAGCGCTCGGTTCGATCGGTCACCTGCCCTGGACCATGTCGGTCGTCGGGGACGGACCTGCCCGCGAAGAGGTCAAAGCGCAATTCGCCGGCTTGCCCGCCGACCGTATCGAATGGCTTGGCGCGATTGAGCCAGCCGCCGTGCCGGATGTCCTCTACAGTGGGGGAATTTACGTCTGGCCGGGTTTCGGCGAGGCCTTTGGCGTTGCCTATCTTGAAGCACAGGCCGCCGGCCTTCCGGTTGTGGCTCAGGACATCGCCGGCGTGCCGGAGGTCGTGCGGGATGGCCAGGCCGGGTTTCTCACCCCGCCGGGCGATGTGGCGGCGTTCGCTTCTGCCATTGAAAGGCTTCTGGCCCGTAACGACGAAAGATCCATCATGGCCACAGAAGCCAGACGTTTCATCCTCGTAGAACGTTCTCTCGGTGCTGCGGCGGCGCGTCTGGCCGAACTTCTCGCGAAGATCCCGGTTTCATGACATCCGACCAGATCTGGCAACCCTTGGTGGAGGAACTGGCGAGCCGGCAACGGGCGGACCGTAAGGCAGAGTTCTGGCTGCGCGACGATGACGCCGTGGATCCGACGCCTGCGCTTGATCGGCTGCTCGACCTCACCGGTAAATTCGCGGTTCCGGTGACTCTGGCCGTCATTCCCGCCCTGACCGACGAGAAGCTTGTCGTTCGGCTTGACGAGGCGCCGCATGCCACGGTCGCCATCCATGGCTGGGCGCACCGAAATCATGCGCCCGAGGGCCAGAAAAAGCAGGAGCTCGGCGCGCATCGGCCACGCGAGGCGGTGCTCGATGATCTGGCTCGCGGGCTGTCGCACGTAACCGGCCTGCACGGCGCACGTGCCGTGCCGATGCTGGTGCCACCCTGGAACAGGATCGACGCCGGCTTGGTATCCGACCTTGGATCGATAGGATTTGCGGCATTGTCGGTCTATGGGCCGCCGAGGCGGGCTTCACTGGCGGTCATCAACAGCAATGTCGACATCATGGATTGGCATGGCACGCGCGGCTGCCGCGATCACGGCCTATTGGTTCAGGCTATCATCGCGCAATTGCAGCATGCATTCGATGGCGGCGAACCGGTCGGCCTGCTCACCCATCATCTCGTACATGATGAATCGGCCTGGCTTTTCCTCGAACGGCTGTTCACCGTCACCGTACAGACTGAAGCCTGCGCATGGCTTCCGATCAGGACATTGATCGGGCGCAGCGCCGGTAGAGCAATTCCAGGAAAAGTGTGAACGGTTTTCCGTCCGGAATTGCGTCAAAACAAAGAGATAGAGCGCTTCGCCGTTTCTGTGAAACGGTGAAGCGCTCTAGAGGAAAATAGCTCAGCGCTTTTTGCGCAATGAGACTGGAAGTTTGAGCGTCTGGCCATCCCGCGCGGCAAAAGCGCCGGTAAACCTGTCCTTGGCCAGTTTCTCGATCTTGTCCAGTTCCTTGTCGGTGCGTGTCGGATCGTGGTGAAACAGCGCAAGCCCGCGCGCACCGGCCGCCTCACAGAGCTTGACGCCCTGTTGCCATGTCGAGTGCCCGTAACCGCGGCGGCGTTCCATTTCCTCCTCGGTGTAGGTGCAATCGTAAATGACGAGGTCGGCATCTTCGATCAGGCCGAGCACCGCCTGATCGAGTTTGTCCGGCTCGTGCTCAGTGTCTGTGATCACCGCCACGACGCGGCCGCCCCATTCGACCCGGTAGCCTATGCAACCGCCCGGATGGATAAGACTGCCGGTTCGGACCACCACCCCTTCGCGCGGGCGAAGCACGTCTCCGGATACGAAATCGCGATAGTCGAGGCTTGCCTTGCAGATCTCCAGTTTCACCGGAAACCACGGCGGCCGCATGAACTCATCGACCATCTGCCGGGTCGTCATGTGTCCTGCAAGATGCCCGGACCAAAGCGTAACCTTGACGCCCGGGTCATAGATCGGCGCAAAAGACGGCAGCCCGATGATGTGATCGTAATGGCAATGGGTGAACAGCAGGTCGAAATCGGTCACGCCCAACGCCTGAAGCGCCCCGCCGGCAGGCCGTAGGCCAGAGCCTGCGTCGAACAGAAGCGTATGCTTACCGCATCGCATCTCAATGCAGATTGAGTTGCCGCCATAGCGAGAGAATTCTGGCCCTGATACCGAAATGCTGCCGCGGACACCCCAAAACCTGACCAGGAAAACGTCGTCGACCATGCTACCCCTTCGCCCATCTTAGCCAAACAACTGCTGCTACGCGAGACAGGCTTTCTCCGGGTGACCTTCTCAGCAAGAGGACAGTGCCATCACGACGACGAGGATCGAGCGCACGTCTTCGTTATTTGGCACTTCGTGCGTCGATCAGATCCGCGGTCGTATGGCTTAGGCGATCGGCAAGAACCCGCAATATCTCGATGGTCATTTCCGGGAACTCCCTCATAAGCCTCAGGAAATGATCCTTGCGGATTCTCAAGACTTCCAGCGGACTTGCCGCTCTGACGGTGGCAGTGCGGGAGCTGTTGCACAATATGGCGATCTCGCCAACAATCGAATTTGGCTCCAGTTCGGCAACTTTTATCGGCCCGCTGTCGGAATCGACCAGAATATCCGCCCTGCCTGAAAGGATGACATAGGCGGCGTCTCCCTCATCGCCCTGCCGGAAAAGGATCTGGCCGGCGCTGTAGCTGACACGATCGGATGTGAACGCAAGCAGCTTGAGCTTTGTCGGCTCGATGGCAGAGAACAAGGGAATGCGTTGCAGCATTCCAACTTCATCCTTGAGCAGCATTGTCGCAAACCTTCCCAAAATTCGCGTTTGCCAGACTAGAGCAACGGACGCCCAGATGGAATCAATTCTCTTTTCGGGATGGCGAGACAAACCACGCGAAAGGTGGCGAGCCCGATGTCGTGCACCGGCAGAATGATCCCATCTGAATGTCCGTTGCTCTATGACAGCAGTTCCTTGAAGATACCGTTCCCTGCCAAAAGTGTCTCGTGTGTTCCGTCTTCCGCCAATTGACCCGAGTCGAAGACGATAACGCGATCGAACATCATCGCCATTGCCGGATTCGTCACGACCCACACAATTGCCGGCGAATGGCCGTCGCACCTGGCTTCCTCCAGCACATTTCGCAGCACCTTATCCTGCATGCGCTGGTCGAGCGCCGACAGCGGCCGGTTGAGAATGAGAAAATCGGGACGCTTGAGCAGGGCCCGGGCAACATCGAGCTTCTGTCGCTGTCCACCGGTCAGCCGCCTGCCGCCGGAGCCGACGTTGAAGTCCAGGCCGACATCCAGAAGTTCGGCATAAAGCCCCAGTTCGTCAAGAATGTCATAGACGATGGAGCGTATGCGGTCCGGCGCGTCGGGATGGTTGTTGCCCACACGCCCGAACAGGACGTTATCCATGACGGTGGCCGCGGCAATGTATTTGGCAGGATCATACCGTTCGACCGCATTGTGCAGTTCGGGCGGCAGGTTTTCATAGAACCGGCTGCGTGCAGCGACGATCTTGCTCATCAGCTCGTCGCTCAGCAGGCCGAAGCGGTGCCGGGGCTCGATGTAGGCAAAGCTCAAGGTGACGATCATGGCGCGATCGTTCTCCGAAACCGCCTCGTGAGGACGGTTCTTGAGCCGTTGCAGCAAGGTTTCGTAGGCGGGTATCTCCTCGGCGCTCATGAAGGCGAGCTGCTGGAAGAACTGGTGATCGGGCGGCAGGTCGGCAAACAGCTCGATCGCCTGTTTGGCGATCTCCAAGCCCATTTCGTAGAGCGTGCGGTCGAGGCCGGCTTGCCTCAGCACAGAAGCAAAATAGGGATTGGCCGCCAGGGCCCTGTCGGCCAGTTCGGGGCCGGCGGCAGCGCCGAAGAGCAGGTTTTGGCCGATCGTTGCTTCCTTGTTGTAGGCGCCCGGTTCGAAAGGAACCACCAGTCCGCTCAGCCCCTCTTGTTCCAGCCGGGTTCGCAGCGCCGCACGCAGTTCGACGATCCGCCTGGCAAGCTCCGTGTGACGCGTGAGGTCGGCCGAAGAGCGCAAGCCAAGATCCAGAATGTCGCGCGACAGAACAACCGCGTCGAGCACCCGGCGCACGGCTTCAAAGAGGTCGTGCGGGCCGGTAGCGCCAGCGGAAGCATAGTTGATCCAGTCGCTGTGGATATCAAGATCCGGATTGCCCGACCGGCGCGCCTCGTGGATGTTCCAGCGGTGCTGGTCTGCCGCAGCACCGTCATAAGGCACCGATGTCAGCGGCGCATGCTTCAACCCGTAGAGCAGGTTGTCGCGGAGGCTTGCCTGGAACAGGAAAACATCCGAAGAGGCATACGACATGCGCCGGCCGGTTACTGCTTCGGGGAGTTCAAGCAGGTCGTCGGTGCCCGAAGCGACCCTTCCGCTGTCCGGCCAGTTCAGCCGCGCGAAGGCTTCTGCAAGCGCCTCCGCTCCACCTGTTGCGGTACTGACCAGCGCCACCGTCTCACCCGGCTTGACCTGGAGGGAGATACGGTTGAGGAGCATTGCACCGCCATCGTCTGCTATGGACAGATTGATCGCCGACAGGGGGCTGGTCATCGGATCGGGATCGTCGATCGTCAATGCCCCGATTTTCGGCGCGATGAGACCCTCGACGGTGAACTGTTC
Source organism: Mesorhizobium sp. M1348 (assembly GCF_040317925.1). Classification (NCBI taxonomy): domain Bacteria; kingdom Pseudomonadati; phylum Pseudomonadota; class Alphaproteobacteria; order Hyphomicrobiales; family Phyllobacteriaceae; genus Mesorhizobium; species Mesorhizobium sp. M1348. The sequence continues at coordinate 174,127 of NZ_JAMYLH010000007.1, read as the reverse complement.
AACGACCTGTTGATATTTGACCTGGACATCCTGCCGATCCTGATCCCAGTCGATCAGTTCCTTCATCGGTCCGGGCAGGTCCTTGTAGGCGCCGATCACGGCCACGAGCTGGCCGACGTCCAGCCGCCCCTGGATGACCAGATACCCGCCGATCATGTAGAACAGAAAGGGCGTGAGCTGCGCGAGAAAATTGTTGAGGAACTTCACCATGAATTTCCATTGGTAAAGATCGAAGCGGATCTTGAAGATGAGCCCGAGCCGGGCAGCTATGTCGGCGCGCTCGTAGTTTGATGTATCGTGGACGTGAACCGCGCCGATGCCGTCGACGATTTCGCCAACCCGGCCCGAAAGCGCGCGCGCCGTCAACTGCCGTTGGCGCCCGAGCACGATCAGCCGCCGCCGCATTCGCGGGATGAGCACGATCTGGATCACCACGATCACGACCGCTATCATTCCGAGCCAGACGTTCTGGATCATGATGAACAGCATGGCCGTCAGCGCCTGGCCGCCGAGCAGTACCGGCTGCAGGAAGGCGTCGCCGATGAAGCCGCCCAGCGGCTCCACCTCGTCCTTCACCATGGTCGCCACTTCGGCGGACTTCACCCGCTTGAAGTAAACCGGCGGAAAACGCAGCACACGGTCGACCAGATCGAAGCGGATACGTCGCAGCATGCGTTCGCCGAGGCGGCCCTTGTAGGTGTTGATGTAGAATTTGAACAGGCCGTTGATGACGACTAGCAAGAGGAACACGAGGCTCAGGGCAAACAGGGTCTCCGTGCGATCGAGCTGAAAACCGGAGAAGAACTGGACCTCTCCAATGAACGGCAGGTTATAGTGTAGCCTCATGAATGGCTGGGTCGCGCCCGGTTGCTCGAAGCCCCTACCTTGGATCGGGCCGTTGACGATCAGCTTCGGTAGGTCGAAGGACATGAAATACGGGATCATCGAAAGCACGACGATCATCAATATCCAGAGCTGCTGCTTCTTGGTGTGCGTCCAGATATAGCGGGCTAGGCTGGGTTCCATATGCGACTGCGGACCCTTCAGTTGAAAGGATGCAGGATGTAAAAGCACCTGCTGGCGAATGGCGTATCGGCAATTTCTTCGTCGCCAACGACAAGTTCGAAGCTGCTGTGCACGGACATTGTCCTGCGCTCAACGATGCAAGGGACCCGCGAGGCGGCGCGATCCAGTTCCGGCGCATGGTCGATGACAACGACACGGGCACTGTTGACCAGCGAAGAAAGCAGCTGGCCAAACGGTTCGCGGCTTCGGCAGGGTTTTGGCGAATAGCTGAGCAGCACGAGGCCGCAGCTGCGCGGCTGGTGCTGGTGGATGGACGCCGATGATCCGGACAGATGCAACAGGCTCTCTCCGGCACCGGGCAATAGCCAAGCGGCTTGCAGCATAATCACGTCCGCGGAATCAAACAGTCTTGCGGGAGGCAAGATTGCGTTGTGTCGCCCGAAATCCCAACATACAAGACAAATATGATGGATGTCACGCAACCACGCAATGCCGGTATGGACTGGCACGAGCAAGCCTTGGACCTCACGCGGGGAATTGCTGCTTATGTCAACTGCCCTCTCGTGGCAGGGCTGGCGCGCGTCGTCACCAAGCATCCGAAGGCCGATATCGCCAACGCCTTCAACCACAAGCAGGTCGCCTGCAAGATGTGGGCGCTCGACAGGCTGTTCGAAAGCTGCGGCGGCCGGTTCGGGCGCATATGGGTTCTGGGTGGATGGTACGGCGTATTGCCGGCAATGCTTTTCAACGACGCCCGCTTCGACATCGCGGCGATCGATAGCATCGACATCGATCCCGAAGTCGCGCCGGTCGCCCGGACCCTCAACCGGGAAGCCGGCGACCGGTTCCGGGCGCTAACGGCAGATATGTACGCACTCGACTATGCGGCCGGGCGGTCCGACCTGATGGTCAATACGAGCTGCGAACACATAGCCGATCTGCGCGCCTGGCTTGCTCTGCTTCCGCGGGGCACGAATGTACTGCTGCAATCGAACGATTATTTCAGCGAGCCGACGCACATCAACTGCGTGGCTTCACTTGCAGCCTTCGAAGCAATGGCGGCGCTACGGGAGGTGCGGTTCTCCGGCGAACTGCCGACAAAAAACTATACGCGCTTCATGCTGATTGGAACTGTTTAATGCATTTCGCCCAAAAGTGCGTAGCGGTTTTGGGACAACGACATGCATAAAAACAGGACTTGAAGCGCGTCGTACGAATCTCACCAGACGCGACGCGCGTTAGAGCAATTCCAGGAAAAGTGTGAAACGGTTTTCCGTCCGGAATTGCATCAAAACAAAGAGATACAGCGGTTCTGCGTGAAACGATGAACCGCTCTAGGATCTATCGTCTGTTTGATCATGAACTTTTCCGAAACCGGGCCCCACTTTTAGGGACCATGTTCGATATCGCTCGTGCAGGATTTGCGCGGAGCGACGCGCGCCTTCCAGATCGAGACGATGCGCAGATGGCGTCGGTCCTACAAGCGCCTGTTCGATCGCTTGCACCAAACCTTCAGGCGTTAGGTCCTTTTCCATCAGCACCGTTGCAAGACCGAGTTCTTCGAGCATCAGGGCGCGAACCGTCTGTTCGGTTTCCCCGCCGGCTGCGAATGGAACCAGCAGGGAGCGACAACCCGCGCGCAGGACATCGCAGACCGTGTTGTAACCCGCCTGCGAGACTGACAGGCACGCGCCGGTCAGCAGGCTAGCGAAATCCTCGCGGAACCGGAAGATGGACAGGCCCGGCGTGGCATCGCGTGCGATCGCGTCAAACTCGTCTTTCCGCAGGTTTGGGCCGGTGATCAAACACCATTTCCAAGCGTTGTTGGCATCCTGCGCCGCTGCGATGGCGGAGCTGACAAGGCTCTTTCCGGCAGCCCCGCCGCCAACCGACACCAGAACGTCGAAGCGCTCAGAGGCCGCGGGCGAGGGCGGCGCGGCAACGAGCCCTGTGTAGGTGACCTCGGCCCTGATCGCCCCAGCCAGTGGAAATGTCTTGTCGATGGTTGCGAAAGCCGGATCGCCGTGGACCATAACAAGGTCGAAATGCCTGTTGATGAGATCGACCGTTTCCTCGTTTCGGCCCGGCTTGACGCGCTCCTGAAGGATATCACGGACGGACGTCGCCAGCAGCGGTCTGGGCGACGTCGCGTCGATGGCCTCGATCAGCGGCAAGAGTTCGAAACGCATCTGCCGGCGTCCAAATGGAAACGCCTCGACAATGACGATATCAGGCCTGCAATCCCGGAATGCCTGCAGCAGCATCTCTGAACGCCATTTCTTGAAATCATCGTCGATGGGTTTGCCTTGCAGGTCGACAAGTCCGGAAAATCCTTCATCACCGGAGGTGACAGGTGGCAGGGTTACAGATTTTACACCGGGTCCCGGAAACCCGGCGATCGGCGCTCCGCCGGTCACGACGGTTACGTCAAACCCGTCATCGACCAGAGCCGCCGCAATGCGGCTGGCGCGCGCGAGATGGCCGATACCGAGCAGGTGCTGGACATAGAAGAAAGCGCGCAGCCGCTTCATTCGGCGGCCCGCCACTCCCGCTCGAACAGTTCCTTGAGCTGTCCAATGCTTGCCATATGATCGAAATTGCCGCGCACGCGCCGCTCTGCGGCGTCGCCGAGGCGGTCGCGCAGCACGGGATCACGGATCAGGCGCTCCAGCGCCTGTGCCAGGGCAATTGGGTTTTCCGTCGGAACCAGCAGCCCGGTTTCATCCGGCGATAAAAGCTCCGGCACGCCGGAAATATCGGTCGACACGCAGGCAAGCCGCTGGCTAGCCGCCTCCACCAGAACATTCGGCAGACCGTCCCGGTCGCCATTTGCAGTGATCCTGCAGGCCAGGGCGAAGATGTCGGCGCGGCGGTAGTGCTCAAGCACCTCCTCCTGCGCAAGCGCGCCTTTCCAAGAGACTCGACCATCCAGGCCGAGCTTTTGCGCCAGCGCCTTGAACCGTTCCAGTTCCTCGCCGCCGCCGATATGCTCGAAACGCCACGCCAAATCACCGGGCAAGAGGGCAAGGGCCTCCAGCAACGTGTCGTAACCTTTCTTTTCAACGGCGCGCCCGACACTCAGAACGATAACGGGTTCGTCCGGCGCCGAGCCGTCATGCTGCTTTCGCGCCTCGCTGAAACTGCCGAAGCGATCAAGGTCGAGCCCATGATAGCTCAGATGCACAGACGAGTTGCCGTTAGCGAGTTTTTTCAGACGGTCAAAGCCGGTTTTCGTGCAAGTGACCGTCCAGCGCGCCGAGGAAAGCTTCCCAGCCAGATCCCAGTCGGCCGAAGTCCAGATGTCCTTGGCATGGGCCGAGCAGCTCCAGGGCAGGCCACGAAGCTGGCTGGCATAGCGCGTCACCGATGCCGGTGTGTGCGCGAAATGTGCATGCAGCCAGCCCGCGTCTTCCGGCCACTCGGCCGCCAGCACGAGCGCTTGCCCGAAGCGGCGCGCGCGATTGCGCGTAAAGTCGCGGGGCATATCGGCAGCCAGCGATCCGAGCGCGCGCCAGAAGCCCGGCCGCAGCAGATAGGCAAACAGCGAGCGAAGCACGCGCAGCGGCTCTTCATGCAGATATTCTGGCAGATAATGGACGGGCGCTTTGATCTCGTCATGCACAGGGTGGCGTTTTTCATCGGTCGGCCGCCTGAGCGCGACGAGTATCAGGTCGAACCCCGCACGCTCAAGACCAAGGAGTTCCTGCGCGATGAAGGTTTCGGACAGCCGCGGATAGCCCTTCAGAACCACGACGATCTTGCGATGTTGCAACTCAGGTCATTCCTTCAATGACCGAAAGGTGATGGCCGGCCCGCCGGTCGAGCAGTTCCGCGACGATTTCGGAAATATGAGGCAGCCCTTCCAGCGTCAGATGCGGATTGCTCTGTGATGGGTGGGGCCGGTCCGGCAGCGCCACCAGTGCATCGGCAAACCGCTGGGAATCCTTGGCTTCCTCCGGCAAAAGCATCTCGATGAGGCCGAGTTCGGCTGCGCGCCGAGCGCGGATCAATTGTTCCTGGCGGGGCTCGACGCGCGGCACGATCAGCGCCGGCTTGTCGAAAGACAGTATCTCGCAATAGGTGTTGTAGCCGCCCATCGCCACTACCGCCTTGGCGCCGGCAATCAGGTCTTCCATGCGGTTGTCGAACTCGATGATCTTGATGTAGGGGATCTTGGACCCCTTCTTGAGCAGCTTGTTGCGCTTGCGCGCCGGCATGTAAGGCCCAAGCACGATCAGGGCTCTATGCTGCAATTGCGGATCCTGCTGATAGGCATCGATGACGTCGTGGATCAGTTCGGCGCCGTCACCGCCGCCACCGGTGGTAACGAGGATATAGTCGCCCTCTGGCCGGTGGCCGGGCAACTCGTTCCGCTGCAGGCTCCGTTGCAAGAAACCGACGAACCTCATCTTTGCCCTGACAGCCGGCGGCACATCCAAGCCGGTCAACGGATCGTAGAAATCCGGCGGGCCATAGGCCCAGACCTTGTCGTAGAAGAGGCCTATCTTGCGCATCACATCCTTGCGTGCCCACTCTGCTTCGAGCAGATGCGGCGCATCCATCACCTCGCGCAGGCCAAGCACCAGAGTAGTGCCCCGCGTCTTGAGGTAGGACAGCGTGTCCTCAATCTCACCGCGCAGGCCGAGCGGTTCCTTGTCGACGATGAAGATATCCGGCCGGAAGGTCTCAGCTGTATGGCGGATGATCGACTGACGCATCCTTAGCGTCTCATGCAGATCGATGTCCTTTTCCAGCGAGGTGTATTCGCCGTTGCGCAGCTTGATGACGCTGGGGATCTTCACGAAGTCGACACGGGCGCGGTAGTCGAAGGCGCCAGCGATAGTCGCACCCGAAATGATAAGCACCTGAAGTCCGCGGAAATCCTCGACCAGCGAATGCGCGATAGTCCGGCAGCGCTGCAAATGGCCGAGCCCGAACGTGTCGTGGCTGTACATGAGAATTCGAGCGTTTTCTGCGTGCTGGGTCATTGTTGAACGTCTCTTAGAATTCTCGCTTTGAGGACCGTGAGCGACCCGACGGCTTCGAAACCATCCTGGTTTTGAAACATGAGGCCGCGATTTTCAATTTGTATTACTTCTGTGGAATGCCTGTCAGATAACTTTCTGATTGCCTGAGTCCGAAACTAGATGGATTGGCGAATATCGCCTCGGCGGGAGCGGGCCGAGACTCCCTGTTGTTGTTTTGGGATGGATGGACGGGGAAAGCGGTGTCCAAAAGATCGGCAGAAGTCATCCCTCTTGATTCCAATAAGCTCCGGTCTCTCCGAACTCGATTGGTCTCGGAGCGGTGAAAGCGAATTCCGCTATCCTGCGCATATAGTCAATTGCCTGATCGGTATACGAAAGGACAGGGTCGCCGGGCGTCGCACGGCGCATGTTGTTGTAGAACTCATTTCGCGCGCCATTGCTCTCGGTCTTGGGGGACCAAAGGTGCTGCCCATCAATCTCTTGACGGGCGGTCTGATTATGATTCACCGACCAGAACTGAGCCATCTATCGCCCAAGCTAGCCGGAATTTCGGCAGGAATCGAGTGGATGCCAGCGCTCACAACACACCGCCTGCAGCAGGGTGTGTGCAACACCGGTTGCTTGTCGATCGCTATGGCCTCTGGCTAATGCCTTAGCTGGGGCGGTGACGGTACTTTTTGAGACGACCTGAGCGCGTCGCCGAACGTCGCGAGGTGCGAAAATCGCTCGATTGGTCCCGATAGTTGGCGAAACCTCAATGAGTTTGATGATTGGCCTCGTAGGTTCACAGAGGGCGGCGACGATCTCGTCGGGGTTCTCTTCCGCCTAGTTGAAGATCCAGGCGGCCGACCGGGAGATCGACGACTTCATCACCATCGCACGCTCGCGCCTAGCGTGACGAGAAGCTCGTCCAGTTGCTCGAACGTCTCGCCCATCGCATCCGCCGCCCCGGTGCCGGCAGCGTCGAGAGCTTCCTTTGAGGGATAGAGCTCGTGCATGACCAGCAGCGTCTTGCCACCTTTTTCCTCGAAGGTCACCGTGGTGATGGGTCCACCGTCACCACCTTCGTCATTGGTCCAGACGAGGCGCGAGTGCGGTGTCACTTCGATATACCTACCGAAGAACTCGTCAGGGTTTGAGGCATCGTGGCCGAACACCAAACGGTACCTGCCCCCGACACGAACATCCATCTCGCAGGAACGCAGGAACATGCCCATCGACTTCGGTGCCCACCACCGCATGAACAGCTCGGGCTTGGTCCAAGCCTCGAACACGGTGCGCGCCGGCGCGTCAAAAGTTCGCGTAACGACCAGCTCCCGGTCGGACTTCCGTTCCACTGTCGTGCGGTTCTTCATGGGGGTGGGCTCACTAGCTCTTGTTTCGTCCATCGACTTTCTCCTTCCGTTTCAATTCCTCGACAACCTTGTCCAACTCGTTGAAGCGTGCGTCCCAGAGCTGGCGGTGCCTCTCGATCCATGCCGCCTCTTCCTCCAGTGCGCGTAGGCCGAGCTTGCAGGTCCGCACGCGCCCGATCTTCTCCGTGGTGACGAGCCCCGCCTGCTCCAAGACGCCGACATGCTTCTTCATGCCCGTGAGGGTCATGTGGAACTTTTCGGCAAGGTCCGTGATCGAAGCGTCTGTACGTCCGAGCTGCTCCAGAATGCCGCGTCGGGTGGCGTCCGAGAGTGCGGCGAACGAGGCATCGAGACGGGTCTGAATATACTGAACCATATGGTTCAGTATTTACCAGACGGGTTGGCGGCGTGCAAGGGGAGGCCGAGTGGGCTGCGTTGCCGGCCGCCCCTTCTGGTAAATCGCAAGCGATTAGCGGATGTTCAAGTCGGAGCAGGGTCGGTGAGGAAGGGCATGATGTCCACGCCGTCTCCTGGGAAGACCGTGAAATGCGGGTGGTTCTCGAACAGGCGGGCGGCGGCATCGATGGTATCGGCCTCGACGACAATATAGCCGCAGAAAGGGTTCACGGCGTCGGCGATGCCGTCCCTGGTAACGCGCCTCGTCTTACCGACCATGCCGCCGCGATCGGGGAAAAATGCGGCATTTCTCTCCTCCCAGTCCGCCCACTGCTGTAGGCCGACGGCATCAATCGCATCCTGCTCGGGCTTAGGCAGGCTACGAAAGCGGGCGAGGTCTTCGGGCTTCATGGTGTAGACGGCAAGAAAACGGGGCATGCGGCGGTTTTTTCTTCATGCTGGCAGAAGCATGCTAGCTTAGTCTCCTGGAGGACCCAAGTCACTGCGCATTACCACCCTCTAAATGCCCGCCCGCTATTTGCGTCAGTCCTGTCGATGCCTATCAGTGAGCGCAGGTCCGAGTTTACGGGCCCTGCCTTGTTCACCCTCGGCGATCGCTCCGGCGCGCCGCATTGCCGTAAACACACCTCGACCAGTCTTTGCTTGAGCGGAGCAACTCCTGATTTCCCGCTTCGGCGAAGTAACCCTCGCCACACTCTCCGATCTCCCAATTGCTGCGTCGGGCCGGTCTGAAGGGGCGTTCAGGCCAACAATGACCCGAGGCTGAAGCTGGCATCCATTTGGAACGCCCGACCTGCCGGCGGGCGGAACTGCTCCACCACCAGATCAACGGGCACATCAAGCGTCATCCCTGTTCGGGGGACAGCCCGAATGCAGTCCGGCCGCCAAACGATGTGCTCACGATCATTCAGCCGAAGAATCACGGAGCAGCAGGCGCGACCCGACGTCCACAATAGACCTGATAGCGGGAAGCAGTTCCTGCCCCAGCGACGTCAGCTCATACTCCACGGTCGGCGGCGATGTCGGCATCACGTTGCGATAGAGGACGCCGCGCTCCTCGAGGTCCCGCAGTCTGCTGGTCAGTACCTTCGCCGAAACGGCTGGGGTATCGCGGCGGAGTTCCGAGAACCGACGCGGGCCTTCGCTCAGGGACCAGAGCACCTCGGGTGTCCAGCAGCCGCCAAGCAGCGCCATGCACCTCGACATGGGGCAGCCGGCGAGAGCCTTCACCTTTTTTCGCGTCTTGAGAACCATCGCCGTCCGCCATGGGGAGTTTCCAGTTGGTTACCGGAAAATGGTGGTAACCACAAGATACGTGGTTTCCAATGGTAACGATGGCCGCTATTCGAAGGCTCTCCGATCCACGAAACCACGAAATGGACTGAATGATGTACGCAATAACTGGAGCAACGGGACAGCTTGGCCGCCTGGTGATCGAGGCACTGCTGAAGACCATTCCCGCCGACCGGATCGTCGCGGCGGTTCGCAATCCGGCGAAGGCCAGCGATCTGGCAGAGCGCGGTGTCATCGTAAGGGGGGCGGACTACGACCATCCCGACACGCTCGCCGCAGCCTTCGCCGGTGTCCAGAAACTGCTGCTGATTTCGTCGACCGAGGTCAGCGGCCGCCTGCCGCGGCATCAGACGGTGATCGAGGCAGCCCAACGCGCCGGGGTTTCGCTGATCGCTTACACCAGCATGCTGCACGCCGACACGTCTCCCGCAACGCTCGCAATCGAGCATCGCCAGACGGAGGAGGTCATCGCGGCCTCGGGCCTTCCCGCCGTCATCCTGCGCAATGGCTGGTACACCGAGAACCATCTGCTGGCGCTTCCGGCGGCTCTGGAGCACGGCGCCTTCGTCGGCGCCGCGCAAGACGTGCGCTTCTCGTCCGCCGCGCGGCGGGACTATGCCGAGGCCGCAGCCGTGGTGCTGACGACCGACGGCCAGGCGAGGAAAACATACGAGCTCGCCGCAGACCAGGCCTTCACGCTCGCCGAGCTTGCGGCGGAGGTCTCGCGGCAATCGGGCAAGGTTATCGCCTACAACGATCTTTCCCAGGCCGCTTATCAGGATGTGTTGACGGGGGCCGGGCTACCGGCCGACTTCGCTGCGCTTCTGGCCGATACCGACGCTGCAGCCGCACGCGGAGCGTTGTTCGATGACGGAGGCGCCCTGGGGCGGCTGATCGGTCGTCCGACCACCTCGATGCAGAGCCTTGTCGCGGCCGCATTGCGCGGTTGAAGCCGGGGCTCAGAACTCGACGTGCATAGCGCCGCCGGTCGAAAGCGGATACGGGTCTTTAGATTTTCTCGACTGGATTGGGTTCTCCTTTCGTCGCACCGAGGCGGTTGAGCAGATTGAGCGTGATCCTGCCCGCATCGTTCATGGCGCCTGCGGCTGGCAGCGCGCCGCACCAGGCAACCGAGCTTGCCGAAAAGATCAAGCCGCCTGCTGCGAGCTTTCGCAGGGTCATTTCGGCGCAACGGCAGGCGATGCGTTGCGTATCCCCGCCCTCATACCAACGCGTCGGATCCTGGAAGAAGCTGTCGGGAAATCCCGTCGCACGCGCGATCACGACGGTGTCAGCGGAAGTGCCGAGGGCTGGATCCGTCGCATCCACTTCGTAGCCCGCGGCACCGCCCAGCACGATGCCGTCCGTGCCGAAGGTCGCATCTTCAACGCCTTCGAACAGCCATGCGCATCCTGCTTCATGGCTTTCCTCAGTGCGCGTGAAGGGACGCGCGCCTTCGAAGCCCATCAGTGAGATCGCGCCGCCGATCAGCGAGAATTCGCCTCGGCCGCGGGAGCGGAGATAGCCGCCTGGTTCGTTGGTGATCGACAGCGCCTGTGCGGCGACCGGGCCGTCCCAGGTTCGGCCGGCCTCCAGCGGCGAGCGCCGCAGCTCCATCAGATCGTCCTTGAAAGCCACAGTGGCAGCAAAGCCGTTTCCGCCGAGATAGGCGATGCTGCCGCCTTCGGCCACAAACTGCCGCAGCGCCTGCTCCATCTCGATCGACATATATTCGGGGTGACTGCCGGTGACGACGGCTTGATGTCGACGCAGACCGTCTATGCCGCATTCGTGCAAATCGTGATCGGTCATGACGTCAAACACGATTCCATTGTCGTGGCAGAAGCGGAGGAAGTGCAGATCGACCGGCAAATTATGTGGGCAGCCGCAGAGCGGATAATCGTAATCGTCCCTGAGCGTCACTTTCGGCTTTTTGTAGGAGCAGATGGAAACGCCGCTAAGGTCGGAATGGTAGTCGTAAAGAGATTTCAGATTGTTGGCGACCGCGAAGCGATGTCCCCGGTCGTCGCTTTTCCATTCATAAAGATGATCTGGGAGATATTCGTCCGCATAGGCGAGATAGGTGGCCGTCGGCACGAGATACAACAGCGGCGACGAAACCTGTGAAGAGGTGACGAAGAACACCACGCGTTCGTAGCCACCATCCCATTCGATCTGGAACGCGTAGACGCCTGGGCGTACGTTTTCAGGGATCGTCAAGCGGTGCGATGCCGGCCACTCAAGCGGGCCGATGTCGTCGTCGTGGCAATGGATAGCGTCGTAGTGCGACGGCACGAAGCGAGGCTCGAAGCTCGATCCGTCCCAGCGTGCCGAAGTCATGCAGAAGGCTGGCTGATTGATCACATCGAGGAGCAGCGGATCTGCTCCGCCCGACGACAGGATCGGCTGCGTTGGCAACAGCGTCGGGAAATCCCAGGCAACGGTCCCCTGTGGTGTGTCGAGCCGGATCGCGGCAAATTTCGCGTTGAGGGTAGGTTCGTGGTGGGTAGCACTTGCGCCGAAATGGATGCCGTGCGCCTGGAGGTTCCGCGCCGGGCTGCCAAAACCTTCATGGAGTTCGTAAGGCGCGAGAAGATCATGCGATTTGATGCGCAGGCGCGGCTGCTCCTGCCGCAGATCCAACTCGACAGTGAGCCACACACCAGTTGGCGCCTTCTTCTGGACAAAGGTTTCGTCACCGATTTCCAGGACAAATGCGCCGTCGCGGAGGCGCAGCCCGAGGACGCCTGCTTCCAGGATCGTACGCGCACCTTCGTTGCGCGTGAGGAACAGCTCAAAACGAATGCCGTGGACGGCTTGTACTTTGGCCAGCTCGCCGGGTCGGACGAACAGGAACGACCCTTGGTCGAAATACCGATGCTGTGGTTCACCTATCGTTTCGAAGGGCCAAGCGAGAAATTCCGGAGCCGGCTTGTCAAGCCGGCAAATTCGTGTGGCCTTTATCGGCCGATCGCAAGACAGGCTGAGGTTGATCTGCTGGCCTGCTTTGGCACTCCAGGGGGTGGTATAACCAACCACTCTCATCGCGTCGTGGTCTACTGCGCGCTTCATCTATCCTCCCGATGAACTCCAGATGGGCTGGGGCGAACCGCGTAGACCGGTCCGATGTCGGCCAATGCGCTGCCGCTCTGACAAGCAAAGGCCGCATGGCGCACTACCGCCATGATGTACATGCTTGTATAGATAAGCTGCATTCGGATAGTCTCGACGCGATCGGTCCAAGCGCCACATTACCAAGGAGGACGACATGCGCAACGCATCTCTCTTCGATCTGTCAGGCAGGAAGGCGCTTGTAACCGGCGCAAGCCGCGGCATCGGGCGCAGCATCGCCGAGGCGCTCAGCGCGGCCGGCGCCGACGTAGCGATCACGGCGCGCAGCGTGGCCTCGCTCGAGGAGACGATGGCCGCCCTCCGCATCGCCGGCGGGGTCGCGCATGCCGTCGCTCTGGACGTCACCGATGTCGACCGGTGCCGGGCGGCGACAGCCGAGGCCGGCAGCCTGCTCGGAGGTCTCGATATTCTCGTCAACAATGCAGGTATGGAAGAGGTCCGGCCCTCGCTCGACGTCGATGAGGCGCTGTGGGACAGGATTGTCGATACGAATCTCAAAGGCGCCTTCTTCTGCGCCCAAGCCGCCGCGCGGCAGATGAGAGACGCCGGACGGCCCGGCGTCATTATCAATCTCTGCTCGCTGACCTCCGAGGTCGGGGTTCCCACGGCGGTGCCATACGGCTCGTCGAAATCAGGCCTCCTCGGCATGACGCGGGCGCTTGCAGCGGAGTGGGCCGATCTCGGGATCCGGGTCAATGCCATCGCGCCTGGCTATTTCAGGACAGCGATGACAGACGTGTTCTACAGCAACGAGGCATGGCAACAATCGATGCTCGCCAAGATTCCGCAGCGCCGTTTTGGCGATCTCTCGGACCTGCACGGAATCGCGGTGTTCCTCGCTTCGGATGCGGCGGCCTACATAACCGGCCAGTCCATTCCCGTGGATGGAGGCTTTCTCGCATCGATTTGAAGGCTTCAGGGGCTGGAGACGTGTCCCAGAAGTGATCGACAAGCGCTAATCGTAATTGCGTCCTAAGAAAAGGAGCCGCCATGTCTGACGTCAGCTTTCACCGCCTGTCATCCCTCAGTGTCGATCAGCGGGCCAGTTTACTGAAACGTGCCGAAGGAGATCTGTCTTCCTTCATCGAAAAGGTCCGTCCGATCATCCAGGCCGTCAAGGATGAAGGTGACGCGGCCTTGCTCCGGTTTGTACGCGAGCTCGACAAAGCCGATGTTGCCGACGGTGAACTGAAAGTTTCGGAGGCGGAATTCGACGCGGCGTTCGACAAGGTCGACAAGGATGTCGTCGAGAGTATCCGGTTCGGCATCGACAACATCCGGCATTTTCACGAGGAGCAGCGTCCGGAAACAATGTGGCTCAAGGAAGTTCGGCCGGGCGCCTATGCGGGTGACCGATACACACCGATCGCTTCGGTTGCGCTTTATGTTCCGCGCGGCAAAGGCGCCTTCCCTTCGGTGACGATGATGACCTCGGTTCCGGCGGTGATTGCCGGGGTTCCCCAGATCGCGATCGTGACGCCTGCGACTTCGGATGGTTCCGTCGACGCCGCGACGCTGGTTGCTGCCCGCCTCGCCGGCGTGGAGACCGTGTACAAGTGCGGCGGCGCCCATGCGGTCGCCGCCGTCGCCTATGGAACCGAGACTGTGAAGCCCGCCGTCAAGATCGTCGGGCCGGGGAGCCCGTGGGTGGTGGCGGCAAAGAGCGTGTTGTCCCCAATCATCAACACAGGTCTCCCGGCCGGTCCGTCCGAAGCGATTATTTTTGCCGATGACAGCGTCGACGGCGGCCTGGCCGCTCTTGACCTGTTGATCGAAGCCGAGCACGGGCCGGATTCCTCGGCCTACCTGGTGACGCACAGCCGCAAGGTCGCCGAAGCCGCATTGATTGCGATACCGGAACACTGGTCGAGGATGAGCGAACAGCGTGTGGAGTTCTCACGCGCGGTGCTGACTGGGAAGCGCGGCGGCATCGTGCTGACCGAGTCGCTGGAGGACAGCTACCGGTTCATCAACGACTATGCGCCGGAGCACCTCGAGATTCTGTCAACGGAGCCATTTGCGCATCTCGGACGTATTACGGAAGCCGCCGAGATCCTCATGGGTCCGCATACGCCGGTGACCCTTGCCAACTTCGTCCTCGGGCCCAATGCGGTGCTGCCGACCAGCCGGTGGGCGCGAACCTTTGGACCGCTTTCCGTGACGGATTTCGTCAAGAGATCGTCGGTCGGCTATGTGACCTCGGCGGCCTATCCGGAACTCGCCCTGCATGCCCGCAGGCTCGCCCGCTACGAAGGATTCAGCTCGCATGAGAACGCGGTTTCGGAGATCCGCGATCGCTATCTCGCCGGCTGAGCGGAAACGATGATGATGAGGGCGGCGCGACTCCATGGACCCGGCGACTTGCGCGTCGAGGATATCGCCGCGCCAGGCGCTCCCGAGCCAGGCTGGGTGAAGCTGAGGGTCGATGCCGCAGGCATTTGCGGTTCCGATCTTCACAACTTTCGCACGGGCCAATGGATAAGCCGATCGCCTTCGACGGCTGGCCATGAGCTGACAGGCACGGTGATCGCCATCGGCGAGGGCGTGGATACCGTCGCCGTTGGCGACCGAGTGGTCGCCGATTCCCGTTTCTGGTGTGGAGAGTGCGCGCAATGCCATGCAGGCAGGCGGCATCTTTGCACGTCGCTGGGCTTCGTCGGCGAGATATGCGACGGCGGATTTGCCGAACAGGCGGTCCTGCCCGCGCGCCTCCTGCACATCATCGATGCCGCGCTGGACGAACGGATCGCGGCGATGGCCGAGCCGCTGGCTGTAGCGTTGCACGCAGTGCGGCGTCTGCCGAAAACGGCCGGCTCCGTTCTTGTCGTCGGCTGCGGGACTATCGGCGGGCTTGCCGCACTGCTGCTTTCCCGGACATTCGCAGGTACCGTGCTCGTCGCCGATCGCAATCAGGGCCGCTGCGCTCGGGTGGCGCGGGTGACCAGCGCCAGCATCGTCGATTTGAACCGGGACGCCATTGCCGCCGCCACCGCGGATGCCCCCTTGCTCGCTGCCGTCGAAGCGACCGGCAGCATCGCAGCACTCAGCCAGTTGCTCGGCGTTCTCGATGCCGGCGGCACCGTTGCGATGGTCGGCATATTCCATGGGCGCCTCGATATCGATCCCAACATCCTGGTTGAACGCGAAATCGCATTGCTGGGATGCCACGCCTTTGCCGATGAGCTTCCCGACGCCATCCGGATGCTCGGCGAGTTGACCGAGCCCATGGTCGAACTGATCGACCGCGAGATTGGCCTGGATGATGTTCCCGCAGCCTATGAGCGGTTGTTGGCGGGGCAGGGCGATGGCTTGAAAACAATCATCCAGATGCGGTCTGCCGGGCGCGTGTGATTTCCGAACGTTGCCGGAAAGGATTTTTGAAATGATCACTTTGCCCGACACCGCCAGCCCTCTTTACGAGAAGGTCAAGGACTACATCCTGACGAACATCGGAACGGGGCGATGGAGCAAGGACCGGAAGCTGCCGTCCGAAAATGAATTCGTGGCGACACTCGGCGTGTCTCGGATGACGGTCCACCGTGCCTTGCGGGAGTTGACCTCTGCGGGTTTTTTGATCCGGCTCCAGGGCGTCGGCACATTCATCGCGCCACCTCGACCGCAATCCGCACTGATCGAGATCAACAACATCGCGGCGGAAATTGTCGCGCGGGGAAACAGGCATCGCTCCGAGGTTATCGTCCTCGAAAAGATCATGCCGACAAAGGAGCTCGCGCTTTCTTTCGAGTTCGCAAGGCGCGCGTCGGTCTATCATTCCATCGTCGTCAACTTCGAGAACGACCTGCCTGTGCAACTGGAAGAGCGCTTCGTCAACCCGAGCCTGATACCCGACTATGACAAGCAGGACTTTTCCAAGACGGCGACCTACGACTATCTCATGCAAAAAACCCCGGTGACGGAGGTCGAGCACATCATCTCGGCGACTCCTGCCGATGCCGAGACGGCGCGGCATCTGGGCATCGATGTCGCAAGCTGCTGCCTGTTTCTGCATCGCCGGACATGGACGGGCGCCGTCGTTGCCACGATCAGCAAGCTGACTTACGTTGGAAGCCGCTACTCGCTTGGCAGTCGGTATTCTCCGTCCAAAAAGACCTGATCGCAGTGAAGCGAATCAGAGTTGGAAGGAGGGGTCTAACTTGTATATGCATGTATGTATTTAGCCTTGACATCCGCCGTTGCTGACGTTGAAGTGTCGTCGCACTTTCGTTGAACGGACAGCTAAGATGCCGAGGCACGGTGCTGCAAGAGCAGAAGCCCGCATTCTCACCAGGCCGGATGTTTGGTTCAAAAAAGCGGCCTGATCATCAAGGGGAACAAGATGATGCGTAACCTAGCAGGACAATTTCGGGCACTCCTTATGGCTGCTGCCGTCGGGTTTGCCCCGGCGGCCTACGCGGCCGACACGACAATTCCGGCGACGCCTGAGGCAGGAACATTCAAGATCGGCATCGAGCCATGGCTTGGCTATGGCCAGTGGCACGTCGCCGAGGCCAAGGGCCTGTTCAAGGCAAGCGGGCTGTCCGACGTGCAGATCGTGAACTTCGCCGAGGACAAGGACATCAACGCCGCCCTGGCGAGCGGCCAGCTCGATGCCGCCAACATCGCGACCCACACGGCTATGGGCATGGTTGCGGCCGGCCTGCCGGTGAAGATCGTGCTTCTGCTCGACGTCAGCATGACGGCAGACGCCATGATCGCCGGCAAGGACGTCGCCTCCGTCGCCGACCTCAAGGGCAAACAGGTCGCTTTCGAGGAAGGCACGACGAGCGACATCCTGCTCAAATACGCGCTCGCCAAGAACGGCATGTCCATCGCCGATGTCCAGCCGGTACCAATGCCGGCGGCGGATGCCGGCAGTGCGTTGATCGCCGGCCAGGTCCCGGTCGCGGTGACCTATGAGCCCTATCTCACCGCCGCCAGGGCACAGAACAAGGATGTCAAGCTACTCTTCACCGCAGGCGAAGATCCCGGCCTGATCAGCGACGTGTTCGTGGTGCGCGATGAGGTGATCAAGTCGCGTCCTGGCCAGGTGCTTGCCATGATCAAGACCTGGGATGCGGCCCTGAAGGCCTACAACGCCGACACGCCCGACGGCCGGGCGATCATCTCCAAGGCGGTTGGTTCGAGCGTCGAAGACCTCAACACCGCCTTTGATGGCGTGCGTTACTATAGTCTCGCCGAAAACAAGGATGCGCTGATGGGCGAATTCTCCACCAAGATATTCGCCGATGTCGAAGCGGCCGCCAAGAACGCCGGGCTGCTTCAGGCGGACGTGACGCCGGAGCAGATGATCGACCCGTCATTCGTCAAGGCCGCGAAATGACGAGGGCCGGCTCGCGGTGGTGACGCAAATGTCCGAGCAGCGTGCCACCAAAACGAGCCCGTCTCACGCAGTACCGAGGCCGGTGACCAAGCAACCGATGCTCCGTCGCCGATCCTCCGGGATCGGCGCGCCCATCGCACGCTCGCGCTTCCTGATGATAGCAGTGACCGTCTTTGCCGGCCTCGGCCTCGCCTGGTGGGCGGCAACGGGGCTGGGACTGGTAAAGCCAATTTTCCTGCCCTCGCCGGGAAGCGTGGTGACCCAACTCGGCAAGCTCTCGGGTGACGGCACGCTGTGGCTGGATCTCAGGACCTCGATATACCGTATTTCCATTGGCTTCCTCATCGCCTCGGCATTGGCGATTCCGATTGGCGTGCTGATCGGCAGCTTCAGGACCTGGGAAGCGGCGATCGAGCCGCTTGTGGATTTCATCCGTTACATGCCGGTGGTCGCTTTCGTGCCCCTCTCCATCCTGTGGTCGGGGACAGGCGATGCCCAGAAGTTCCTGATCATCTTCATAGGCACCTTCTTCCAGCAGGTGCTGATGATCATGGACAATGTGAAGCGGGTTCCCGCTGATTTCATTGGCCTTGGCAGGACGCTCGGGCTGCCGGATCGCAAGATCCTGACGCGCATTGTGGTTCCCAGCGCCTTGCCGGGCATCTGGGATACGTTGCGCATCAGTCTCGGCTGGGCCTGGACCTGGCTGGTATTGGCGGAACTTGTCGCGGCGACATCAGGCCTCGGCTACCGCATCACCGTGTCCCAGCGCTATTTCCAGACCAACACCATCATTGGGTACATCCTGCTGCTGGGCGTGCTTGGTCTCATCACCGACCAGGTCATGAAGGCACTGGGAAAAGTGCTGTTCCGGCAGGAAGGCCACGTGCAATGAGGCCAGGCCGATGAGTTTGCCCAAACTGCGGATCAAAGGTCTCCACAAGAGCTTCGGCACTGGCGCGCGGCGCACGGAAGTGCTGCGCGATATCAATCTCGATCTTGCCGACAACGAGTTCGTCTCGCTGGTGGGCACGTCGGGTTGCGGCAAGAGCACGCTGCTGTCGATCGTTGCCGGACTGCAGGATTTCGACGCCGGAGATCTTGCCATCGATGGCGCGCCGATCCTGCAGCCGGGCCTCGACCGCGGCGTCGTCTTCCAGTCCTACACCCTGCTTCCCTGGCTGACGGCGCAGCAGAACATCGAGTTCGCCCTCAAGGCCGCGGGTCATGATCGCGCGACCTGCCGCAGGATAGCACGCGAGCATCTCGATCTGGTCAAGCTCCCGCACAGCGCCAATCGCTATCCGTCCGAGCTTTCGGGCGGCATGAAGCAACGGGTGGCCATAGCGCGTGCTCTTTCCTATCGACCCAAAATGCTTCTGATGGACGAGCCCTTTGGCGCGCTCGATGCCTTGACCAGGCATCAGATGCAGGAACTCCTGACGCAGATCTGGGAGGAGCACAGGCTCACCGTGCTCTTCGTCACCCATGATGTGGAAGAAGCCGTCTACTTGTCGGACCGCATCATCGTGATGGGGATCGGCCCGGGACGCATCATGCAGACCTTCAATGTCGACATCGAGCGCCCGCGCCGGGAAGAGGTCATGGAAACCCCGGCCTTCATGGATTTGCAGCGCAGCGTGCACAAGGCGATCCGCGAGGCCTCAAAACGTCCCGAAATGGTTTAGGCGGGCCACTCAATTACTTACAATCGGCGACCAGCGTTGCGCCCAATCTCGATATCGCGCCATCGCAAATTCCCGACCAGGGGAGCCGCCATTGGCGTCCTGCTCCTCAACCTCGAAAAAAATTTGCAGGACAATGTCGATTTCCTAAACTCCGTTCGTCGTTTCGATGCCGGCCGGTGAGGCCGGCTCAACAAGGAGACAGACGATGCGTGTGATGGTGCTCGTGAAGGCTACCGAGGACAGCGAAAAGGGCTTTCTCCCCACGCCCGAGGCGAAGGAAGCGATGGAGGCGATGGGCAGATTTAACGACGAGCTGCGCAATGCCGGCATCTTGCTCGACGCCGACGGCCTCAAGCCCTCCTCGCAGGGCAAGCGCGTTGCGTTCGATGGTCCCCGCCGGACGGTCATCGACGGGCCTTTCGCCGAGACCCGCGAACTGGTCGCCGGCTTTTGGCTCTGGGAAGTCAAGGACATGGACGAGGCGGTCGCCTGGGTGAAGCGCTGCCCCAATCCCATGCCGGGACCGAGCGAGATTGAAATCCGGCCGCTGTACGAGATGGCTGATTGGCAATGGGAATCTGACGCCGGAGGTCACGGAAATCCATGACCGGACGCGCGAGAAGCGCAGCGGCAACTGAGACTGTCGGCCGCAACCTGCTTGCCTCCATTATGGCTTTGGCCGACAAGGCAGCATGACCGCAGGCGAGACGCAGCAGGCGATCGAGGCGATTTTTCGCATTGAACGGGCCCGGCTCATTGCGGGCCTGGTCCGCCTCGTGCGCAATGTCGACCTTGCAGAGGAACTGGTGCAGGACGCCCTCGTCATAGCCCTGTCCGAATGGTCCAGGGCCGGCGTTCCGGCCAATCCCGGCGCTTGGCTGATGACGGTCGGCAAACGCCGCGCCATCGACGCGATCCGTCGCGACAAGATGCGCGAGCGCAAGCATGAGGAGATCGCGCGGGAGCTGGACGGCGAGTGCGACGGTACGGCCGAGGGAAACGAAATGGCCATGAACGACGATCTTGGCGACGAGCTGCTGGGCCTCATCTTCACAGCCTGCCACCCCATACTTTCGGCCGACGCCCGCGCGGCGCTCACGCTGCGCGTCATCGGCGGCCTGACGACGGACGAGATCGCCCGTGCTTTCCTGTCAAGCGAGGTGACGATCGCCCAGCGCATCGTCCGCGCGAAGAGGACGATCGGAAAGGCCGGGCTCAGCTTCGAGGTGCCGCGCGGCGCCGAGCGTGCGGCGCGTCTGTCCTCGGTGCTGGAGGTCATCTATCTCATCTTCAATGAAGGCTATGCTGCCACGGCCGGCGACGACCTTGTCCGGCCGGGCCTGTGCCTGGAGGCACAACGGCTGGGCCGCATGCTGGCGGGGCTGATGGCCGAGGATGCCGAGGTGTTCGGCCTGCTGGCTCTAATGGAAATCCAGGCATCGCGCCTGCCGGCACGCATCGGGCCGGACGGCGCCCTCTTGACCCTGACCGAGCAAAACCGCGCGCGCTGGGACCAGTTGCTGATCCGCCGAGGCCTTGACGCGCTGGCCCGTGCCGAAGCCCTCGGGGGCGATGGCCCCTATGTGTTGCAGGCCGCGCTTGCAGCCTGTCACGCGCGGGCGCGCAGTCCGGCCGATACCGACTGGCCCCGCATCGCAGCGCTCTACGACCGGCTGCGTGCAGTGATGCCCTCGCCGGTGGTCGATCTCAATCGGGCGATCGCCCACAGCATGGCCTTCGGGCCCGAAGCGGGCCTGCGGCTGGTAGACGAGATTGCCGACGCCGCCGCCTTGCGCAATTATGCGCCATTGCCAGCGGCGAGGGGCGATTTTCTGTTTCGGGCCGGCCGGCTGGCCGAGGCCCGCGCCGAATTCGAGGCTGCGGCCAAGCTCACCCGCAACGTGCGCGAGGCGGCCTTTCTCCTCGCCCGCGCAGACGCTTGTGGTTGACAGCATCGCTCTCCGTGCCTGAAGCGCCGCTCGGCAACATCGAAAGCCGCCAGTTCGCTCACGGCCAGCTCCCTTCAATGAGCGCGATCAGCTCGCAACGCGAAAGGGATTAACGATGCGCAAGCCTTCGTCGAGCGCCATTGCGTGCTGCATGTCCTCTGACAAAAGTGTATCGCAGCCAGCGTGAATCGAGCCAATCGGTTTTCGCGGCTTGGGTATATTCATTTTGGAGGAGAGGGCCTCGATCATGCCAGCAACTGCGTCGGCACGCCGATAATCGGTCCTGCCTCGGCGAGCCGCTGGTCGAGGGTCCACACCGTGGCGCCATGCTCCGATGCCGCCGCGAGGTGCAGGGCGTCGCCAGCACGAAGCCCGAGCATATGTTGATCGGCGAATTTCGCGGCGACCCGAAAATGCCCGCCCGTCACCGGCAGCATGGTGAAGCTCTCAGCGACCAGCTTATTGAACATCGCGAGCGCTGCAGCGCGCTGCTCCAGGTCGATCTGTCCGGTCCGAAGCTTGGTCGCCATGGCGGAGGATATCTCGGTGATGGTCCAGTCGCTGATCACAAGTTGCGCTGGGTCCTGCTCCGCCAGCCAGCCCTGAACGCGCGCGGTGATGGCTTCGTTGGATAGCGCCGCGACGATCAGCGAAGTATCGAGATAGAACATCAATAGCGATCGCCATCTCGCATCGATCGCACCAGATCGGCGGCAACCTGGGCCTGCAGAGGCATGGTTGCGGTCAGGGATTGGAGCAGGCCGGCGTCGATCCGTTTGCGAGGGCGGGCCACGGCCGTGAGCCTGGCGACCGGCTTGCCACGCCGGGTTATGTCGATCGAGTCTCCAGCCTCGACCCGGTCGACGAGCTCACTCAGATGTGCCTTGGCGTCCGCCAAATTGACCGCGTCCATCTCAGCTCCTGACCATGTAGATGGTCATGTAGCGCATAACGCGTGACAATTCCAGTGCAGAGCACGGCGAATGAGCAACTGGCTGCGTGAGCGAAGCAGGTGATCGCTCCTGCAACGAGAATTATGCCGCTTCCCGCTTGACTCATACATATCCCGATGGTTATACATCGATCAATAGCCGAAGGGTTATCGATCCCAATGCCAAACGCTCACGATGTGCTCTTCAGAACGCTTGCCGATCCGACTCGGCGCGCTATTTTTGAGCGACTGTGTCGTGAAGGAGAGCAGACGGTCGGGGCTCTGACGGCTCAGGCCGGGATCTCGCAACCGGCCGTGTCAAAACATCTCGGCGTTTTGAGGCAAGCCGGGCTCGTGCGCGACCGCCATGCAGGACGGCAGACCCATTATAGCGCGCAGCTTGCTGCGCTTGCCCCCCTGATCGACTGGACAAGCCAGATGACCGGGTTCTGGCAGAGCCGGTTCGACGACCTCGAAGACCTGCTCAAAAGGATGGACCAGTGAACGAAATGGCGACCGAAACGCTCTCCGTCATTGTCGAACGGGAAATCGCTTATCCGCCCGAGAAGATCTGGCGCGCACTCACCCAACCACATCTGATCGAAGAGTGGCTCATGAAAAACGACTTCAAACCTGTCGCGGACCACCGTTTCAATCTTCACGCAGCCTGGGGCTCTGTCGAATGTCAGGTCCAGACGGTCGAGCCGAACAGAACGCTGACTTACACGTGGGATACCAAGGATCTCAAGAGTGTCGTCTCCTGGACCCTGACCCCCACGAGCACCGGAGCCCGCTTGCGCATGGAACAGTCGGGCTTCCGGCCGGATCAGCAGCCTTACTTCCGGGGTGCCAAAGTCGGCTGGCCGAGGTTCTTTGACGATCTGGAGCAGGTTCTGGCGCGGACGGACTGAGATCCGCGGGCGCTATTCAAGCAAGGGCTCTGTTACAGAGCGGCAGATGGCGGGGCGATAATGGAGGCAAGCCAATGAAGATCAAGTTGACCAAAGTATACGTGGACGACCAGGAAAAGGCTCTGGGTTTCTACACCGAAACGCTCGGCTTTACGAAGAAGGCCGATTTCAGCAATGGGCCGTTTCGCTGGCTGACCGTCGCATCAGCCGACGGGCCGGACGGTGCCGAGCTGCAACTCGCGCTCAATGACAACCCGGCCGCAAAGACCTATCAGAAAGCCATTTTCCAGCAGGGCCAGCCCGCGGTCATGTTCTTCACCGACGACATCAAGGGCGACTACGAGCGCATCAAAGCGCGCGGCGCCGAGTTCACCATGCCGCCGACCGAAGTAACCGGCTCGACCATCGCCCAGCTGAACGACAACTGCGGCAATCTCGTTCAAATCACCCAGCTGGCGCGCTGGTAAAGCACGCGTTCAGTGGCGTGGCTGCCCGGCGAGAGCCGCCAAACGGGCCGCCCGATCCGCTCGTTCGTCTTCAGAGGAGGTCTCAATGGATTGGAACAAATGGGTTCGGCAGATCCACCGCTGGCTGTCGATTATCTTTGCGGCGGTCGTCGCCGCTATCTTCATCAGCTTGGGAGCAGGCAAGGAACCCGCCTACTGGGTATACCTCTTGCCGCTGCTTCCGCTAGGCTTGCTCCTGCTTACCGGTCTGTACATGTTCGTGCTGCCTTACGCGCCCAAGTGGCGCAGCGCGGGGGGCACCGGCGCACTGGAGTGAATGCATGGCCAATAAGACGTCTATCGAGTCATCGGCGGTCGTGAAGAAGCCAGCCGCGAAGCCTGCAGCCGCAAAGCCGGTCCTCCTCGCAGGCGGCAACCCGCAGATCCCGAAGGGTGATGGTGACGCTCCTGTGCAGGCCTACATCGCGGCCATGCCGGGCTGGAAACGCGACGTCGGGCGCCGCCTCGACGCACTCATCGAGCACAACGTTCCCAACCTGCGCAAGGCCGTCAAATGGAACTCGCCCTTCTATGGCGTAGAGGGTCAAGGCTGGTTCCTCAACTTCCATTGCTTCACAAAGTACATCAAGCTGGCCTTCTTCCGCGGCACGTCGCTGCAGCCTGTCCCTCCAGGCGAGTCCAAGCACAAGGACGTGCGCTACCTCGACATCCGCGAGGACGACCAGCTCGACGAAGCTCAACTCACCGACTGGGTAAAGCAAGCCAGCCAGTTGCCTGGCGAGCGAATGTGAGTGGAATGCCAGTCATTCCCGCAAACCCGGTGCCGACTAGCGGTATTCATCTGACGGGCGAGCGGCAACAACCGCAGGGAAAGCGACAATGATGATGAAGAGTGGCTCTATGGAAGGAAATGCAGAGAGCTCTCCCTCTCAGCTGATCGATGCGAGGATCAGTGAGCTGGGCGATTGGCGAGGCAAGACGCTTTCCCATGTCCGCGCTCTCGTCAAGCAGGCTGACCCGGAAGTGGTCGAGGAGTGGAAGTGGCGAGGTGTTCCGGTGTGGTCGCACGCCGGAATAATCTGCACCGGCGAGACCTACAAGAACGTCGTGAAGGTGACCTTCGCAAAGGGCGCCTCCCTGCCGGATCCTTCAGGCCTGTTCAACTCCAGCCTTGAAGGCAACACCAGGCGCGCCATCGATATCCGTGAGGGCGAGGACATAGATGAGAATGCGTTCAAGGCGCTGATACGCGCTGCTGCCGCCCTGAACACGGCCCGATAGTCAGCTCCGGCCGATATGGTCGGCTAGCGGGCCGAGAGCGGCGAGCAAAACTTCGCCGGTGGCTTGCGTCGCGTTCTCATGCGGCGCGCGCAGGTTCAGCCAGCGACTGTCGCCAGACCGTACCGCCAGCACTGCCTTCATCGCGGAGATGAGGCCGGCGTCCTGGATGATTTTGCGGAACGCCTTGATGGCGGCATCCGCGTCGGTAGTGTCCTCTCCCGCCAGCGCTGCGTCGTAGAGGGCCCGGATCGCTGCGGCATTCAGATTGACTGTCGCCGAGATGCAGCCGGCAGCACCGTGGGCGAGGCCTTTGGTCAGCTGTGCTTCCGAGCTCGGGAAGACCGCGACCCTTGGTGCCGCGGCAATGACCTCGGCGGTGTTGTTCCAATCGCCGGCGCTGTCCTTGTAAGCCACCACGACATCGGGAAACGCTTCGCTCAATCGGGCGGTCAGCGCCGGGCTCACCGGTACGCCGGAATTCTGCGGGATATGGTAGAGGATCATCCTCATCGCCGGGTTCGCCACCCGTCCGATCAGCTCGCTGTAGTAGCGGGCCTGACCGTTGTCGCCGGCGGCCGTATAGAAGAACGACGGCAGCACCATCACCCCGGCACAGCCGAGACCGACCGCATGCGCGGTCAGCTCGACGGTTTCGGCAAGTGCTGTGACGCCAGTGCCGGGCATCAGACTGCCCGGCGAAATGCCAGCCTCGACCAGCCACTCCAGCGCTTGCATGCGCTCGCGCAACGAGACGGACAACGCCTCGCCCGTGGTACCGAACGGCGACAGGAAATGCGCTCCCTGATCCAGCACCCACTTGGCGTGTGATATCCAGAGGTCGCGGGCAATGCGGCCGTCGTTCTCGAACGGCGTCAGGATCGGTGCGATGGTTCCTTGCGGGCGGATCATGTGCGTCCTTCTACCGGTGAAAATCTGTGCAGTGCTCAACGCCCGGCAACAAGAGTGTCGAGCAAGCTACATGAAGCAGTGTTGCTGAGTACCGGCCGTTCGGCCTCGAAAGCAAGCGGCTCGCGCATAGACGCGCGATTGTGATCGGGCGGCGGTTCTGAGGCCCTCGAGGTATATCCTTGTCACGGGACAACGTCGTCTGGCCGAAAGGGGGGTGACAAACGAGTTCTGCTGTTTCATCAATGCCGCCTTTTGAGGAGAAGCCCATGCGGAGGATCGGTGTCGGCATTATCGGCTGCGGCAACATTTCGGATGCCTATCTGAAGGCGTCGCCACAATTTCCGGTGCTCGACATTGTCGGCGTCGCCGACATCAATCGGACGGCGGCCGAGGCCAAGGCAGCGGCCTACGGCCTGGCTGCCATGCCGGTCGACGCGCTGTTGGCCGATCCGCGCGTCGAGATCGTGGTCAATCTGACGACGCCGCAGCATCATGTGCCGGTCGGCCTGCAGGCTGTCGGGCAAGGCAAGCACGTCTATTCGGAGAAGCCGCTGGCAACGACGCTCAACGACGCCGAGCGGCTCGTTGCGGCCGCACGCGAACAGGGCGTGCGTGTCGGCTGCGCACCCGACACCTTTCTTGGCGGCTCCCACCAGACGGCGCGGCGGCTGGTCGATGAGGATACGGTTGGGACCATTGTCGCCGGCACTGCCTTCATGCAGGTGCCCGGCCACGAGCTCTGGCATCCCAATCCGGATTTCTACTATCAGCCCGGCGGTGGGCCGATGCTCGACATGGGACCGTACTATCTGACCTGCCTGGTTAACCTTCTGGGTCCGGCAAAATCGGTGATCGGGCAGGCAAAGTCATCCTATCCCACCCGCACCATCGGTTCTGGACCGCGCCAGGGCGAAACGATCCAGGTCGAGGTGCCGACCCATATTTCCGGCCTGCTCACATTCGAGAATGGCGCCGCGGTCTCGATCACCACCAGCTTCGACGTCTGGAAGCATGAACACAATCACATCGAACTTTACGGAACCACCGGCTCGATGATCGTCTCCGATCCCAATCAGTTCCAGGGCGACATCAGGACCAGCCAGCGCAAGGGCGACTGGACCGTGGCCGATCAGATCCATTCCTATGGCGACGGCAATTACCGGGGCCTCGGCCTTGCCGACATGGCGCAGGCGATCGTCTCCGGCAGACAGCACCGTGCTAGTCTCGATCTTTCCCTCCATGTCCTGGAAATCATGGAATCGATCATCTCTTCAGCAGAGATAGGGCAGCGTATCGACCTGAGATATGGCTGCGCCCGGCCGGCGCCGATGCGCGCCGACCTGCCTTTCGGAATTCTGGAATAGGGAATAATGCGATGAGCAAGACGGCACTGATTTTCTGGGGCGGCTGGGAAGGTCACACCCCGGCCCGAAGCGCCGAAATCGTCAAGGAGATGCTGGCCGGCAACGGCTTCGACGTGCAGCTGGAGCAGGGGACTTCGGCACTTGCCGATCCGCAGCTGGGCAAGCTCGATCTCATTGTCCCGGTGATCACCATGTCGACGATCGAAAAGTCGGAGCTGCAAAACCTGACCAGCGCCGTCAGGGCCGGCACCGGCCTTGCGGGTTTTCACGGCACCATGTGCGACAGCTTCCGCAACGAACCGGAATATCAGTTCATGACGGGCGGCCAGTGGGTCGCCCATCCCGGCAACATCATCGACTATCACGTCGACATCACCAGGCCAGACGATCCGATCATGCAAGGCATCGACGGCTTCGCCTACCGTTCAGAGCAGTATTACATGCATGTCGATCCGACCAACGAGGTGCTGGCGACGACTACTTTCACCGGCGAGCATCTCGATTTCATCGCTGGCGTCGTCATGCCGGTTGTCTGGAAGCGCCGCTACGGCAACGGCTGCGTCTTTTACAGCGCGCTCGGCCACACCGCCGACGAGTTCACCGTGCCGCAAATGCGCACGATGTTCGAACGCGGCGCGATTTGGGCCAGCCGAGACGCGGATCTTGCGTAGCCATTCGATCTGAACGCCACGTATCGTTGTAATCTTTCAAAGAACGGCCGTCCGAAGGCTGACACACAGGCCCGAACTGCAGCCGATTGACTGCCATGGTAGTATTCAATACATTTGCGGTCTCATAAGGAATTCCGTAGCTGGGGTCGAATGGAGCAGACGTGGCGATGGTTTGGCCCGAGCGACGCGGCTACGCTTGCCCATGCTAGGCAGGCCGGCGCGACCGGGATAGTGACGGCACTGCACGACATCCCTTACGGCGAAGTCTGGCCGATCGACGCCATCAGGCAGCGCCAGGCGCTGATCGAGGCGGATCCGGCGATGGGCCTCAAATGGAGCGTCGTCGAGAGCGTCCCCGTGCACGAGGACATCAAGCTCGGCCGCGGCGATCTCGATCGGCTCTACGACAATTTCAGGCAGACTTTACGCAATCTCGGCGCCTGCGGTGTGCGCACGGTCTGCTACAACTTCATGCTGATCCTCGACTGGACCCGCACCGACCTGGCTGCGCCGCTGCCGGGCGGCGGACGGGCGCTCCGCATGAACATGCACGAGCTTGCCGCGTTCGATTGCTACATACTGCAGCGCAAGGGATCTGAGCGCGACTATGCGTCCGATGTTCTCCAGCGGGCGAGCGAATGGTTCGAGACGACGCCGGATACGTCAAAAGAGCGTCTGCTCGCCAACATCATGGCCGGCCTGCCGGGCGCCTTCAAGCGCTACGACATAGCGGAATTGCGCGAAGTGGTTGCCGAGCAGTCGAGCCTGTCGCACGACCGGCTGCGCGAGAACCTCGTCAGTTTTCTCGAAAACGTGTTGCCGGCGGCCGAAGAGGCGGGCGTCACGCTGGCGATCCACCCGGACGATCCGCCGCGCGATCTCGTCGGCCTGTGCCGGATCGTCAAGAACGCCGACGACATCGCCTTTATCCTGGACGCCGTGCCATCGGCCCATAGCGGCCTTACCTTGTGCACGGGGTCGCTGGGCGCCAACCCGGCCAATGACGTGCCCGCCATCGCCAGACGTTTTGCGCACAAGATCAACTTCGTGCATCTGCGCAACGTCAGCAAGGACCCGGACGGCTCGTTCATGGAATCCGAGCATCTGAGCGGCGATGTCGACATGGTGTCGGTGGTCTCGATCTTGCTCGACGAGCAGCAACGCCGCCGCGACGCCGGCGAACAGGCGGCGCTGTTGCCGTTTCGTCCGGATCATGGCCACGAGCTGATCGATGATGCCACGCGGCACACCCATCCCGGCTACCCGGTGATCGGCCGTCTTCGCGGCCTTGCCGAACTGAGAGGCGTGATGACGGCGATTGCCCATCAGCGCGGCTACCGGCTGCAATGACGGCGCCCCGCCTGCTCTGCGTCGGCGCGCTCACCTACGACACGATCTTGCGCCTTGATGTCCTGCCCTCCGGCGCCGGCAAGTTCCTGCCAAGCGAGGCCGTGCAGATCGCGGCCGGCATGGCGGCAAGCGCCGCCGCGTCAGCCAGCCGCCAGGGCGGGCAGGTCTGGCTATGGGCAAGCGTCGGCGACGATGCCGTCGGCCGCGATGTCATCGGCCAGATGGAGGCGGAGCGGGTCGACTGTTCGCTCGTGCGCAGGGTTGAAGGTGGCCGCTCGGCCATTGCCACGATCCTGGTCGATGCCGCCGGCGAGCGTATGATTGTGCCGTTCTACGATGCCGTCACGCAATCCGATCCGGACCGTCTTCCGCCCGCGGATTTTTCCCGCTTCGACGCCGTGCTGGTTGATGTCCGCTGGCCCGGAGCCGCCGCCCTGGCGCTGGCGAAGGCCCGAGAATGCGGCATTCCGGCGGTCCTTGACGCCGATGTCGCGTCGCGACCGGTGCTCGACCGGCTGCTGCCGCTCGCCTCGCACGTCGTTGCATCGCTGCCGGCGGCACGCATCCTTTGCGGTCCGGAGATATCCGCCGGTTCCGCCGTCGCCATTATCGGCGAACGGACCGGCGCCTTCGTGGCCGTCACCGATGGGGCGAACGGCACCGCGTTCCGCTACTCGGGCAGCAATGATGTCCGTCATCTACCGTCGCCGCGGGTCGAAGCCGTCGACACCCTGGCGGCAGGCGACGTGTTTCACGGCACCTTCGCCCTCGGTCTGGCCGAAGGTTGGGACGAAGAGCGGGCCATAGCAGTGGCCAGCGCTGCCGCCGCCCTGAAATGCCTACGCTTTGGCGGACGTCTTGGCGCACCGACGCGCGCCGAAACACTGGCTTTCATGCAATGATCGACATGATGCCGAACACGCTTGGGCCGGCTCGGCGGAAAAGGGTACGCCATGCGTCGCTGATCGACTACCATGGCAATCGCTGCGCAACTGTTCGTGGGAGGATAAATGGCTGAGTTCAAAAAACGCGCACTGGTCACCGGGGCAGCCATGGGCATCGGCCGTGCTGTCGCCGAAAGGCTGGCCGAGCAAGGCGTCGACCTGATCCTGTTCGACTGGGCGGGCGATCAGCTGGACGAGGTCGCGGCACGGCTTTCGGCGCGCGGCGTGACCGTGCACACCGTGCTTGGCTCGACCGCCGACACTGAAGCCTGCGGCCGCGCCGTCGAGCTTGCCCGTTCCACGTTCGGCGGGCTCGACATGCTTTCCCACAATGCCGGCATCCAGCGTTACGGAACGGTGGAGACCACGGACGAGGCGCTTTGGGACGAGGTGATGAACGTCAACCTCAAAGCCGCCTACCTGCTGTCGCGCGCAGCGATGCCGCTGTTGCGCCAAAGCCGCGGCGCCATCGTCCATATGAGCTCGGTGCAAGGCCTGGCCAGCCAGGAAGGGGTTCTGGCCTACAGCACGGCCAAGCATGGCCTGATCGGCCTGGTCAAATCGATGGCCGTCGACTATGCGCCGCTCGGCGTGCGCGTCAATGCCGTCGCTCCGGGCGCGGTCGACACACCGATGCTGCGGGATGCGGTCAAGCTCAACGATAAGCCCGACGAGATCCTGCGCATCCTCGACAACATGCATCCGCTCGGCCGTACCGCCCGGCCGCAAGAGATTGCCGCAGTCGTTGCCTTCCTGCTGTCCGACGATGCCTCCTTCGTCACCGGCGAGGTCGTGCGCGTCGATGGCGGGCTGCTGGCGCGCATCGGCGGTTCTCCGCGCAAGGAGTAACGCCGGCGCTGCTGCTTGCGCAGGCATTTCATGAACGGCTTGAAACTGCAGAGCCTTTAAGGGGATTGCCGATGGCAGGGCTTTTGGGAATGCGGACCATCACCGAGGGGCGGTTGGGCGAAACCGGCCCCGGCGCATCGGTCGCGGCGAGGACGTTCGAGGTTCTGCTCGACCAGATCCTGACCTTCCGCCTGAAGCCGCACGAGCTGATTTCTGAAAAGGCGATGTCGGAAGCCCTTGGCGTGAGCCGCACGCCGGTCAGGGAGGCGCTCGCCCGGTTGGCCGGTCTTGGCCTGATCGACATCTATCCGCAGCGCGGCAGCATGGTGGCGCCGCTCCGTATTGCCGATCTCGAGAAATCGCAGTTCCTGCGCGAATCGCTCGAAGTCGGCCTGATCAAGCGCGCGGCCGAGAGCCCGCGCCGTGCCGACCTGCTTGCCGTGCTCAAAGGCGAACTGGCGGTCCAGGAGACGTTCGCCTCCATCGCGGACGACAGGCGCTTCTTCAAGTCGGACGAGCTGTTCCACCAGCACATCGCCAGCCATGCAGGGTTCCCCGGAATCTGGGCCGACATCAGCGCGGCGAAGCTGCCCATGGACCGCTTCCGCTTCCTGTCTTTCCCGCGCCTCGACACCATGTCGGTGGTCCTCGGCCAGCATCGGCGGATTGTCGATGCGCTCGAGCAGGCCGACGCGCTTGCGGCGGAAGAAGCAATGCGAACGCATCTTCGCCGCATCTTCGAGGTGCTCGAAATCGTCCAGGAGCGCTACCCCTATTATTTCGAGGCAAACGGCAGTGTGAGCCCACCGTCGGCCGGCTCAATCCAAGCCTGAGCCTTTCTTGCGCGCTTCCGAAGGCGTCTTGGTCTTGCTGCCGGATTTGTCGGAAGCTGGCTCGGCTTTGCGATCTCGACCCTCGCCGCCTTGCTCCTTGCGGAGCTGCTTTTCCACTATCGATCGCGATCCTTTCGCCGGGTCTTGTTCAGGATGAGTATCGGCTCCCGTCATGTCGGCTCCTATCCATTTTGATCAATGGCGTGCGGCGTGGGCTGACCTCCGCCGCCGGTTCTGTCGCGCCCGATCATCAGCCAGGCGGCGAACAGCACGACCAGTACGACCGCGATCCAGGCGACGAGGCGAGGCATCGGCCTCACGTCCCTCGCCGCCGCTTGCTGCCGCGTGCCTCCGGATCGGAGCCGGCCCCGACCGTTGGATCGGGCACGACCGGACCGCGCTCGGCCTCGGAACCCTCAGCTTCGATCTCCTGCACGGCCTGATCCCAATGCTCGCGCTCGCGTCCTTGCGGACGGCCTTCGCGCTCCCAGATCTCATGGGCTCGCTGCCTGATACGCTCTTCCCTGTCCATGGCCTTTGCCTCCTCATCCCCTAATCCGGCGATCGCTGGTTTGTTCCGCGCTGCCAGCGCCGTTCATTGCGGTTCAGTTGACGTGATCACCGGGCGCTCTAGATCAAACTTCACGCCGAAGTCGCTTGGTGCGGGGAGAACAATCGTGTGGCAGCAACGCTACAAGCACGTATTGTAAATGCCGTTACAGCCGTCGGTCTTCGACCGGACCGCCCGTGCTTGCTGCCGATAATATTTGTACTGACGGCATGCTCGCCTTCCGGCCAGGTTGAGCAGCAGTCGAAAACCGCCGCTTCCGCCACACAGACTGCTTCGCTGGTCCTGGAGAGCTGGATCGCTGGGGGAGCCCCGTCGAAATACACGTCGCGCACTTTGCAATCCGTCGGCAAGGCGCTCGCCGATGCCGGTGCGCAAATCCAGTCCGCCAAGTCGCCTGAGCCCAGCGAGCAAGCCGGTCTGACGATGGCGGTTGGACGGCTTTCGGCAGTGGTAATGCGCGCGGCGACGGCCGTGCAGAACGGCAACCGCTCGGAAGTGGAACACGCGCAGCAGGATCTGCGGGCCGCCGCCGCCGATCTGAGAACGTCCTACGCGAAATATTTCACGCCGAAATCATGAAGAAGCTGCTCGAAATATCGCTGGGCGTCGTCACCAGCGTTGGCGGCTTTCTCGAGGTCGGATCAATGGCGACAGCCGCTCAGGCCGGCGCGGCGTTCAGGTTCCAGCTGATATGGGCCGTCGTCCTGGGCACGATCTGCATCATCTTCCTGGTCGAGATGGCCGGCCGGTTCGCCGCCGTTAGCCATCACACCATCGCCGACGGGATTCGGGAACGGTTTGGCTTCAACGCCTTTCTGTGGCCGTTGCTTGCGACCTTGCTGGTCAACTTCCTGGTCATGGCAGCCGAAATCGGCGGTGTTGCCATTGCGCTCGAGCTCGCCACCGGCATCGGCTTTCAGTGGTGGGCGCTGCCGGTCGCGTTTCTGGCATGGCTGTTCCTTTGGAAAGGCACGTTCGGATTCATCGAAAAAGGCGTCGCGATCCTCGGGCTGGTCACGCTGTGCTTCGTGGTTGGCGCAGTCATGCTGAAGCCCGATTGGGGGCAGGTCGCGGCCGGGGCCCTGCCCACACTGCCGGATCACGACGCGGCCAACTACTGGTTCATGGCGGTCAGCATTCTTGGTGCGTCGATCTCGCCCTATCTGTTCATGTTCTATTCGTCGGGAGCGATCGAGGACAAGTGGGACAAGAGCTATCTCGGAGCCAATCGAGCCACTGCCGGCCTGGGCATGAGTTTTGGCGGCACAATCGCTATCGGTGTGCTGATTGTGGCGGCGCTCGTGCTGGCCGCGCACGGCATAGAGCAGGTCGATGACTACCACCAACTGCCGCTGATGCTGATTCCGATCTTCGGTTTCTGGGGATTTGTCCTGTTCGTTGCTTCACTGGGCATTGCCTGCTTCGGTGCCGCGCTCGAAATCGGCCTGCAGCAAGCCTACCTTGTGGCGCAGGGTTTCGGCTGGACCTGGGGCGAGAACCTGAAACCGCGCGACGACCCGGGTTTCAGCACCGTCTATACGATCTTGTTGGTTCTCGCCGCCATTCCGATCGCACTGGGCCTCGATCCGCTGAAGCTCACCATCTTTTCCATGGCGCTGACGGCCGCCAGCCTGCCGCTGACCGTGGTGCCGTTCCTCTTCCTGCTGAATGACGAGCGTTATGTCGGCGAGCACCGCAATGGCATGATAGCGAATGCCGCGGTCATCTTCATCATCGCGCTCGGTTTCGTGCTCGCGATCGTGACCATTCCTTTGCAGATATTCGGAGGCACGTGATGGAGTTGCTGCGCGACATCCTGGACAAGCAAGTGGTCGACCGCGAGCAGGTCAAGATCGGCAAGGTGGACGGGCTGGTGGCCGAGCTCAGGCCAGGCAAGCCGCCTAAAATCGTTGCGGTCGAGCTCGGCTCGATCACGCTGGCGCGTCGGCTTGGCGAGCGACCCGGGCGCTGGATGGCCCTGCTTGCGGCAAGGCTCGGCGGCAAGCGCCATGCCGAGCCGCACCGCATTGCCTGGAACAAGGTGCGCGACATCGGCGTCGACATCGAGTTCGATATCGACGTCCGCGAAACGGCGGTTTTCGACTGGCAGGACTGGCTGCGCGATCATGTCATTGGGCGTATTCCGGGAGCTGGATGATGGCCACCGTCAATCTTGAGCAATTGGCTGGCAGGACTGTGCTTTCGCAGCGCGGCAAAAGCATCGGCCGTATCGAGGAGATACGCGCCGAACCGGATGGCGACGACCTGGTAGTTACCGAGTACCATGTCGGCATCCACGCGGCCTTCGAGCGTCTGTCCGCCTCGGCCATCGGCATTGCGGTCCTCGACGCCTTTCGACTGCGCAGTCGCGACAGCATGTACCGCATTCCCTGGGACAAGCTCGACATCTCCGACCCGGCGCAGCCGCGACTGTTATGCACGAAGAAAGAACTTTCCGGTATGAAGGGGCGTATCGAGGGCGATAAACCGGAATGAACGATACTTTCCCGCCGTCGGAGAATGGGGTCCAGTGAAAGTCCTGGTTACCGGCGCCACCGGCCTGATCGGTGCCTCCGTCGTCGCACGTCTTCTTTCCGATGGGCATGAGGTGATCGGATTGGTCCGCAGCCCCGGCGCAAACCGGGCCGGCAACTATCAGTTGCTGGTGCTGGACATGGCGGTGGCGCTGCAGCCAGAAGACTGGTTGCCGCATCTCAGGGGTATCGACGCCGTCGTGAATTGCGCGGGCGTCCTGCAGGACAGCCCTCGCGAAAAGACGCGCGAAGTCCATCGCGATGCGGCGGCAGCACTCTTCCTCGCCTGTGCGCGGGCAGGGGTTGCCCGGGTGATCCACTTCTCGGCGATAGGCGTCGATCGGGCGCAGCCTTCGACGTTCTCGGCGACGAAACTGGCCGGCGATCAAGCGCTTATGGCGCTTGATCTGGATTGGGTGGTCCTGCGCCCGTCCGTGGTGCTCGGCCGGCCGGTCTTCGGAGCCAGCGCATTGTTTCGGGGTCTCGCTTCGCTGCCGGTGCTGCCGTCCATGCCCGGCACCGGCCGGCTCCAGGTGGTACTACTCGACGATGTGGTCTCAACAGTCGTCTTCCTTCTCGATCCCGACAGTCCGTCTCGCATCGTGTTGGAACTTGTCGGTCCCGAACAGCTGAGCATGGACGAGGTCGTCGGCAGCTATCGCCGATGGCTCGGCTGGGCTCCGGCAGCCAGGTTTGTCTTGCCAGTGGCTGTTGCAAGGCTTCTCTACCGCTTCGGCGACCTTGCCGCGATGTTCGGCTGGCGCCCACCGATGCGCACCAACGCGGCCAGGGAGATCGCCCGAGGAGCGGTTGGAGATCCCTCGGACTGGACCGCCGCGACCGGCATACGCCCGCAAACCCTGGCGGGCTTCCTCGCGCTCAATCCGGCAACGGTGCAGGAAAAATGGTTTGCCCGGCTGTACTTCATCAAGCCGGCGATATTCGTGGTCCTGCCCGTCTTCTGGATCGTGACGGGGATCGTGTCGCTGACCACCGGCTACGTCGGCGGCGTCGATCTGATGCAAAGCACGGGGGCCGGCATCTTGTCGGCGCCGACCGTGCTCGCCGGCGCTCTTGCCGACATCGCCGTCGGCGCGCTCATAGCTTGGCGGCCGGCGACGCGAAAAGGCCTCTATGGCGGCATCGCGCTCTCGCTCTTCTACCTGGCCGTCGGAAGTTTCCTGCGCCCAGAGCTGTGGAACGACCCGCTTGGGCCGTTCCTCAAGGTGTTACCGATCCTGGTGCTGCACTTTGTGGCCTTGGCGGTGCTGGAGGAGCGTTGATGCTCTATTTCCTGCTGAAATTTCTGCATGTCATCGGCGCATCCGTGCTGCTTGGCACCGGCGCCGGTATCGCTTTCTTCATGCTGCTCGCCCACAGGACCGGCAATGCCGCGGCGGTTGCGGCGGTGGCGCGTATCGTCGTCGTCGCCGACTTCCTTTTCACAGCGACGGCCGTGGTCGCGCAACCTTTGACGGGAGCCGCGCTCGCCTGGCAGGCAGGCTACTCGCTGTCGGAGGGCTGGATCGTACTTTCGATCGCGCTCTATATCTTCACCGGAATGTTCTGGCTCCCGGTCGTCTGGATGCAAATGGAGATGCGCAAGCTGGCATCTCAAGCCGCCGCTGCAGGCGCGCCGTTGCCGCCGCGCTATCATCGGCTCTTCTGGCTGTGGTTCGCCTTCGGCTTCCCCGCCTTCGCTGCGGTACTCGGGATTTTCTGGCTCATGATCGTTCGGCCAGCAATCGACTGGTAGGTCGCAGGCAGGTCCCACTACGATAATGCCCAGTCAAAGCACTGCGGATAAATTCCGGCCGTGCAGCGCGAATATCTGCCGGAGCGGACTTGCGCCTCGACCTGTAAGTCGCACCGAAGTCCGGGTCGCATATCATTTCCCACCGCGCGCTCACCGCCATTGGCACAGGATGAGATCCCGTCTTCAGGCTGGTTAGGCTTCGCTTACCAAAAAAGATGACGTCTGAGGGAACACGGAAAGCCACAAGCAAGTTCGGTGCGCAGTGGAGGAGATTGCGCCATGAACAATGTTATTTATCTCATCGGCCTTGTCGTCATCGTGCTTGCAATCCTCTCCTTCCTCGGATTCCACTAGGAGACACCATGCAGGACCAGGACGATCAGGGCCGTCAGACGGCCGATTTCGAGACCGCCAGAAGCGAGCTCTCGGAAAGACTACAACGGGAAAAGCAGACCGCGACGGAAGCGCTCCACGATGCGCGTGACGAGATCACCAGGAAAGCCGGAGATTACGCTTCGGAAGCAAAGCAAGCATTGTTCAACAAGGCGGAGGGAACGCAGCGCGACGTGAGCGCCAATCTCAAGGCCTTCAGCGGCGCATTGCGCGCGGCAAGCGAGCATCTTGCCAACAATGATCAACGGACCGCTTCGAAATTCGCCCTTGACGCTGCAGGCGGGCTCGAGCGGCTTTCCTCCTCCCTGAAGGATAAACCGTTCGACGAGGTGCTTGGCGAAATTCAGTCGTTCGGCCGCGAAAACTCGGGGGCGCTGATCGCCGGTTCGGTATTGGCAGGCCTGGCGTTGGGACGGTTCATCAAGAGCTCGCCACCCTCTGCCCAAACCGGAGCACCGGGCCAGTCGGGAACAGGCCGGGCGCCCGAGACGGGTCCTAGCTCGAATGAGTTCGGATGGCGATCGGCAGAGGCAGTTGAGCCGGCCCCGCTAGGATCCGATCAGTCCGGCGATGACTGGGCCAATGCAAGCCTGGAGCGAAACCCATGACTGACAATCAGGACACTCGCAGCCTGACAACCCTTGTCAGCGATCTGGCACAGCAGGTCACAACACTGCTTCAAACCGAAAGCAGGCTGTTGCGGGCTGAAATGTCGGAAAAGGTAAGCAAGGCCGGCGCCGGCGCCGTGGAGGTAATGGGAGGCGCCATTTGCCTGCTCGCCGCCCTGATGGTGCTTTTGCAGGCGCTGGTGATTGCCTTGGCGAGCGCCGGGCTGGGAGCCGGATGGTCCTCGCTGCTCGTCGGCGTCGTGGTGGCAGTACTGGGCGTCATACTCTTGCGCTCCGGCAAGGCAAGCATGGCCCCCTCAGAGTTGACCCCCGACCGGACACAAGACCAACTTAAACGCGACGCACGCGTGATCAAGGAACAGATAAGATGACCGACAAATCCGCAGCCGAGTTGGAACGCGATGCTGATATTGCTCGCGCCAGAGTGGCAGATACCGCAGACTCGATCCGCAGCAAGATGACACCGGGCCAACTGATCGACGAATTCACCGGGATGTTCAGCGGCGAGGGATCCGCCATGCTCAGCAATCTTAAGACTCAGGTCAGGGACAATCCGTTGCCGCTTACATTGGTCGGCGCGGGCCTGGCCTGGCTGATGCTTGGCAAGGGCACGTCGGTAGACAGTTCAGCAATTGGTGCCTATTCGACCGGCAGGGAACCTGACGGCACCCGAAACTTCTCTGACCAGAGGGGCTTGGGCGGGGCCTGGCAGGACTCAAGCGGCGATGAGTACGGTGCCGAGGGCGAAGGTTCCGCCGGCTCCATGCTCTCCGATGCCGCTCGTTCGGTTGCTTCCGTGGCAGGCGGTGCGACTGAGGCTGTGGCAGACGTTGCGAGCGGCGCCAAAGAAAGATTGACAAGCACGGCCGGGCAGGTCGGCTCGGCCGCCACCGATATCACGGGGCGGGTGCGTCAGTCGGCGCAGGACCTGTTCCAGCGCGAACCTCTGGCAATGGCCGCGGTGGGCCTTGCCGTGGGCACAGCCATCGGCGTAATGCTGCCTCACACCGCCGCTGAAGACGCGCAACTCGGCCCCTACCGCGACAAGCTTCGTGACAGTGCCGAGGAAGTCTTTGAAGAAGGCGTGGAGCAAGCCAAGCAGGTCGCCGCCGAAGCATATGAGACTGTAAAGGAAGAGGCTGACCGACAGGGTTCCAGCGGCGACGCCGAGACGTTGGTCGACCGCGTCGAGAAAGTCGTGAAAAAGACGGCAAGCAAAACCGAGGAAGCCATTCGCGATCGTTTGCCGGAGACCGACGAGGCTCCCAAATCGAACGAGTCTCCCGAAACGACGTGATAGCGCTGCGGTCGTTCGTGGCGATTCCGACCGCGGGTCGCCTCGCGGTTGCCTCGCCAAAGAAGCTCATATCCGAGATGCCCGCGAAACAATCCGCACAGCAGATTGCCGGGCCATAGGGGCGCTCGCGTTGCCGCGATGTCCGACGTGATCGCGCGCAGCCTCGCCGATGCGGGCCGGTTCCGAAAGGTTCGTCGGCAAGTAAGGCATCGAGCCGAAGGCGGTGACGAATGCCGGTCCCGGCAAACCGGCATCGTAGACCGCCGGCAGGGTTTGATCTCGACTAGCGAGCAACGATGTCATTTCATCGAATAGAGATAGGCCGCGATATCCCGCGCCTCCTGCTCGGAAATTCTGGTCGAAGGCATTGCCGTGTGCGGATTGATCTCCCTTGCGGCGCGTATCCAACGGACCATGTTTCGCGGGTTGTTGGACAATACGCCGCCGATATAGACCCGGGTGGCCAAGCTGGCGTCGAGGCGTGGACCGACCAACCCTTGCGCGCTGGGAACGCCGGTGATCGTGTGGCATCCAGCACAGCCATTGGCCATCATGATGGGTATGGCGCGGGCGCCAACACCGCCGGTTGCATTGTCGGCCTTCTGCTCCACTCGACGGCTTTGCTCGAAGTACAACGCGATCCCGGCCATGGCTGCAACGAGCACGACAATTGCCGCGGCGCCGAGGATGGGTCCGGACGGAGTGAAGCGCGATGTGGCGCGCACGCCGATGCTGCTGGTGGCATTGTCCGACTTATGCGCGACCCTGATGAGGCGCTCCGGCCACAACGTCAGCGCCGCCCGAGCTGCGGCCAGCACAGCAATTGCCGTCCCGGCACCAATGACCAGCTTAGACAGCGTGGAGCGCATGCGACGTCTCCCATCTTCTCCGTCCACTAGAGCGAATCCACAGACCGGCCAGCAGCAACGCGGCTCCGCCATAAATCAGGCCGGCCGGAACCCACATCACCAAGCCGGCGAGCTGCTGGTCCTCGATCGGGCTAAGGTTCCACAATTCCGCACCGG
Source organism: Mesorhizobium sp. M1348 (assembly GCF_040317925.1). Classification (NCBI taxonomy): domain Bacteria; kingdom Pseudomonadati; phylum Pseudomonadota; class Alphaproteobacteria; order Hyphomicrobiales; family Phyllobacteriaceae; genus Mesorhizobium; species Mesorhizobium sp. M1348. The sequence continues at coordinate 134,223 of NZ_JAMYLH010000007.1, read as the reverse complement.
CTGCGTTTACCGGGTACCACAGCCTTGGCGAGACCAGCTGCAGCACCCCGAGCAGGCCGGTGTGCAGCGAGGTGAAGAAGAGGTGCATGACGGCGCTTCCATAGGCTTGTTCGCGGCCTGAACGCGGCAGCAGTACCCACCAGAACAGCAGCCCCGTACCGAAGAAGCTGGCATGTTGCGCATAGTGCAGGACACCCTGTGCAAGCGCCGCCTCGAACAACACCGGAACGTGCCACGCCCATATCGCGACCCCGTGCAGGAAGGTGGCGGCTAAAGGGCGGCTGATGGCGGCCCAAGCGATTCGAAGCACCTTCGCGTTCCCGGCTGCGCCAAATGCCAGCCGCAGCTTGATCGGCAATGCCCACATCATCGCCGCCGCCGGACGGGAGGCGACCAGCAGGGGTGCCGCCACCGCCATCAACAGTTCGTGCTCGATCATGTGGGCGGTGAAGACGCGCTCGCCTAATGCATGGAGCGGACTGACCAGTGCTGTCGCCAAGATGGCCCAGCCGGTCGCAAACAGCAGGGCTTGCCGCATTCGCAACGGGCGGCTGCGGGCGCTCCGCCTCCACAGCCGAAAGGCGCCTGCCGCGTAAAGCAGTGCGACCACGGTTAGCGGCAGCGTGATCGGCAACGCCAGCGTCCAGCCGGCCTGCGGAGCGCCGGCACCGTAGCAGACCGAGGTCGAGAAGAGCGCGTCGAAGCTCATCGTAGGCAGCCGTCAAGAATGAGCGAGGCGGCGCCTTGCATGACGATTACCAGCGCAAACAGCACCGCGCTGAGAATGCCGATATTGGCGACGAAATCCTCTGTGCTGCGCGTACGATCCGGTTTGAAGGCGGCGCCTCCTTGCTGTCGCGCCCGCCACGACAGCGCGCCGCCAAGCAAGGCCAGCACTGTCAGCACCAGCGCAATGGCCGGTATGACGGGAATACCGTGGGCGCACTGCCACTCCACGAACGCGTAATTCAGCTGCGTCGACACCGCCCAGGCCAAAGGCCCGGATAACAGCCCGCCCCATGATGTGCCCAAGCGAAGCGCACGCATCTCAGTCAAGCCTCGGCATCCAGTAGATCAACAGATAGATCGGGATCCAGGTCGCGACCACGAAATCCCAGTAGAAGACGTTGTCGCCAACGTCCCCGAAACGCCGGCCGCTATAGCCATGGCGCGTGAACATCAGGACCGTCAGCACCAGCGTGTCGCCGACGTCGGTGATCAGGTGTGTGGTGTGGAGGCCGAGCAGGACCCACAGCATTGAGCCGTACGCATTGGTATCCCAATAGATGTTGAGGGCCGGAAATTCGAACCACCGCACGACAAGCGGTGCGATACCGAGCAGCGACATGACGATCAGGCCGATGCGCACGGGCACCATGGCACAGGCTTCGGCGTAGCGGTTCAGTATGTGATTGGGTACCACGCTGGCGAGCAGCAACAGCGTGACGATGGTGCCCGGCCAATGGTTGGGCGGCGGCACGCCCAATGGCCATTCGGGCGACAGATAGGCGAGGTAAAGATAGGTGCCTGCGGCGAGCGCGAAGCCGGTGCCCTCCAGCGCCATGAAGGCGAGAGTGCCCCACCAGGTCGGGCTGCGCGGTCCGAGTCCGAAGGTCGGGAGTTCGGAAAGATCGGCGGCAGGACGCTGTTTCACTCCTCATCCTCCGGATCGCCTTTCGGCCAGAACCAACCGATCAAAGTGATGGCGATCGGCCCGGCTCCCCAGACCACCGCCCACGGGCTGAAGATCGAATAGAGAAAGGTGGCGCCGACGGCGAGCGCGGCGAACAATGGCCAGATCGACGGCGTCGCCGACTTCTCGCGCACATCGGGATGCGCCTCCGCCACGGTCGAAATAACAAGTTCGCGCGCGTCGACGCGAAGCCCGGTCGCGACAGGCAGCGTGTCACGTTCGGCCCAGAGCGGCTCGGCGTGGGTAACCACCGGGATCCGAGCGAAATTATAGCTCGGCGGCGGAGAGCTCGTCGCCCATTCCAGCGTGCCCGCATTCCAGGGATTGTCCCCGGCCGGGGCGCCCCTCGACGCGCTGTACACCAAGTTTATCGTGAGCAGAACGAAGCTTAGGAACAGGACGACCGCGCCGGCTGTGATGAACAGGTTGATGTTGCCCCAGCCGAGCTCCACCGGATAGGTGTAGACCCGGCGCGGCATGCCCCACAGGCCGACAATGTGCATCGGAAAGAACGCCGCATTGAAGCCTATGAAGGCAAGCCAGAAGTGCCAGCGTCCGAGACGTTCGCTCATCATCCGGCCGGTGATCTTGGGGAACCAGAAATAGGTCGCGCCGAGCAGCGGGAATACCGACCCGCCGATCAGCACGTAATGGAAATGCGCGACCACGAAATAGGTGTCGTGTACTTGCAGGTCCAATGGCACCGACGCCAGCATCACGCCAGTCAGGCCGCCCGCGACGAACGTGAAGAAGAAGCCGAACACGAACAGCAGCGGCGTCCTGAATATCGGGCGTCCGTCCCACAATGTCGCCAGCCAGCAGAAGATCTGCAGCCCGTTCGGGATGGCGATCAGCATGCTCGAGGCGGTGAAGAAGCTCGCGCCGAGCTTCGGCAGGCCGGTTGCGAACATGTGGTGAACCCACAGGCCGAACGACAGGAAGCCGACCGAAATCAGCGACAGAACCATGCCCAGATAGCCGAATACCGGACGCCGGGCGAAAGCGGCGATGATCGAGGACACCATGCCGGTGGCCGGCAGGAAAATGATGTAGACTTCGGGGTGGCCGAAGAACCAGAACAGGTGCTGGAACAGCAGTACGTCGCCACCCTCGGCGGGATTGAAGATATGGGTGCCGACCAGGCGGTCGAGGATCAGGAACGTCGACGCGATCATGACCGCCGGCATCGCGAACACGATCACGAAGGAGGTGACCAGCATCGCCCAGACGTAGAGCGGGATCTTGTCCAGCGACATGCCCGGCGCACGCTGCTTCAGCACGGTGACGATGGTGGCAACCGCGACCGCCAACGACGACACTTCGGTATAGGTGATCATCTGCGCCCACACGTCGGAACGCTTGCCTGGCCCGAATTCAGGACCGGACAGCGGCACGTAGGAGAACCAGCCGACGTCGGGCGCCATGTCGAGTGCAAACGACACCCAGGCGAAGAGGCCACCGGAGAGATAAATCCAGAAGCTGAATGCATTGAGGCGCGGAAAGGCGATGTTGCGGGTGCCGACCATCAGCGGCACGAGGTAGATGCCGGTCGCCTGAACGATCGGCACTGCAAACAGGAACATCATGGTTACGCCATGCATGGTGAACAGCTGGTTGTAGCGGTCGGGCCCGATCAGCCCACGCTCCGGCCCCGACAGTTGGATGCGCATAGCAACGGCGCTGAGGCCACCGAGGCACAGGAAGACGAAAGCGGTGATCAGGTAGCGCCGCGCGACGATCTTGTGGTCGACGCTCGAGAGCGCACCGATGATGCCCGGCGCCGTCTGCCATGTCCGCGCCAGCCAGCGGTCAAGGCTGGCGGTGTCGAGGCCGGTATCGCGAGGACCGTCGCGCTCGGGGGCCAGGTCTCCTTTGCCGGCGCCGGCGAGCCGACGCTCACGGGCCACGTCGGCGCTGCTCATTTCAGGCCCTCGAGATAGGCGACGATCGCATTCAGTTCGTCCCCGTCCAGTCGCACCACGGGCATGTGGGCGCCTGGCTTGATCCCCTGCGGATTGGCTATCCAGGCTGCGAGATTGCCGCGGCTCATTGTCAGCGTGCCGGCAGCGAGCGTTTGCCGGCTTGCGATATGGGTTAGATTGGGGGCGACCGTGCCGCCGGCGATGGTGCCGCCGATCTTGTGGCACATCACGCATGGCCGTTTGAGGAACAGATCGTGGCCGGTTTTGGCCTCGGCCGACACGGGGGCGGCCGCCGGCCGCAGCTGGTCGTTCAGCCACGCGTCGAAGACGGGCCGAGGTTCGGCGATGATGAAGGTGCTCATATTAGCATGCTGCGCGCCGCAGAACTCGGCGCACTGGCCGCGATAGACGCCGGGCTTGTCCGCCTTCAGATCGAGAACGTTCTCGTGGCCTGGCATTAGGTCCAGCTTGCCCGAGAGGTTCGGTACCCAGAAGGAATGGATAACATCGGTCGAGGTCACTACAAGCCGCACCGGCTCGCCCGCCGGGATGTGGATTTCATTGGCGGTCGTCAGGATGCGGTTCGGCTGATCGCTTTCGTAGCGCACCTCCCACCACCATTGATGCCCGGTCACCCGGATCGTCAGCGCCGCGTCCGAGCCGATAGCAGCGAGCGTCCGGTTAGCGAAGAAGCTCAGCAGCGTCAGGCCGACCAGAATCAGGGCGGTAGCGGCGAGTGCGGCGACGACAATTCGCATCTTGCTGCGCTCGGCGGCAGCGTCGAGGACAAGCGGATCGCCGACTGGCGCCGGGCGCCGGGCCAATGGCACGATCAGCACGGCCATCACTAGAAGCCAGACCACCGTGCACAGCGCGGTGAAGAACCAGATCAGCCATGCGAGTTCGCCCGCAGCCGGGCCCTTTGGGTCGAGCGCGGATTGCCAGCCGCTGCATCCTGCGAGGAGCAGGATGCAGGCCGTGCACCCGCACACCGTCCAGACACCGCGGCTCACGGCGACTTCCCCAGCGTCGCGGCGTCCGGCAGGCGATTCTCGGATGGATGAGGCATCATGTCGTCGTCGCGGCCCGGCGCGGCGGAGGACGGTGCGTTGCCGCTCAGTGCCCGGACGAAGGCAGCAAGCTCCCAGATCTGGTCATCCGGGATCGTGTCACGGAAGCTCGGCATGCCGTTTGGCCGGCCGTCCCTGATCGTGGCGTGGATGCTTTCGATCGAGCTGCCATAGAGCCACTTCTGGTCCATGAGGGCCGGGCCCATACCGCCACCGCCATTGGCATGGCAGCCGGAACAGTTGAACCAGTTGAACAGACGCTTGCCCTCGCTGAGGTGGAAGGCGTTGGCCTCGAACACGCCGGCCTTGGTGTCGGAGGAAGCCGGTCGCTCGCCGCCCGGCGCAAGGACCGTGACCGCCGTCGGTTGGTCGCCGGCACCGAGCGCGGACTGAGGACGGGTATCGCGTTCCTCGCGCTGGCACCCGACAACCGCGAGGATTGCGAACACCAGCAAGGGAAGACCGCGCTTCATTTCAAGGCGCTCCGACAGGATCGAGGCGGGGCACCTGGTAGGCCGCCAGGATCGCGTCGATCTCGGCGCGGTGTCTGGTCAGGGCGGCGTCTACCTCGCCGCGCAGCGCATCGTCGTCGTGGCGCACACCCATAGAGATGTCGTAGACCATCGGCAGGAGCGGACCGTCGATGCGCGGCGCAACCGGCGTAATCCGCAACGGTATTTTTTGCCTGGCGCCGAAGTAGCCGGCCAACGGTCCCCAGACGACGGCCATATCGATGTCGCCATTCGCGACCGCCTCAATGATGCGTGCTGGCGGGTTCGGCGCCGAATAGTCGCCATAGACGGGGAAACCGGTGAGATGGCCGACGATGCCGCGACGGCCAAGCGCCTGGACGGGCGGCGAGTTGGCGCCGTCGTCGCCGATCAGCTGGACGCCGATGTTCAGATCGCGCAGGCGAGGATCGTTGAAGGACGTGATTTCCGGCGCATCCTTGCGTGTCACGAACACATAGGAAGACCGGTAGTAGGGCGCGGTGGTGCGCAGCATCTCGAGATTGGCGGGCGTGCCGGGCACCAGATCGCACAGGCCGGCTTTCAGCGTGTTGCGGACGAAGCCGCGCCGCTGTGCCCACCATGTGTAGGAAACCGTTGCGCCAAGCTCCGTCGCGACGAGTTCGGCAATCTTGTTTTCAAAGCCCTGCCTGGCGGCATTGGAGAACGGCATGTTGTTGGGATCGGCGCAGATCCTCAGCTCGCGCGCATCGGCGACGGCGGCGACGAGCGAGAGCGCCAGTGCGCCGACCGCGGCGCCAAACCGCCGGGAAGATTTTCTCCGTGCGCGCGCAACTCGGCCGATCATCTCAAGGCAGCCGGAACACATACAGCGTACCTCCCGGCGTGGTTACATCCTTCAGATCCTTCATGACGTTGACGAAGCCGAGCGCGGCGGTGGCGTCGCGCGGATCGAGATCGCCGGATACGATCGCGCCGGCCCAGCCGCCGACGCCCGAAAGAATCGCGACATATTGGTGCCCGTCCGGGCCGCGATAGGTGATCGGCTGGCCGATGATGCCGGACGACGTCTTGAACTGCCAAAGCAGTTCGCCGGTCCTGGCGCTGACCGCCTTGAACCAGCCTTCCATCGTGCCATAGAACACGACGTTGCCGGCGGTGGCGACGGCGCCGCTCCACACCGGAAAGTTCTCCTTCAGGCTCCACGCCGGCATGGCGGCGGCGACATCCCAGGCGGTGAAAGCACCGCGATTGCCGCCCGGCCCGGGAATCATGCGCACGTTCATGCCGACATAGGGCGTGCCGGCGATGTAATTCACCTCGACGCCTTCTTCATCCATGCACATGTTGTTGTGCGGGATGTAGAGCAGGCCGGTCTTGGGCGAGAACGCCGAAGGCTGCCAGTCCTTGAGGCCGGACGCGGTCGGGCAGATGTCGCGCACGACCTTGCCGGTGCCGGTCTTCTTGTCCGGATTTACAATCAGCCGGCCGGTCTTGAGGTCGACGCCCTTGCTGGAATTGACTGGCCCGAACGGGACCGCCGACAGGACCTCGCCCGTGGTGCGATCCAAGAGATAGACATAGCCGTTGCGTTCCGGCCGCACGAGCACCTTGCGGGGCTTGCCCTGCCAGGTCATGTCGAGCAGCACCTGTTCGTTGATGCCGTCGTAGTCGTGCAAATCGTGCGGGGTCCATTGATAGAACCATTTGGCTGCGCCGGTGTCGGGATCGCGGGCAAAGATGCCGGCGGTCCATTTGTTGTCGCCAGGCCGCAGATCCGGATTCCACGGACCGGGATTTCCGGTGCCATGGAAGATCAGGTTGAGGTCCGGGTCATAGGAGATCCAGCCCCACACATTGCCGCCGCCGATCTTCCAGGCGTCGGGCGGCCACGACGTCACGCCGAGATCCTTGCCCTTGTCCATGTCGTAATGCGGCTTGAAATCGGGGCCGATCAGCACCTCGGCGTCAGGGCCGGTGTTGTAGGCTGTCCAGACGACGTGCCCGTCGCCGGCGTCGAGCGCCTTGATCCAGCCGCGCACGCCCATTTCGCCGCCGGAATTGCCGACCAGCACCTTGCCCTTCACCACCAGCGGCGCCATGGTGATGGTCTCGCCGATATTGATGTTGCCGATATGGGTGTTCCAGAGCGGTTTGCCGGTGGCCGCATCGACGGCGATGGCATGGCCGTCGAGCGTGTTGAAATAGATGCGCCCGTCGAAGAAGGCTGCACCGCGGTTGACCACGTCGCAACAGGCAACGCCCTGCGCGGCAGGCTCGGGATTGGGCTCGAATTTCCACTTCATCGGCGCGCCGGGCTTGGTAAGGTCAAGGGCGTAGAGAATGTTGGGAAACGGCGTCACGATGTACATCGTGTTGCCGACGACCAGGGGCGCAGCCTCCTGACCCTTGTTGACGCCGGTCGAGAAGGTGAAGGCCACTTGCAGGTTTTTGACGTTGTCTTCGGTGATCTCCGCAAGTTCGCTGTAGCGGGTCGAGGCGTAGTTCTTTGCCGGCATCGCCCACTGGCCGTCGTCGGGCGGAGCAGCTGCGGCCGGCGGATTTATCGGAGGGCCTGATTCGGGCTGCGCAACCGCCCCGGCGATCAGCGCAAACCCTGCCAGCAGCGTCCATCCCAGCCTCGCAGCCATTGGCCTCTTTCCCCTTTTGCCAGGCACCCTATTTTTCGCCGCCACCAGTCGCGCTTGCCTCATTTGCTGTCGAGTTGCCGACGTTGGCGGAGAGCTCCAGTAGCTGCAACTGCGCCCTGTTTGTTGAACACTCTCCAACGCGTGAGCGGCGCAGAAGTGCCAAATGCAACGAAATAAATGTCGGATTCGGTTGGCCAAGAGTCGGCGGCCGGGCGCTCGGGACAGTCGATCCGAATGTTCGCACTCAAGTCGGAAGTAAATCTATTCCCGGTGGTCCGGGCTCGGCTGGAACGGAGCGGCACCTATCGCAGTTGTGTCGAATGCTGTCTGCAGTCGAGCAACTGGCTCAATCGGTGAAAGAGCGGCGAGCGATCCTGTTCGTTGGAGCCGGGGTGTCGATGAGCGTCGGCTTGCCGTCCTGGCAAAAGCTCATCGAGCACATGCAAAACGAGCTCGGTCTCGACGAGAACATGATCGGCGCACCTGAAGCCAGTTATCAGGCCCTTGCCGAATACTACCGGCTGAAGCAGGGGAGCCTCGGCCCTTTGCGCAGTTGGATGGATCGCGAATGGAGCGTCTCACCGGAAAAAGTGCAGGGCTCGGCGATCCACAAGCTCATCGTGTCGCTCGATTTTCCGATCATCTACACCACCAACTATGATCGCAACCTCGAAGTCGCCTTCGAGATCCATGGCCGGCCCTTTGTCAAAGTCGCCAACGCGAAGGACTTGCCAAAGGCCACCGGCGAGGTGACGCAGATCATCAAATTCCACGGCGATTTCGACGACGATAAATCGTTGGTCCTGGCGGAGACCGATTATTTTGAACGGCTATCGTTCGATTCGCCGCTCGATGTGAAATTTCGAGCCGACGCGCTAGGGCGCACCATCCTGTTCATCGGCTACAGCATGTCCGACATGAACATCCGTCTGCTGCTGCATCGGCTTTGGCAGACCTGGCGCAGGTCCGGTTACGAGAAGAACCGTCCGAAGTCCTTCATCTTCATGCCGCAGCCAAGCATCGTCCAGGAGGCCGTCCTCGGACGCTGGGGCATCGATATGCTGACCGAGGATGCCGACGATCCAGAGGACGCGCTGCTCGCATTCCTGAACGAACTCAAGGATAAGGTCGGCCGACCAGACACCGACTGAAAACCTGCGGAAGTGACGACGCAGTGGGAACCGGTTGGCCCGATGTGAGTTTGGAGGAGGCTAAGTTATACGGGACCACGCCTGTATGAGCGGACGCAAACACAAGCGAAGAATGCATGCCAAACACGACCTGTCGGCCGAGCAGGTCTATGAGATCGATTTTTTTGCCCGCAGGTGCGGCCTGACGAGGGACGAAGCGCTCAAGATGATGCGAGATGCCGGCCGGTTGAAGGACGGCGCGAAGGCGTCTGGCGAATCCGGGCCGAAGTAGCCGCATGGGTTCTACATAGCGGGCGGCCGGGATGGTCATCCCGACACAGATGCTTCGTTGTCGGTCTCGGTATCCGCATGGCAGTCGGTGGTGGAGCGCACCGCTGAGGATCGAGCGATGCACCGGCCGTCACCGATGGAACATCCATCGACAATTTTCGTTGACATGCTCCACAAGGCGAGAGGTCGAACATGTCGAACTTCCAAGCCGCCACCCCGGAGCGTTTGCAGCAGCTCAGGCTTGAGGCGACGGCGCACTTTGCGCCGCTCATATTGCGAGAGGCGTTGGTGCGTCTATGCCGGGCCTGCGGAAGCGATAGCCTTGAACGTTTCGAGAAGACGATGGTGGATCAAATCGAGGCATCGCGTGACGACAAAGCCGATTTCGATGCAATGAAGGAATTTGCCATCGAACAGCTCTATGGCTGGATTCGAGACGTCAAGTCTTCACCGGATATGACACAGCCGCTGGAGAACGTAGATACCCGAAGGACCCCCGGCCGCTCTGAAGAGCCGCAAACGCTGGAAGACCAGTTGCAGGCAGGCCTGGAAGATTCCTTCCCGGCGAGCGACCCGCCGGCGGTCGTCTCCACCGCGATCCCCGGCGGATCGAAGAAGCTCGTCGGAACCGACGAGATCCTCAGGCAAAAGCGGGAGAAGGACGCCGAGGGCGCGAGCCAATCGTGATATGCCGCGTTTTGGACGCCATTGAGGTACCCCTGTTCACCCCGCGTCCGATGCGAAGGCTGCTGTCGGGGCAGGTCTAGGATGCGACTGATCTTCGACGAGGATTCTCGCCTCCCAAGCAGCATTGACGAATGCTTCGCGAGCCTCCGCCGCCGTGATTTGGCCGATCTGGGCGCCATCCAATGCTGCTGTCGCGATCAGCGACAACGGGGCGTTGCGCGCCGGCCATTTTTCGCTCTTGAGGCAGTATGCGGCTTCGAAAACCGAACTGACCGTTCGCGATCGCCCCGGCTTACCGAAGTAGATGCAAACCGGGACATCGAACTCTATCCTCAGCATGGCGGTACTCCGACTTATCAAGTAACAGTAGCCTCTATGGTTTGCAGCGCCCGGCAGGGTTCAGCCTAGATCGTGGGCTTCCCTTGGTTTAGTCCCTGCTGGCATTTCGGCTACCATATCGTGCGCCAGAATTCCGGCCTTGCGGGCAAATGCTTCGAACGCCGCTCGCACCGTCTCAGCATCGATCTCGTCAGCCAGTCCGGCGCGACAGGCGTCGAACGCTCCCTTGTGCGCCGGGCCGCGGCTCGGCCATTCGTTCAGAACGTCATAGGCCTGCCAAATATTTTCGACGTGGCGAGGGAAACCAAGGCCGACGAGAATTGGAACGGGGCGGCCAAAGGATTTTTTTGTCATCTGTATCTCCACGAAAGAGCCGCCGGGTCAACGCGCAAGGCGGACACGACGCCGATGCTCTTTAACGCGGGATTGCTGCACGAGTTGCAGCGGGTTTGTTCGATAGCGCAGCGCCCGGCCCCGGCATTATTTGTTGGTCCGTATCTTTTGCCGGGGATTGATACCGCCTTGCGGCGTGGTGTCGTTCTCGACGTCGCCTTCGAACGTGTTGTTGCCCTGATCGAGCCGGTCGCCCTCCTTGATCGTGCCCTTGGAACTGCCGATGCCGGGATCGTTGGCAAGATCGCTATCGGCCGGCGTTTTGCCTTTGGCGTGCTTGTTTCCTGTCATGAATTCCTCCTGTTTTGACGTGGCGGACTGTCCTTGAGGTGGCGGCCAAGGCTCGCTGCGAAATCGCGTTTCGACGCGCCAATGGCGGCGCCCCGGATTTCGGACGACCTCGATTCGAACTCCGCGATACCGGTGGTTGTTCCGTCAAAAATATCGCCGCCGGCCGGGTTGCCCAGCCAAGCCGCTCCGGTTCTTGGTCGGGTGATTTCGCCCACCGGAACGATCTTTCGATCAATGCATTTAACAGGTCTGCGCTCACGAACTCATTCTGGACGGGAGCTGGACCATTGCCACCCACAGCCTACGCCTTCGCGACCCGCGAAACCGAAGAAGTTTCCATCGTCCACCTCATACCCGCTTTAAGGGCTTTCGCGCGTACTTTCTGCCGCACTCCCGATGATGCCGACGACTTGGTCCAGGAGACGCTGACCAAGGGACTGGCCAACATTGACAAGTTCGAAGCTGGAACGCGCATGAAGTCATGGCTCTTCACGATCATGCGCAACACCTACTACACGCGTGTCAGGGCCGCAGTGAGGGAAGCGCCCGGCCTGCTCGACTGCGCTTCGCTGCGGCCGATCTCGGAAGCGACACAGGAATGGTCCGTACAGGGCAAGGAAGTCCACCAGGCCATCCAGAGCCTTCCCGAGCACCAGCGCGAGGTTCTGATGCTAATAGGCGTGCTGGGCGTCAGCTATGAGGAAACGGCCGAAATATGCGGTTGCGCGGTGGGAACCGTGAAGAGCCGGCTCAACAGGGCACGCGCCGGAGTGCTGCAATACCTTGGCGAAAGTTCCTCGCAAACGCTGATGGAAAGGCGCAGCTATCTGTCCGAAGGACAACTGGACTTCGAAGCCGAGAGGCGCCGCTAATACATGTCACGTTAATTACTGGTTTCGCGCAATCGTCTTTTCACAAGCGCGTTCTGCAATTCGATCGCAAGTTTGGTCAGCCGGTCAGGAACCCTTTCCTGTTCGATGGCCGCAAGCAAGGAAGCGATTTCCCGGTCTATCGTCAGATCGGCACGCGTGCTGACGGAATCTTCCCTTGAGCGAGACATCGCGTTCTCTTGGCAAATGTTGGTCCCTTCACCTCACTCTGGTGGCAACAGTGCGAGTTTGCAAGAATTTGCAGGCCATCCATGCGACCGGCTTCGGTCCTTGCACAGCTTGGTCAGCAGTTGGGCTCTCGCTGCGTTTCAATTGCTCGCCGGCTGCAAGCCACATGCTGCCGCAACGATCAGTCTTCAGGCCGCCGATCCGCTGAATGATCCTGGTACTGCTCGGATTTGACCCGATTGCCGTCGAGCCCACGCTCCTTGGTGTGCTGCTTCTTATCTCTGTTGGACAGAACGGCGTTCTCTTCGATCTTGTCCTTGGGAAGATCGGTCATCGCGCCAGCGCCAGCGCCTTTGCCGTGACCGCCGCGACCGATGTGCTTCTTGCTGCCGGACGCCATCTTGTCCTCCTTCATACTGTCGAATAGCGGCTTTTCCCGTTCGGCATCCGAACCAGCGGTGGGCCGCAATGTTCCGCCGGAAATCGTAAGCAGGAAGGCATCGCCGTCCCAGTGCCGGAACGGCTTTTCGCCGTCGACGAGGACTTGCATGCCATTTGCATTGGCGAAAGTATGAACGTCGGCGCGATCCAGCGCCGGCGATCCGCGATATGAGTAATTCAAAAGCACGGCCATGCCTGGCCTCTTCAGCACGCGTGCGATTTCCACGAAATGTCGTTCCGCGAGGCCGGCCAGCACCAGATAGGGAAAGCTGTCGACGGCCAACACGCGGTCGAAGCTGGCATCGCGAAAATCGGCAAGATCGAAACCGCGGGTAGGGCGGAATTCTACATTACCGAGCCCGGCGCATCGCCGACGGGCGATCGAGATCATCGCCGGGGATATATCGCTGCCGACGATCCGGTGCGACAGAGCGGAGAGCGCCTGTTCGAACCGACCGATACCACAGCCGATATCCAGTATGTCGCGGCTGCTGCCGGTAAAGCCCCGGCTCTCCAGCCATGCAACGATCTCAGCCGTAGCGGCAGAGAGCTTTTCCTCATTGCCCAGCGACGACAGCTGGACGCTCGCCGCCGGGGAGATCGCCGCCGCCGCGTCAAACCCGGCCGCCAGCCGCTTGACGACCGCATCGTCGGTCTCTCCCTCACCGCGTTCGTGCCGAACGGCACCACCCGTTTTGCACAGCGTGGGGAAGATCTCGGGCCTGCGCTGAAGCAGGTCCGCAATTCGTTGTAGTTTTGCCGTCTTTCGTGGGTCGGCCGAGTGCGTGTTTTGCACGATCTTCGCCAATTCTGCGGCATCAATTCCTGTCTCGAAACGGAGAGCCAGCCTGGCGATGACGGCTTCGACGCCGGCACCGTCTGCCATGCAGTCCTCCAGCACCCGCCTTGCTGATGTCGACCGCCGAGATCCCGGCTGGCTCGCGCTCATCGCCCTTTGCTCCGCGTCCAGATCTTGCGCATCGTCCACCGGTCGACGGCGCCCCAGCTGTATTTGTAGGCCTCTTGTCCGCGCAGAAAATCGAACTCTTCCGCGCCTTCGCAGATCGCCTGCCCTATCGCCCGGCCAATGAGCAGCGCGCCGGGACTTTCCTCCGCATAGCCCGGATCGAAGCCACCGAGATAAGCGTAAGCGCGGCCACGATGATGGAACCCGTAGTAGGCGCCCACGATCGCGCCACCGATGGCGACAAGCCAGCATCGAGCAAGTGCCTGAGCAGCCAGCTTCGGCAGCGCGTGACGGTGGAATTCTTCCACGCGGGTATCGGACAGAACGCCGTCGCCGTGTCCGGCCCAGCGCGCGCGGTGAAGGCGGATCAGGTGATCGAGGAATGTCTGCGGATCGGACAAAGCGGGTTCGATGGAGACCCTGCCGCGTCTCGACGCGGCCCTGTGGGCGCGGCGCAACTGGCGCCTCCGCCGCGCCGGAACACAGCCTTGAAGCGTCTGGTCGCCGGCGAGGGCGAGCACCGGGCAAGCGGCGTGATCGACGGCTTGGCACGATTCGAGCGCGGCATGCCTGATGGCAAGGCCGGCGCTGCCGGGAGGCAGGTCCTGCAAGATCCACTGTGACCAGCCGAGGGAAAGAACCGTGTCGGCGATGCCGACGGCGACCGGTTCGGCGGTTTGGGGAATACAAAGGACATCCAGATAGTCGCTCAACGAAATGCCGAGCGGAAGCAGCCGCGCCCCGGCGACCTGGCATTCCAGATAAAGTGGCGCCAGGCCGACCAGATCGTCGCCATGCCAGACGGCGACCGTCGCTAGCTCGCCGGGAGCGAATGTCCGCCACCATGGCAGCAACCATGCGGGAGACTGGAACGGCGTCGCCGAGGGACTGCGCGACCAGAGTTCCCACCAGTGCGGCTCGAGGGCTTCGAGGTCCGCCGGATCGTCGATGATCTCACTGCGGAGCATGTCCCGCTCACCTCGCCGTCGCGAACTGCCCGCTGTTTGTGCCGAGCTGTGCCAGCGCCCGATAGGCGTCCATGTAGGAGGAAACCATGCGGTCGAGTGAAAAGCGCCGCCGCGCCTCGGCCCGGCAGGTCTCGGGGTCCAGGCCGGGTGCGGCAGCGATGGCTTCGGCCATCTCGTCGACATCCCCGACCAGATACCCGGTCTTGCCGTGCTCGACCACATCCGGCAGTGCGCCATTCGGGAAGGCCACCACGGGGGTGCCGCAGGCGAGCGCCTCCATGGCGACGAGCGAACTGGTTTCCGCGGCAAGGCTCGGGATGACCAGGCAGCGGGCTGTGTTCAGCAGGCGCCGCTTGGCGACAAAGCCGAGCGGACCAAGGAAGCGGCGCCGGTCGTCCAGCCGGGGTTCGACCTCGTCGCGAAAATACGCTGTGTGCGTTTCATAGGGGTAGACCTTGCCACCGATGACCAGCGGCACGCTGGCCTTCTTGGCTGCGTCCAGCGCCAGATGGATGCCCTTTTCCGGGCAGACGCGGCTGAGCACGAGCGCAAAGTCGCGCTTGGCCTGCGGCTCGCTCAGCGCGTCGATGTCCACTCCGTTGGGAATCGGCCCGATCAGCCTGGCTCCCGGTGGCGCGGTCCTTTGCTGAGCCGCCGATACCGCATGCAGCCACAGATCCCCCCGCGCCGGATTGAGAGCGTCGGCCGGATACCAGTCGAGCGGCAAATGCAAGGTCACCAATGTCGGCCCGTCGCCCGGCAGATAGGCGTCGAAATCGATGCCGTGCAAATGAACCACGTCGATCGGCCAGCGCGCGCGCGCAGTAGCAATTGCGGCGCGATGACCACGCTGCGCCCGGCGCTTCGCCGCTTCATCGAGCACGCCCGGCTCGGCCGGCGTCTCGATGAGGACACCCGCAGCGCTCGATCCCTGGCAGCCGATCACGATCGAGCGGTGTCCGGCCTGTACGAGCGCCTGGTCGAGCATCGACAGCACCTGCTCGGCACCACCGACCGCATCCGGCCCGACGGGAGCGAGGGGATAGGCGACGTTGAGGACGGTGAGCGTCATGGCTGGAGAGCCAAAGCTCCTCACGCTGCAGAGGCGCGCAGCCTGCCGACCGAAGGGGCAGCGATGCTGCCGGCATAGCGGCGCGTCATTGCCGCGCAGAACTCGGCGAATTCCTCAGGCACCAGTGGCGGACTGCTGTGGTGCGGCATCAATCCGCGGTGTTCCGGCGTGAAGCAGAAGGTGACCGTCACGTCGAAGTCGGCCAAAGCCTCCATCTGCCGGTCGAACCAGTCAAGCGCGTTGGGCCTGAATCTGTCGGCCCAGGAAAGCCCGGTGCGCAGATTGGTGACGCCGAGCCGTTTCATCCAGGCGACGGCGTCGTCCAGCCGGTGATCTTCGAAATGGAACCACTGCACCAGTCCCATTGCCGGCGCGTGGTGCAGAAACTCCTCGAACGCGGGCTTTGGCGTGCCGTCCTGACGAAGCAGGCCCATGTAGAAATGGCGGTAATAGGAAGAGCCTTCCGACTCGCGATGGCGCGTCGTCGCTTCCCACTCGCGCGGCAGGTCGTAGAGGCTGTACCATTGGATGCGCGGTGCGTTGCCGATCAGCAATTCCGCGGTCCGGCGCAGGCCCCAGACCTGTACCTCCTCGGCGCCGAAGGTCGATACGCCGACCTCGCTGACCCATACCGGGAGATCGGTAACAGCCGAAATCTCGCCGATCTTCTGCGGCCATTCGTGGATCTGCCAGAGGTTCCAGTCGAGCGGAAAGCCGTGCACCGCGACCGCGTCGACATGATCGAGCACGCCGAATTCCTTCATCCGTGTCATGAAACCGGCATCGATCGGCGAGATGCCGCCCAGCACCTTGATCAAGGCGGGATTCTCCGACGCTATCGCGTCGGCGGCCAGGATTGCCGTAGTGGCGAAGCGGCTCCAGTCGGGGTCGAGCTCGGGATCCCAGTGGGATTTGTTGTTGGGCTCGTTCCAGATCATCGCGGCTTCAATCATTTATCTGTCCTTTCAACGGGTAGACGGCGCCGCCGCCGGCCGGCGCGTCGGCGGTACGGCAGAAATAGACCTCCTGCTCCGGTTGCAGCACAATCTCGAAGCCGGCGCTGCGCAGCATGGCTTCGGTGCAGGCGCGATTGGGAATCCACCAGTTGGTGGGGTCGTCAGCGTAACGATGCTCGATGAAATGCAGCTTTGGGAACTCCGGCCGGTCGAACAGGTCGTGGGTCCAGAAATGATAATTCTGCTCGAGCGCCGGCACGTTGGTGCTGCCGCGCTGCATCGACTGGAAGATCATCAGGTCCCGGGCGACGTGCTCCCGGATCAGATCGAGTGCGAGCAAGGGATGGCGCAAATGGTAGAGCACTCCCATGAACAGCACGATGTCGAACCGCTCATGCAGGGCGCCAACGTCGTAGACCGAGAGCTGCCGGAATTCGATGTCGCAGTCCGCTACCTCAGCGGCAAAGCGCGCCTGCGCCAGGTAAGCCTCATCGAAGTCGATGCCTAGCACGCGTCCGGCGCCGCGGCGTTTCATCTCGATCGAGTAGAAACCCGCATTGCAGCCTATGTCGAGCACCGCCTTGCCGGAAAGATCGGCGGGAATCGCGTCGGCGAATTTGCGCCATTTGATCAGCGGATAGTTGCCAAGGAAATGGTCGGGAGCGGTTTCGATGCCGGCCAGTTCCATATTGTGGAACCATGGGCCGAGCGCATCGATACGGCGGCGGATTTCGGCATCGGAATGCAGCATGGCTAGCCTCCTTCGCCTGCGAGGATAGGAACGTGCTGGTGGCCGGGCAGCGTAATGGCGGCTTGATCGTCCTTGGTCCCGGCGGCGCTTTCAAGCAGCCGAAGTGCGGTGCGGTAGCCGTTGAAGGTGCCGACGTCGACATAGGCGGTGCCAGCCTTGATGCCATAGGCTTCGCCGCCGCCGGCGAGATAGGCATTGACCAACGTGCCGATATATTCGTCGCTCCGGTCCCGTTCCCGCCACAGCGCGGCGAGCTGGTGAAGGGTGCGGCCGGGCATCTTGAACGCACCCCAAATCCAGTTCGATTGGGCATTCTGCTGCTTGACCTGGATTTGCTTCACCCGGTCGTCCTCATCGACAACGACGGCATCGAAGAATTCCGGCTGGTCCACCGGAAACAACAGGAAGGACAGGCCGTCGTCCGGAAGGGCCAGGAAGCCGTTTTCGGGAAACCAGATTGTATCGGGCAGCCCGACCAGAACGGTCTCATCGGCTGCGACGAGCGGTGCGGCGCGGAAGATGGCGTCGCAAAGGCCGACCGGAGAGGGCTGCACCACAAACAGAGCGGCCGCATCGGCATAGCCTGCAGAATAATATTCGAGGATATCCGACTTACCCGAGCCGATGACGAAGCAGATCTTGTCGGCCCCCGCGCGCACCATGCGGCGCACCAGGTATTCACTGACCGCGCAAGGCCGCTCGGTATTGCCGTCGATGCGGCTGCCGACCGGCAGAAGCTCCTTCGAAAAGCCGAGCGGCTGGATGCGGCTTCCCCGTCCGGCTGCGGGCACGATGCCCAACATCAAACTGCCTCCTTCAACGGCTCGCCATGCGTGGAGCCGTGCAGTGCATCGGACAGGATGCGGTCGAATTCCTTCGCCCGCCGCGCCGAGGTGTGTTCGTCCAGCACCCGCTCGCGCGCACGGCGGCGGATCGCGTCAAGCTCGGCGTCGGACAGGTCGAGCGCGGCGACCACGTCGTCGGTGCTGTTGGCCACGACGATCTCTTCACCGGGCCGGAAAAAGGCCTCCAGTCCGGGCCATGTGTCGCTCACCATCGCAGCACCGCAAGCGGCGGCTTCGAACAGCCGGCCGGAAGGACACCAGCCTCGTTCGGCCATCGCCTCGCGGGTCACGTTCAGGGTCAGTCGTGAAGATGAAAAGAAGGCGGGGTGGTCGGCCGGCGGCAGATGCCGGACGAAGAAGATATTGTCGCTCCACGGGAATTCTTGCGGATATTGTGCGCCGCCAATAATGAAACGGCGATCCGGCAGGCGCGCAGCCGGATTGACCAGCAGCCTTTCGACCCCGGCCTGGCGGTCTGCCGCATAGGTCCCGAGATAGGAAAGGTCGCCGGCAAACTCCGGCCTGGGCGGGGCGGGCCGGTGTCGCTCTGGATCGACATGGCCGTAGAGCGGCATGACGCGGCGTGCACCCAGCATCGACCTCAATGCGTCGATCGCGGTTCCTCCCGTGTAGCTCAGCACGAGATCGAAATCGCGAAGCCCTTCCGGCCCGAAATAAGCCGGAGGCTCACCTTGTTCGATCCGGGCCAGCGTCACCGGCGTGTCCAGATCGTAGAAGACCTTCAGCCCGCGACAGGCCTGGTGGGCAAGGCGCGACGCGCTCACGGCATCGGGGCAATAGGAGGTGACGATGACAACATCGGCCTCATTCATTGCCTGCTCGGCAACGTGCTGAATGTCCTGCCAGTCCGGATAAAGGACAATGCTGCCGCCATCCAACTGGTCGAGGTCGCGCGTCCCGGCATAATAGGGAGTGTTGCGTTCGAAGAAGGTGATGGACCAGCCCAGCCCGGCCATCGCCCGGATCAATCCGCGCCACAGCGTGGCGTGGCCGTTGCCCCACGACGATGTCACGGTAAGACCGAAAATGACCATGCGCATCCGGCAATTCCCCGTCAGGCAGCTTCGTTGAGTCTGATCAGCTTCGACCCCCAGTCCCCCCAAACAACCGTGGTGATCGACGCTGGGTCGATATCGAAGCGAAAGCAGTTTCCCAGCGACAGGCCGAGCACTTTGCACACGGCGGCCTTGATGACGTCGGCATGGCTGACCAGTGCGACGCACTGATTCTGGTATGTTCCGCGGACCTGCTCGATCAGCGAGACGACGCGTTGCTGCACGTCCAGCATGGTCTCGCCGCTCGGCGTTCTCGCCTGCTGACGCTGGTCGTTCCACGCTCGCCAGTCGGCATCCTGGTTCAGCTCCTCGAAGGTCTTTCCCGACCAGGTGCCGAAGTCGATCTCATCGAGTTCCTCGCGGATCACGATTTCACCGGCATTGCAGGCGAGCGCGATCGGATTGGCCGTCTCCTGCGTGCGTTCGCGCGGGCTACAAAAGATTGCCGCTATCGCCTCGCGTGCCATGCGGTCAGCCAGATGCGAGGCCTGTGCCCTGCCGGCTTCGCCAAGGCACACGCCGGCCATCCGTCCGGCAAGATAACAGCCGACATTGTCGTGCGCGGCGTGGCGCACCAGAAAGAACGTCGTCGTCATTCCGCGGCATCGAGCATCGGCTCGTCCTTGCCGGCGATGAAAGAGAGCGTGCGCTGGCGGGCTTCCGCGTCGGTGAACTGCTCGGGCGGCGATTTCATGAAATAGCTGCAGGGACCGGTCAGCGCGCCCGCGATACCGCGGTCGAGCGCCAGCTTGGCGCAACGCACCGCATCGATCACGACGCCGGCCGAGTTGGGCGAATCCCACACCTCCAGCTTGAGCTCGGCATTCAGCGGCACACCGCCGAAGGTCGTGCCTTCGACCCGGATATAGGCCCACTTGCGGTCGGTCAGCCATGGAACGTGGTCGCTTGGCCCGACATGAATGTTGCCGGGCTCCAGGGGAACGTCGATCTGGCTAGTGACGGATTGGGTCTTTGAGATCTTCTTCGATTCCAGCCGCTCGCGCTCAAGCATGTTGAGGAAGTCGGTGTTGCCGCCGAAATTGAGCTGGTAAGTGCGATCGATGCGCACGCCGCGCTCACGGAACAGGTTGGCGAGCAGCCGGTGGACGATCGTCGCACCGACCTGGCTCTTGATGTCGTCGCCGATCAGCGGCAGGCCGCGCTGCTCGAAGCGCCGGCGCCACTCCGGCCGCGAAGCGATGAAGACTGGTATGCAGTTGACGAAGGCGCAGCCCGCCTCGAGCGCGCACTCGGCATAAAAGCGCGTTGCCTCCTCCGAACCGACTGGCAGATAGGACACCAGGATTTCGGCGCCGCTTTCGGCGAGGATCTTGCCGACGTTGGCGACCGGCTCGTCGGCCTCCTCGATCTCGTCGCGCAGATATTTGCCGATGCCGTCCAGCGTCGGTCCGCGTTCGACGCGAGCGCCGGTAGGCGCCACATTGGCAAAGCGGAAAGTATTGTTCGGCGCGCTGTAGATCGCGTCTGCCACATCGCGTCCGACCTTGCCCTTGGCGACATCGAAAGCGCAGACCACCTTGATGTCCTTGACATGATAGCCGCCAAGATCGGCATGCATCAGCCCGGGTATGGGCTCATTGCTCCTTGCGTCGCGGTAATAGGTGATGCCCTGAACAAGGGAGGAGGCGCAGTTGCCGACGCCGACTATACCGATTCGAACTTTCTTCGATCCCACGAAACCGCTGCCTATGCTGTTGAAGGTAAGTTCTTCGTGCCAAACCGCCTTCCTCCCGGATTGTTCCTTGCCGGCTGCAAAAATCGTGCAACCGATAGTGGATCAAAGTAGCGCCCGCCGAGTTGTGCAGCCAGGGGTGAGGCAAACCGGGACGGGACAATGATCGTCTATGGCGACCACAAGCGAATTGAGAGCGCGCGACATGTTCGCGGCTCGGCCTGCGACGCGGCCGGGCACATTGCGGACATGCCAAGTGGGATCGAACGCCACGCAGCCTTGGTCGGCCTGTTCATCAGGGCTTCGGAACTGGTCCAGGGCCTCGCCGATGCTGAATTCGAGGCCAACGGCATGGACAGGAATTCCCTACAGCGGATCGCGGGCGCAAATCTCCTGGTCGGCTTGGCCCGGGACGTTGGCAGATCGTGGGGGGCCGGATTCGCCATCGACGGCCCGATCGATGCTGAAGTGCCGCGAATGCTGGCCGAACTCGATTGCGATGGCGAAATCCTGACCGGCACGGCTGAAGGATTTGCCCATTACGCGCTCTATCCGGAGAGCTATTTCGTCGCCGCGCGGCAGTCGGGTCTCGATGCGAACACATGCGTGATCGGCATCCGCAGCATCGGCCTGGGGCTGGCAGCGATGGTGGCGGCAGCCATCGGCGCACCGGCACCCGTCAGCGTCCGTCCGACCGATCATCCGTTTCGCAGGCGGCTTGCCGCCGATCCGGAACTGATCGGCGGCTGGAGGACAAGGCCGTCGGCCGATTTCGCTGTCGTCGACGAAGGCCCGGGCCTGTCAGGCAGTTCGTTTCACGCCGTCGTCGCATGGCTGCAAGCGCTGGGCATCGATGCCGGGCGCATCCATCTGTTCCCAAGCCATTCGGGTGGGCCGGGTCCCGAGGCATCGGCGGACAGTCGTGAGGCATGGACGGTTTGCCAAAAACACACCGCGGATTTCGAACGGACTTTCCCCGCTGGATCCGCTGTCCCGACGTTGCGGGATTGGGTCGCCAGGACGATCGGCAGCACGGAGGTCAGCCTGATAGAAACATCCGGCGGAGAGTGGCGTCGCCTGCACTATGGCTCGCAGGACCATTGGCCACCCGTTCACCGCGGCTTCGAGCGGCGGAAGTTCGTCGCTTCTGCGGGCCGGGAAAAATGGTCGGTCAAATTCGTCGGCCTCGGTGAAATCGGAATGCACAAGGCCGAGACTGCCAGGAGGCTGCACGATGCAGGCTTTGGCCCGGACGTCGCCGGGCTGTGCCATGGCTTTCTCGTCGAACGCTGGATCGACGGTACAACGCTGGACCGGGCAAGGCATTCGAAAGAAAAGGTGGTCGCTCATCTCGCGCGCTATCTGTCTTGGCGCGCAGCCAATCTGCCCGCCTCCGAGCCGGGTGCCTCGCTGGAGGCGCTTGCAGACATGGCCGTGCAGAATACAAGCGAGGCTTTAGGCGAAAGCCGCGCCACGGAGTTGCGGAACTGGTTCTCGAGACAGGCTCCACCCAAGACCATGCAGCGGGTCGAGATCGACGGGCGGCTTCATCCGTGGGAGTTCATCCTTTCGCGCGGTGGAAGGCTGGTCAAGACGGACGCCCTCGACCATTGCCGATCGCACGATCTGATCGGCTGCCAGGACATCGCCTGGGACATTGCCGGCGCCCGCGTTGAATACAGCCTCTCCAATGCGGCGACTGCGGCGCTCTGCAAGGCTGTGGAAGCGACTACGTCTCGTCCCGTCGATGCCAATCTGGTCCACTACTACGAGCCCTGCTATCTCGCCTTCCAGCTTGGCTTGTGGAGCATGGCTGCACGATCTGGCGATGATCGGGAACAGATCCGGCTGGCGGCCGCGGCAAGACGTTATACGGCGATGTTGCTTCGTTTCCTGGATAACCAAGGGGACCTGCGGCCCTTCGACCAGGATCAGTCCAGCCGGCGAAGCATATCCGCTTCCTTTTCGAGGATGGCCGCTACCTCCTCCCTCTGAAGATGCGTCAGCATCAGGCTCACGCAACATTCCAGATAGGTGATGGAGGCGCGCCGCAGGAAGGCAGCCGTCTCTCTTGCGGCCATTTGTTCGATGTCTTTGGCGGATCGTTTGGGATGCACAATCGTCTCCATGCCGGTACCTTGGCAGAACCAGAAGCTGGACGGGTTGTTCCCGCGACGAGAAAAAGTGACCAAATCCGCAACGACCGCGCGATCATGCAGCGGCCAGACGCTCCCCGCTATCAGGCCGGCAGGTTTTGCAGCCGGCCTGATGCGGAACGCGCGGTGGCGGCAATTCGACGTCTTCTATCGACCATCTGCGCCGTCTCAAGCTCGGCAAAATATCCGATCGTGCGCATCAAACCTTGCCTGAGCGGCACTTTTGGCGACCAGCCGAGAAGCTTCCTTGCACGGGAAATGTCGGGTTGCCGACGACGAGGATCGTCTTGCGGCAGCGGCAGGAATTTCAAGGCGGATTCGGTGCTGGTCATGCGCCTCACCAGGCCCGCCAGTTGCAGGATGGTGAACTCCCCCGGATTGCCCAGATTGACCGGCTGGCGCGGATTGGGATCGACCTCCATCAACCGGATCAAGCCGTCGACCAGATCGGAAACGTAGCAGAACGACCTGGTCTGCAGCCCGTCGCCGAATATCGTCAGCGGCCGTCTCTCGAGTGCCTGCATGATCAGGTTGGAAACGATCCGTCCGTCCGCAGGGTCCATCCTGGGACCATAGGTGTTGAAGATGCGCGCGACACGGATATCGGCCTTTCCCATTCTCAAATAATCGAAACACAGGGTTTCGGCGGTGCGCTTGCCTTCGTCATAGCAGGCGCGGGGGCCGATGCAGTTCACGTGGCCGACATAGTCTTCCTTCTGCGGATGCTGTTCGGGATCGCCATAAATTTCGCTGGTGGACGCCTGCAGGAACCGGGCGCCGTTACGGGCGGCGAGCTCCAGCAGATTGAGCGTCCCGATGACACAAGTCTGCGTCGTGTGGACCGGGTCGGCCTGGTAACGCGGCGGCGAGGCCGCGCACGCCATGTTGAAGATGCGGTCAACCGGTTCGCCAAGCTCCAACGGTCGGCAAATGTCTTGCTTGATCAGCCGAAAATCCGGACGATTGGCGATCGATGCTATGTTCTCCATGCGGCCGGTAAGGAAATTGTCGACGCAGATCACGCGCCAGCCGGCCTGGAGCATTGTCTCGCAAAGATGCGAACCGAGGAAGCCTGCGCCGCCGGCGACAAGCACGGTCTTGGTCCGTTGCGCCTTTCTTGATAGCTGCATCTCTATCTTCTCCCGTCTGCGGGTCATGCTGCGCTCTCGACGTCCAGATCGAGAACAGAACGTGGCGATTTGGCCTGCGCCAGCAGCGAAACGAATTCGCGGGCTCTTGCGATGCTTGTGTGGGCTGCCAGGATGAGCACGCGCGCCTGCTTGGCCATGGCAAGCCGGGCGCCATCGGACTCCCCGGACAGGATTCCGATTACGTCCTCGGTCCTGCGCGCGGTGTGGATCGTCCGCTCTGGAAACAGGCTGTCCAGTCCGGCCCAGCGATCGCTGATGATCGCCGTGCCGCAGGCGGCTGCCTCGAAGAGTCGCACGCTGGGCGACCATCCGGCCGCGATCATGGAACTGCGCGTGACGTTCAACGTGTAGCGTTGGCGGCTGTAAAAGGCCGCGTGATCTGCCGGCGGCAGGTGTTCGATACGATCGACGTTGTCCGGCCAGACGATTTCGCGCGGATATTGCGAACCTGCCACGACGAAGCGGCGCTCCGGCATGCGACGCGCCGGTTCGAACAGCAGGGCCTCCAGCGTCGCCTGGCGGTCGGGGCTGTAGGTGCCGAGATAGCCGAGATCCCAGCGGATTGGATCACCGGTTCCGTGATGCCGTTCCGGGTCGACGGAGCAGTAGAGCGGCTCGGCCCGCCTCGCGCCGAATTCCGCCGTCAGACGGGCAAGCGTCGGCCCGCCGGTGAAGGAGAAGTACACGTCGAAATACGGGACCTGCCGCCTGGCAATGTACTCGCAATCATCGGTTGAAAGCTTTGCCAGCGTGACCGGCGTGTCGATGTCGTAAAAGCAGAACTGACCCGTGCACAGCGATGCCACGACGTCGATGATTTTAGGGCCTTCCGGAACAAAGGAGCCGACGACCACGATATCGGCATCGCGCAGGCAGCGCGCAAAATTGCGGCGAAGATCGTCGATCGTTTCATAGTAGCGTAACGCGCAGAAATCGGGATCGCGCAGATCCCGATGACTTGCGTACCACGGCACGTCGCGTTCGAGAAAGGTGACGCGGTGGCCGAGTTCGTGGAGACCTTTAAGCAGCCCCCGAAAGGTGGTGGCGTGGCCGTTTCCCCAGGATGAGGAGAGCGACAGGCCAAGAAAGACGATGTCGAGCGGCTTCGTCATTCGGCCGCCTCCACGGTCGGACGCTCGAAATGGCGCCTGAAAATGGCGTCGGCCAAAACGGCCCGTGTCGTATAGGTATGTTCACCAAGCACCCGCCGAAGCGCAGATGCCCCGATCGCCTTGGCCCGTTCGGCGCTAAGGCTTTGCGTGATCTCGGCGACATCCTCGCCATCGCGCGCGACCAGGATTTCCTCGCCGGATTTCAGGAACAGGTCTACACCGAGCCAGGCGTCGGTGATGAGGCATGCGCCGGCGCCCGCCGCCTCGAAAACGCGCGTCGCAGGTGAAAAGCCGTTGGCCGCCATGCTGTCGCGGCTGATGTTGAGGACCGCCTTGGCCGTGACGTTCAATGCATTGTGGTCACGCGTGCCGACATGGCCGAGCCATCGGACATTGGCGGGCATCTGCTTGTCGCCCCAGCCCGATCCGCCGAGCAGGAAGCGCTGATCGGCCGAGCGGCTGGCCGGGTCGAGGAAGAAAGCCTCGACGCGCGCCTCGCGGTCCGGCAGCCGGTTGCCGAGAAAGGCGAGATCGCAGGCGAAGCGCCTATCCTTGCCGACCGGATGATGCGTTTCCGGATCGAGCGCATTGTAGATCGGCACGCATTCGGCCGCCCCCAGTGCCCGATAAGCCCAGACCACCGGGTCGCCGCCGCCATAGGTCAGCACGAGGTCGATTTCCTGCAGCGCGCGATGCAGCGGATGGTCGGGCTCGTCGCGCAACTGGCCAAGCGTCGCCGGCGCATCGACATCCCAGAATACGGTGAGCGCATCGGCACGGGCGTGATCGAGCACCGCCCGCAGCAGCGCGTCGTCGGCGAATCCGACGCCACTCGCCTTGACGACGATATCCGCCTCCGCCGCCCGCGCCGCCACCTGCATCATGGCATGCGGGGTGGCCTCGTAGACGACGACGGCACACCAGTCCGGCGCTTCGATGTCGCGATTCTTCTGGCGATCGTAGACGTCCGGCTCGTAGAAGGTGATGTCATAGCCCAGCTTGGCCAGGGCCTTGAGCAATCCGCGGTAATAGGTGGCCGCGCCGTTCCAATAGGTCGACAGCAGGCTCGATCCGTAAAATGCGATCTTCATTCGGCGGCCTCCTTTGCAAGGATCGTGTCGGCGGCTTGGCGGTGCCCGCATTCGGCGAGCACGCCGAACAATTCATCCGCCCGGTGCCGGCATGTGTGCCGTGAGCGGATCGTCTCGAGGCCCGATGTCGCCAGAGATGCGGCGAGATCCGCGTCACGCAGCACGGCGCGAAGATGATGCCGCATCTCGAAGCCGGTGTTTGCAAACAGGAAATCGGTGCCCGGCCTGAACAGACGTTCGACATCGGACCACGGCGCCGAAACGAGTGGGATGCCGCAGGCGAGCGCCTCGAACATGCGGATGGTCGGGATGCCGGGCAGGCTTTCGCGATATGGACGCCGCGGGATGTGAACCGTGATGCGGTTCGCCGCGAATGCCTTCGGCACGTCGGCATTGGCGATCCAGCCTTCGTAGCGCAGGCCGGCGGCGGCGAGGTCGGCGAGCGCCTCGCGTGGATAGCGGACGCCGTGGACAGTGCCGCTCAGGCCAAGCTCATGCACCGGGTCGACCAGGAATTCCCTGATTTCGGTGCTGCGCTCGTCGTCGCCCCAATTGCCGATCCAGATCAGGTCGGCGCTACGCTCGATTTCAGGATGGGGCTGGAACAGATGGTCATCGGCTGCCTCGTGCCAGGTGAAGACCCGCTTGCCCCATCCGGCGCGAAGATAGCTTTCCCGCAGCGCCTCGCCGAAGGCGAGCACGCCATCATAATGTTCAAGCTGCAAGGCGGAAATCGCTTGCGTGGCCGAGATGGCGCGATGGTGCGTGTCGTGGAACAGCAGCGTGAAACGGCCGCCAATTGCTTTCGCCCTTCCCAGCCGCGCGACAAGGTCCGGCTCGGTCCACTCATGCACGATCACCACATCGGCATCGGAGATCCAGGCTTCGTGGTCGAAGGCGGTGTCATAGGTGACCGGCATCAACTCGGGAAAATCCTTCCGGAATCGCTCGATCGCGAAGGACCCTTTCTCGGCCAGCAGGTTCGACCGGCTCCAGCCGTCGGCCGGCTCCAGCGCAATAGCCTGGTGCCCGCGCGCGACCAGCTCACGCATGATGCCGCGCAGGAAATGTGCGTTGCCGTGGTTCCAATCGGAAACGATCGAATGGGTGTAGAACAAAAACCGCATAATCAACTATCCGCCACGGTGGCCAGGGCCGCCTTGTCGTAGACGCCGCGCATGGCGGTCGCCTGTCTTGCCAATGAAAATCTGCGGCTTCGGCGGGCGGCTGCTTCACCGAGCTCTCGCCGGCGCTGCGCGTCGCTGCAAAGGCTATTGATGCATCTGGCGAGATCGCCCGGATCGCGCGCGTCGTAGAACATGGCCGCGCCGTCCCACAGTTCGCGATAGGTCGAAATATCGGCGAGCACCAGGGGCGTCGCCGACATCGCGGCTTCCAGCGTGGCCAGACCGAACGGTTCGTAGAGCGACGGCGATACGAAAATGCCGGCCCGGGCCATCAATGAGCGTACCTCTTCATGTGGCACCGGCCCGACGGGAACCGCATGACTGAAGCCAACATGCTGGCCGTCCGGGCCTTGCAAGGAGCCGGCAACGAAAACCGGCCATTGCGTCAGGGAGGCGGCCTGGTCAAGCACCGCCGCGTTCTTTCCTTCATCCCACCAACGCGCGGCGGCAAAAACGACCGATTCCCGCCTCTCGCCCTTCGCGCCGGGCCGCGCGCCGTTGCCGACGACGCTCAGCCGCGTGATCGGCCCGTAGCAGGTTTCGAGCATGTCGGCATGGCTGCGGCTCGGTGCAACGACCATGCCTGCTTTGTCGAAACCGCGCCGGTTGCGCTCCTTCTGCCAGGCCCATTCGCCGTCCGCCGCCTGTCCCTTGACGGCGTGGAACCATGTCACCACGCAGGAATGCGACACCGCCACGACTGGGCAGGGCACGTCGAGCCCCGCCGCCTGCGTCGGCGCGTTTAGATGGACGATTTCGATGGCGTAGTCACGGATGAGTGGGTGCAGCCCCTGCTGCAATGCGTCGAGGTCGTGCTCGTTGCGGGTCATCCAGTCGGGCGGCGTGTTGAGCCACGTCAGCGCCGCGAACGACTGGGCCTCTTCGGCCTGCTGCCTGGACGGTTCCGGACCAAGCCCGGCAAGCACAACGCTGTCGCCGCCGGCGACCAGTTGCCTGGCCAGATCGAGCGCATAGCGCCAGACGCCGCCAACCGCATCGACAGTCATCAGGATACGCCGTGGCGGGCTCAGTGTCCGCAACATGTGGCCTCCAATTCGGCCAGCGGACGCGGACGCTTCTCCTGGATGTCGCTGAACGTTCGGAAGGATGCGAGGTAATGTTCATGCGCGCGCTCCCAGGCGAGGTCATCGGGCTCGCCCCAAAGTTCGCGGTAGCTCGGCGAACTCGGATAGGGATAAAGCGGCACCGGTTCGTTGGCCCAAACGCCGTTGTCGATCAGGTGCTTTCGCCAATAGTCGACCAGCGCGGGGTCGTCCTCGACCACGCCGATCAGATTGGCCTGCACGAACGGCACGTGGCGCCTTGCGTCGACCAGCAACGCAGCTAGTTCCTCGGTGCCCAGCCGGCAGCGTTTTGCCAGCATGGCGCGGCCTTCCACCGTCAGGCTTTCGAGGCCCGCCTCGATCGAGACGCAACCGGCGGCACCGAGCAGCTTCAGCAGTTCCGGCTTCCAGAGGTCAATACGGGTCTGCACGCCGAACTTCACATCGCGATCGACCAAGGCCTCCAGCAGCGCCTTTTGCGGCAGGAAGATCTCATCGATGAAGTAGATGTAGCCGACACCCTGTGCGATCAGCCGGTCGATCTCTGCGATCACCGCCTCGTGGTTCCTGCGGCGGTAAGCATCGCGGAAATCGATCTTGGCGCAGAAGCTGCAATTATACGGGCAGCCGCGCGACGCCTCGACCTCCGCGCCAAAACCGACCTGATCATCGTCGAAGCGGTGATGATGGTGCTGATGGGCGGCAATCCAGTCCGACGGCCATTCGAGCGCTGGGTGATCGATGAACGAGCTCGCATGCACGCCGCCGTTCGAAACCAGTTCTCCATCCTTGAAATGGGCCGTGGACGGCACTGCGCTCCAGTCGTCGCGCCGGGCAAGTTCCGCGACCACTTCCTCGCATTCGCCGCGCACGACGATGTCGACGCCAAGCTTGCGCAAAGTCGGCGTCGGCGTCGCCGAGCCATGTGGCCCGATAGCGACGGTGCGGCCGCCGCGCCCGGCAAGATGGTTGAGGAAATCAGCCGGCACGCGCAACTCGGGCGGTGCGCAGCGCCAGAACAGGTAGGTCGGCGCGGTGCTGACGACGGTCATGCCAGGCTCGAAGGCGGCGACGCGATCGGCAAGCGCGGTGTTATCGAGCTTCTGGATCTGCCCGTCCAGCATCAGCACCTTGTGGCCGGCGGCTTCGAGCAAGGCTTTCGAATAGCCGAGTTCGAGCGGCAGATGCGGCTGCCGGCAGCCGAAATAGATGCTGTCCTGGTAGGTCCAGGACGGATTGACCAGAGCGACCTTCATGCCACGTACCTCGCCGGTTCGGGATGCGGGTCGAGGCGATGACGCTGCAGCCAGTCGGTGAGGTCGCGAATGCCGTTTCGCCACGAGACGTGCGCTTTCCATCCCAGCGCCGCCTCGATCGCGCGTGTGTCGGCGACGAAGAACGGTTGATCGCCGGTGCGTTCGCGGTCGTAACGGATCGGAACGTCCCGTTTCGTTATGTCGCGAATCTCCTTCAGCAGCATGCGCAGGCTGACGGCGTTGTCCGGTCCGCCGCCGAGATTGAATGCTAGGCCCTTGACTGCCTCGATCCGGTCGAGCACCGCGCGGTAAGCCGCAACCGCGTCGGCAACGTGGAGGATGTCGCGCACCTGCTTGCCGTCGCCATAGATGGTGATCGGCCGGTCGGAGAAGGCGCTGAGCAGGAAATGGGCGACCCAGCCCTGATCCTCCGTCCCGAACTGGCGCGGGCCATAGATGCAGCTCATGCGCAGCACCGCCGTCGGCAGATCGTATGACTTGGCGTAGTCGAGGACATATTGGTCCGCCGCGCCCTTGGAGCAGCCATAGGGCGTGCAGAAATCGAGGCCGCGCGTCTCGTCGACGCCGTGCGCCCGGATGCCCGCGTCGCAAGGCGCGTATTTGCCATCCTCTTCGCGCATGGCGAGGTCAGCGAGGCGGCCATAGACCTTGTTGGTGCTGGCGAAAACGACGGGGATGCGCTTGCCGCCGCGGCGAGCGGCTTCCAGGACGTTGAATGTCCCGCGCAGGTTGATGTCGAAATCCTCGTCCGGCCGAACCAGGCTCGTGGTGACGGCGGTCTGCGCGGCAAAGTGGAAAACCGCCTTCGAACGCGCCACCAGCGGCATCAGCGCCTCGGTGTCACGGATATCGGCGATTTCGGCGGCGAGGCGGTTGCCGTGCTTTTGCGTCAGCCATTCGAGATTCTGCTCGACGCCGGGACGGCTCAGATTGTCGATGACCAGCACCGGTTCGCCGTCCGACAACAGACTGTCGGCGAGGTTGGAGCCGATAAAGCCGCTGCCGCCGATAATGGCGACGGGCGCTTCGCGAAAATCGGGTGAATCCGGTCTCATGACACCAGCCCTCGCGCTTCGAGTTCCCGCTTCATCTCGGCGCTGCGATCGATGGCGACCGTGTTGCGCACCCACGCGACGAAATCCCCGAGCGAATGCTCCAGCCGGTACTGCGGCTGGAAGCCGAGCAGTTCGCGCGCCTTCGAAATGTCGGCAAAGCAGTTGCGGATATCGCCGGAGCGTGCCTTGCCGAGGATTTCCGGCTGGCGGCCAGGCACGCCCATTGCTTCGGCGAGCAGTCGGGCGACGTCGCTGACCGCGTAGGCTCGCCCGCTGCCGATGTTGATGACATGGCTGCGCGCCTGGGGCTGTTCCAGCGCCAGCCGGAAGGCGCGGGCAACGTCGCGCACATGCACGAAATCGCGCTTCTGTTCGCCGTCCTCGAAAATCAGCGGCCGCTGGCCATTGGCGATGCGCGAGGCGAAGTTCGCCAACACGCCGGTATACGGGTTCGAGAGCGCCTGTCCGGCGCCGAAGACATTGAACAGGCGCAGCGCCACCGCGTCGACGCCGTAGGTTTCGCCGAAGATCAGTACGGCGCGTTCCTGGGCGTATTTTGTCAGTGCGTAGATCGAGGCGAGATCGACCGGTTTCTGCTCGTCGGTCGGCAGCGGCGACAGGACTTCACCTTCCGGCGACAGGGGATTCCATTGGCCGCTGCGGATGTCGTCCGGCTGCCGTCTTGCATTGTCGATGCGCCGGCCGTCCGGCGTGGCATAGAGACCCTCGCCATAGACACTCATCGACGACGCAACGACGATCCGTTCGATCGGCCGTTTGATCAGTGCCTCCAGCAACGTGGCGGTGCCGAGGTCGTTGGCGCCGACATAGCGGGCGATCTCGTACATGGACTGGCCGACGCCCACTTCAGCCGCCAGGTGAATGATCGCGTCGACATCGTCGACCGCCTCCGTGATGGCGTCGCGATCGCGAACGTCGCCTTTGATCAGCTTGGCGCCTGGCGGCAGGCTGATTGCCTCGCCGCCATGCACCTGGTCCAGCAGTGCATCGAGAATTGAAACCCCATAGCCATGTTCAACGAGTTCCTGGGCGACGTGGCGGCCGATAAAACCGCAGCCTCCCGTGACCAGTATACGTTTCACGACAACTCCTCATACGAATGGCTTTGCCGCCCCAAACTTCCGGGCGAAAGGTTTGTTCCCTTGCTTCAACAAAGTTCAGGAGGCTCGCCGGGGTAGGTTTCAACCAGGCGTGGGAACATCGAAGGCTGCTTGGTGTTAGGAGCCATGTTCGACCAACCGCGCGCACATGCCGGGCAGCGATGCATTTGCTGGTTGTGCAACGCGGGGGATCTCGCGGTGGAATCGAAGGGAGATTGCGATGTCTGAATCGAAGACGACCACCGATCACGACGAAATCCGCCGTTGGGCCGAGGACCGCGAGGGGCGGCCAGCGGTGGTGCGCACCAAGGGCGAGGGCGGCATACTGCGCATCGATTTCGGCGAGCCTGAAGAGACGTTCGAGCCCGTCGAGTGGGACGAGTTCTTCAGGATATTCGATGAGAACGAACTGGCCTTCCTCTACCAGGATGAGACCAGCGGCGGAAAAACCAGCCGCTTCAACAAATTCGTCGAACGCAGCCGGAAGTAGAGTCGCGACAAACAGCGGCTGCGGTCAGTGCAGCAGGCTTGGCCCGCGTGCCCTGACGATGTTTCGCATGATGCCGTTGAGCCAGTCCTCGGTGGAGGAGCCGGATCGTCTCTTGTCGATTTCGCCGATGGCCTGCTCGAGCGTTCGCTCGACCAGCCGGTCGGAAGCATCCATGTCTCCCAGCAGCAGACGTGCCGCGAGCCGGAGCTTAGGCAGCAGCGAAAATACGTCGTCTGAGGGCTCGGACGCTCGGCCTCCCTTCGATGCCGTCGTCTCGGCTGGGAAAAGAGCATCGAAAACAGCCTGGCCGTCCGAGGATTTTCGGAGGCTGCTGGCATACCGGAGGCGCTCAGGAATAACGATGTCTTCGTCGCCGCTGAAAAACACGAACGGCACGCCACGGCGCATCAACTCGTCGGCGATCGGGAACACTCGTCGGCCGTTGAGATTGACGTCCAGGATCGCGGCTTCCGCCTCATCCGTATGTTTCGATGCCTGTTCGATCGTCGCCACTGGGCCAAGCACGACGGCGCCCATCTTGCTGAAATAACGTGCAAGATCGCCCGCCAGCATCCATTCGTCCTCGACGATCAGGATATGCAAGCCTTGCAGGTCGCGCACCTCATTGTTCCTTCTTCCTGCGGGTTTTACGGCCGTCGGCGCAGACTTGTTCAAAGTGGCTGGCCAGGAGCTCTTGCAATCGTTCCGCGAGCGCGAGCAGGCGAGGCGGAATGTTTTCAGATACGGGGAACTTGGTCAGATCCGGCGAGGGCAACAGGATTTGCTTAGCCCGCTTTATTTCAGGTGGTCGTTTTGCCATTGGAACCGCCTCCAAAGTCAAATGTTAATGCCCACCGGCGGTGCTTTGTTCCGTTGGTAGACTATTCGCTGGCCTGAGGCTCGGCCCGGTCTTAACCTAAGGCCCGATTTGACGGTCTCGTGTTCGCGGCTGTTACCAGAGGCGTGGCGTGGCATTCCAGAATGGAAGATTTCCCGTTGTCGGCGTCGGCGCATCGGCCGGCGGCATTCCCGCGATGGAGGCCTTGTTCAAAGGACTGACCGGCGGCACCGGCATGGCGTTCGTCGTCGTCACGCATCTCAGCCCGGAGCGGGAAAGTCTGCTGCACGAGGTCATCGGACGTTACACCGAAATGCCGGTCGTCGTGGCCGAGGAGGGCGTGGCGGTCCAACCGGACCAGGTCTATGTGATGCCGCAAAACGTCGTCCTCACCATCCGCAAGGGCGCGCTTTCGCTGCGCCGGCCGAACACGCTCAACCGCGAGCGCAAGCCGATCGACATCTTCTTCAGCGCATTGGCCGAGGACCAGGGCGAGTATGCCGTCGGCATTATCTTGTCGGGTGGCGATTCGGACGGCACGCTCGGCGCCAGGGCAATCAAGGAGCATGGCGGGCTGACGATTGCCCAGGCGTCCAATGGTTCCGCCCCGCGCAATCCGGACATGCCGCAGAGTGCGATTTCGAGCGGCCTGATCGACATAGCGGCGCCCGCCGAGCAGATCGGGGCAAAGCTTCAGGCGTTTGCCCGCGGCTTCGAGGTGCTGAGCGGACTGGCCGAAGCGGACGACGAGCACAAGGCCGAGATGGATCGGGCCCGCGATGAAATCTACGCCATTTTGCGCAGCCATTCCGGGCACGACTTTTCCGGCTACAAGCCCAAGACGTTCCTGCGTCGCGTAAAGCGGCGCATGCAGATCACGCAGCTGCAGTCGATCACCACCTACATAGAGCGGCTGAAGAGGGATCCCGACGAGGTGGCGAAGCTGTTTCGCGACCTGCTCATTAATGTCACCAGCTTTTTTCGCGACGCCGAAGCGTTCAAATTGCTGGAGGACAAGATCATACCGCAGATTTTCGAAGGCAAGAGCGCCTCCGATGCGGTGCGCGTCTGGGTGCCCGGCTGCGCCACTGGCGAGGAGGTATTCTCGATCGGCATGCTGATGCGCGAGCGCATGGAGAAGCTTTCCGCGGCGCCGCGCGTCCAGATATTCGCGACCGACATCGACGAGCCGGCGCTCGCCGTGGCGCGTGCGGCGCGTTATCCCGAAGCGCTGCTGCACGGGCTATCGGCACAGCGCAGGCAACGCTTTTTTCACAGCGACGGCGAGAGCTATGTGCTGGGCCAAGAGGTGCGCGAACTCTGCATTTTTTCGCCGCACAGCGTTATCCGCGATCCTCCCTTCTCGCGCATCGACATGATTTCGTGCCGCAACCTGCTGATCTATTTCGGCCCGCACATCCAGAACCGGGCCATTCCGATCTTCCATTACGCGCTGAGGCCGGGCGGTTATCTGTTCCTCGGCACGTCGGAAAGCGTCGGTCAGCACGGCGACCTGTTTGCCACGGTCGACAAGAAGCACCGGATATTCCAGGCGCGGGAACATGCCACGCCGCGGCCGCCGGTCCTTATCGGCAATGGCCGCGCGGATGTCCGTCCGGTCGGACGCGGCGGCTCGAAGAACGATGCCGCCAGTCATTCGCTCCGCCAGGCGATCGAGGCTCAGGTGCTGGAGCGGTTCGCCCCGCCTCACGTGCTGGTCAATGGCGATGGCGACATCGTCTACTATTCGGCACGGACGGGCAAATATCTGGAAGCGCCGCAAGGCGCCCCGAGCCGGCAGCTGCTGACCCTGGCCCGCCGCGGGCTGAGACTTGAGCTGCGCGCCGCGTTGCGGGAAGCAGCCACGACGCGCCGCACGGTCGTGCGGGAGAACATAGCTGTCGACGAAGACGACGGACAGCTTCAGTTCATTACACTGACGGTCGAACCGTACACGGAGCGCGGCAATGGCGAGCCCCTCTACCTCGTCCTGTTCAATCCGGTGGGACAGGCCCAGCTACGCTCCGAGCGGGCACGCGAAAGCCGCGGCACCGACGATGCGGCCGATCTCGAACGGGAGTTGCGCGACACACGCGAGCGGCTGCAGTCGACCATCGAGGAATACGAAACCGCGCTGGAGGAAGTAAAGTCTTCGAACGAGGAACTCGTCTCCGTCAATGAAGAGGCGCAGTCGACCAATGAGGAGCTTGAGGCCTCGAAGGAGGAGATGCAGTCGCTCAATGAAGAGCTCAACACCATCAACGCGGAGCTGACTGGCAAGATAGAGGAACTCGATCGCGCCAACAGCGATCTCAGAAACCTGTTCGAAAGCACGGAAATCGCCACCATCTTCCTCGACCGCAACCTTGTGGTGCGGACCTTCACTCCCGCCGCGTCGTCGTTCTTCAACTTGCGTCCATCCGATGTCGGCCGACCGCTGACCGATCTTTCGAGCCGGCTCGACTACCCCGAGCTGAAGCGGCACATCCAGGCGGTGTTCGAGACGGGAGAGACCCTGAACCATCATCTCACGCGCGACGACAAGGGCCGGTTCTACCTGGTTCGCATCAACCCTTACCGGGACAAAGGCGGCAGCATCCAGGGCGTGGTCGTGACCCTGATCGACGTGACGACACTGGCGCAGGCGGAAGAGCGTCAGCAGGTGCTCATCTCGGAGCTGAACCATCGCGTCAAGAACATGCTGGCGGTCGTCGCCAGCATCACCAACCGGACACGTGAAAACTCGGCGTCGAAAGACGAGTTCGCCGACGCCTTGATCGGCCGGCTGCAGGCGATGTCACGAGCCTACAGTCTGCTCTCGCGAGAAAGCTGGACCGAAGCTTCCGTCGAGGAACTGCTGCGCCAGGAACTCGATCCCTTCGGGGCCGAACGGTTCGAACTCCATGGCAAACGGGTGAGCCTCAAGCCGGTACAAGGGCTTTCCTTTGGCATGGCAATCCATGAACTGGCGACGAATGCCGCTAAATATGGCGCACTGTCGAAACCTGCCGGGCGGATAGTCGTAAAATGGTCGGTCGCAGACGGAACCTTCAGGCTCACTTGGCGCGAGAAGGGCGGCCCCCGCATCAAGGAGCCAACCGACAGCGGCTTCGGCCTTACCCTTCTACGTGGCGAAATCGGCTACCGGCTGGGCGGAAAGGTTGAAACAACTTTCCACTCAAATGGTTTGGAGGCGGAAATCGCATTCCCTCTGACCCGCGAGGGCTCGTCGTGACCGGACAGATGCGCGTGCTGATCGTCGAGGACGAATGGCTGATCGCCGACGACGCGGCGGCTTACCTGCGCAAAGCCGGCCATCAGGTGGTCGGGCCTGTTTCGTCGGTGACGGCAGCACTCCGGCTCGTTGGCGAAGGCGGCATCGACGCGGCGTTACTGGATATCCAGTTGAACGACGAGACCAGCTATCCGATCGCGGAAGCGTTACGGACCTGCGGTGTTCCGTTCGCCTTCCTCTCTGGGTATGGCGAACGCGAAATTCCGGCCGGGTTCCGCACTTGCAGGATCGTGCAGAAGCCGGCGAGCCAGAGTGCGATCCTGAATGCCGTGGATGAACTCGCGCGAGCCTGCTGAGGTCACGATTTTGAAAGTCGCGCCAGGTCACATCGGCGTGGTGCGTGCCCGCCGCGAATAACGAACGCCTATGCAACAATCCGCACCGGTACCGATTTGGCGGCCGGAACATGGGCCTTCTCGGCTCTGTGCCACAAAGGAATCAGCGGGTTGAGCTCGGGATAATAACCGGCGCAATTTCCTTCCGGCACCGAGAAAGGCGTGATGCGCAGCCCGCGCACGCGGCGCTCCACACCATCCTGCGCATTGGCTTCGAGATCGACTTCCTGTCCCGCGCTCAAACCGAGGCGCTGGATATCCTTTTCATTCATCAACAGCACCATGCGTGTGCCGCTGATGCCGCGCAGCCGGTCGTTGTAGCCGTAGACGGTCGTGTTGAACTGGTCGTTGGAGCGCACCGTGATCAGTGTCAGCACATCGCGGCCGGCGACATCGATGTCAGGGTCGGTTTCAAGGCCACTTGGCAGCTTGAAATTGGCCTTCTTGTTCGGCGTCTCCCACACCCGCTTGCTCGCCTTGATGTCGCGATGGAAGCCGCCGGGCGTCAGGAAACGCTCGTTGAAGTCGCGGAAATGTTGGGGGTAGCAGCGCTCGATTTCGTCGCGGATGCGGGAATAATCCCCAACCCACTCGTCCCATGGGATCGAACTCCTGCCCGGCAATGTCGCCTTGGCAAGCTCGGCAACGATCCTGGGCTCCGAAAGCAGATGTGGCGAAGCCGGAGGTCGCGACCCGAATGAGCCGTGGATACAGGCGGTGGAATCCTCTACCGACACCCTTTGGTCGCCGCTCGCCTGATGATCTCTTTCCAGCCGTGACAGGCAAGGCAACAGATAGGTTGTCCGGCTGGTGATCAGGTGGCTGCGGTTGAGCTTGGTCGCGATCTCGACATGCAGGTCGAGCCCACGCCAGGCTTTCTCGACCAGGCCGGTTTCCGGAACGGCCCGCACGAAATTGCCGCCGAGCCCAACGAAGCCCCTGACCGATCCGTCGATGACGCCTTCGCAGGTCTCGACCGTATCGAGAC
Source organism: Mesorhizobium sp. M1348 (assembly GCF_040317925.1). Classification (NCBI taxonomy): domain Bacteria; kingdom Pseudomonadati; phylum Pseudomonadota; class Alphaproteobacteria; order Hyphomicrobiales; family Phyllobacteriaceae; genus Mesorhizobium; species Mesorhizobium sp. M1348. The sequence goes on along the minus strand of NZ_JAMYLH010000007.1, from coordinate 96,299 downwards.
CTTTCTCGCGCGGCGGTTCAAAGGCGTAGAATTCGGCGAACTTGTCGAGCGGGACGAGCTCGGGTTTTTCCGATATGCCGACGGTGCGCTGCCCCTGGACATTGGAATGGCCGCGCAACGGCGAAATGCCGGCGCCGGGTTTTCCGATATTGCCGCGCATCATCAAAAGGTTGCACAGCATCTGGACGTTCTCGGTGCCGTGCCGATGCTGGGTCAGGCCCATGCCGTAATTGCCGATCACCGCGTTGGAATGGCTGTAGACCTCGGCGACATGCTCCAGATCGGCCTGCGCAATGCCGGATCGCGCGACGATATCGCTCCACTGGGTGTTGCGCAGGAAGGCTTCGAACTCGGCGAAGCCATGCGTGTGTTCGGCGATGAAAGCCGTATCGAGGACACGCGTCCTGCCGCTCTCGCGGGCGGCATCGTCGAGGGCCAGCAACGCCTTGGCGATACCCGTCATCGCGGCGATGTCGAGCGCCCGAACGAACCTGGAAGAAGTCGCTGGACATTTTGGTGCCCGGTCCGGGCGACAGCATGTCGAGGGGGTTTTGCGGATTCTTGAAGCGCTTCAGTCCCCGCTCGGGCAAGGGATTGAAAGTGAAGACGGGCACGTTGCGTTGACGTGCCTCTTGCAGCGGATGCAGCAGGCGCGGCGCCGTCACCCCGGTATTGTGCCCGAAGAAGAACATCATGTCGCATTTCGCAAAGTCTTCGAGCTGCACGGTCCCGACCGGCGAACCGATCGATTCCGGCAAGCCGACCGAGGTCGATTCATGACACATGTTGGACGAATCGGGCAGGTTCGAAGATCCATAGATCCGCGCAAAAAGCTGGTACATGAAGGAGGCCTCGAGCGAGGCCCGGCCAGACGTGTAGAACACCACCGATTTGGGATCGAGCCGCCGCAGTTCGGCAGCTATGTCGCGGAACGCATCGTCCCAGGAGACCGGCTCGTAACGGTCAACGGCGGCATTGTAGCGCATCGGCTCCGTAAGCCTGCCCTGCTTCTCCAGATCGTGGTCCGGCCAATCGAGCAGTTCCGCCACCGAGTACTCGGTGAAGAATGCGGGTTCGCAGCGCAGCTTGGTTTGGTCCCACATCGTCGCCTTGGCGCCGTTTTCACAGAATTCGAAAGGCCTCGGCTGGGCTGGCTTTGCCCATGAGCAAGACATGCACATATAGCCGTCGGCCTTGTTCTGCTTGAGCAGCGTGCTCCATATCCCGGACAATAGCAGGCCTTCGCCTCGCGCCTTGCGGACCAGGGATTTGAGCGATCCCCAGCCGCCTGTCGGGTGGTCGTATTTCTTGGTTTCGATGCGATCGGTTACGGCGGGTTTCATGCGAGCCACTCCCTGTAGAAGAGCACTCATACGAACCCGCCGTGAGGCTGAATGTTCCCGGCCGGCTCCGTCCCGTCACGCCGTCCGTCTACCCGGAACCATTTCCGCCATCGTTTGTTCGGCTAAAAGAAAGGAGCCGTGCGAAATGGAGCGACGTAACGCGTTAATTGCGATGGTGATTTCGGCCATCATCATCGTCGGCTTCCTCATAGGTTTTTTGTACGGCGATATGGGCTGGCAAACCTCGCCGCTCAAAAGAGCCCCTGAGCAGAACCAGGGTGGCAATGCTCCGGCCGACACCTCGCCTGCCGCCGGCATCAAGAAGAACCCTAAGGAAAATACCGAAATGCCAGGCCAGCAGTGAAGGCGAGTCCAGCAATGAAGTTAGCCAATGCCACGAACTGAAACGGGTTCCTGTTTTTGCGGCGCCATAACGGCGCAAATGCGCGGCGAGCCGTTCTGGGTTTGCTCCGATCACGATGACGACTGTCGCAAGGCGATAGGGAGCCCGCTAATGGTGTGGGTCGGTTATCGGCCTTCTGAATTCACATTGCTCACCGGCACACCGAAGACCTTTTCGAAAACCCCCGGCGTGCTCCGGTCCTTCTGCGCGGATTGCGGAACATCGATCGGCTATATCGACCAGGGCCTGCCCGACGAACTCTATCTGGCGATCGGCTTTCTCGATCACCCCGAACGCTTTCCGCCACAGGCCCACGCATATTGGGACATGAGGCTGCCCTGGGTCGACTTTCCAGATGAGCTGCCGCGGGTGGGGACGTATTCGAGGCAGCGAGATCCGGCCTTCGGAAATCCGGCGGAACGCTAGCTTTCGATCCCCTCGCTGGTTGGAAAACGTGCCATTCGGGGCTGCGTACGAAAACGACGATTGGCGCGCGGCTGAAAACGCGCGATCATGTGCCAATGGGCCGCCGTTTGGATGACAAGCTCGATTGCAAGGCGTGCGGGACGATCCTGATGGAGATTCCCGACAACCCGAAGGATTCGACGCCGATCTATTGCAGCAATTGCGGCGGCTATCTCGGCGAATGGGGCGATCTGCAGGAGGACTTCTTCAGGCAGGCTTTCGGCGCCCAGGCCTTCGATCTGAACAACGGAAACATCATCAAAAAATAGTCCTGGATTGTGCCGGCCTCCCGCCGGTCATGCCACGGCCTGTGGACCTGGCTCGTTGCGGCAACCGCCCTTCGTATCGGACCCTCGGGAACCTTTCTCCCGAGCCGCTTGTTTTGGGTGGCGGAAGGAGACACGCCATGAGCACAAAACCTCCCCCTGTGCCGCCGAAGAATCTGAGCCCAAAGGGCGCCGGTGACAAAAAATCGGTAGCGGCCGACCAGGCACCGCAATCTGCCGTTCCGGATCCCGACAAGCAGGGCCAGCAAGGCAATACGAAGGTCAACACCACTCATCAAGGCAACGTCCAAGATCGCTAGGCCATGTCCACGTCGAAAAAAACTCCTGCCAGCATCCGCCAGGGCGGTCCTGGCGCCGCGCACGAAAACGCCAAGAAGGCGCTGAGCGTCGAAAAGCCGCCGGCCGACTCCGACCGTCGCAGCCACAGCAAGGTCTCCGGCGGCGGTGGCGAACGCGACAGCCACCATACCCACGACCCCGAAAAGAAAGGCGACACTCGGCCCGCGCATCAGGACAAGTGAAATCGGATGGGGACGCGGAGATCGGTAGAGCTCGAGCGAAATGTCAGCGGGGACGTCGCGCCGAGACAATCGACACGACGTTGTCGACCTTTGCTACCGGGACCACCGGCAAGTCGAACAGCATCGGAAGCCCCCGCGTCGCGGCCATTTCCACGATCAGCTCCTCGATGGATTGATCGGTCAGACGGGTCTCGACGCTCCGCCGGATCATCGCTGCAAGTTTATGGACTGGCACCGGCACCGACTTCGCCCGGTCGTCGAGCAGCTTGCTGATCTCTATCACGAGGTCAGCGTCGATATTCCTGGGCAAGTCTCGCATAAGCGCCTCCTCGCCAACGAAAAGCCCGCCGCACCTTTCGATACGGCGGGCGATCCAGTAATGCGCACCGGCGAGGGGATCGGGGGTGGGCGTGCCGGCGCGCGCAGATCGCAAGTAATTTTAGTTAAATCCGCCAGCTTGGATGTGTCACGGAAAAACGTCTGTACGTTTTTTCCGAAGCGAGCGGATCGTTAGCTGTCCCCGCCGTCGCCCGGCGCGGCAGCACGCATGGCGCGCTCCGCACCCTCCGGACAGCGAGCTCTAAACAGTATACATTATAAACTTAAAACATCTTGCCAGGCGATCCAGCCTGTGCTCCACTTCGCATTGGAACAGGGCCTGCAGGTCGAATTCTATCGATATGGGGCTGCATTCAACGGATGACTGCGAGAACACCAGCCTCAAACCATATACGAAATCTTCGCATGGGAAGGCGTGGATGACGGAAACGATAGAATTCAAACGGGTTGGCGATGGCAATCTGCGTGCCCAGGTCTATCAACAAATCCGGCTGACGATACAGCATGGCGAATTGGCGCCTGGCCAGAAGCTCGTCGATGTCGACATTGCCGCCCAGCTCGGTATTTCCAGAATGCCTGTCCGCGACGCCTTGATGCAGTTGGTGCATGAGGGCTATCTCGTCGGCACCACACGCGGCTTCACGCTGCCCACACTTACCGCAACGGATGTCGCCGACATCTTCGAGGTCCGCCGCTTGCTCGAGCCGCGGGCCGCCGCGCACGCTGCGCGGACACTCGACGCCGCCAGCCTCAAGACGCTTGCAGCCGCGCTTCGGGAGGCGGAGGCTGCGGCCGCCGCCGGCGATGCCGACCGCTTTTTCCAGGCCAATTCGGCATTCAGGAATTGTTGGCTCGGTGCCGTCGAGAACGAGCGCCTTTCACAAACGATTGCCCGCTTCGCCGACCACGTGCTCGTCGTCCGCTTAAGGACGCTGTCGCACCAGCCGACACAGGCCGTCGTCGTGGCCGGCATGCGCGCCATCTACGAGGCATTCGTCAAGCGCGACGCCGTCGCCGCTTACGACTGCATGACCCACTTCATTCAGAACGCCGAGGAGCGTTTCATGAAGCTGAGCCCACCGCTTCAACATTCCAGCGGTGAAGGTGAGAGCATGTCGCGGCGGGGGAAATCATGATCAGGAAGCAGCACCCGCTGAAAGGGCCGAACAGGTTCAAGCTCGGCGTCTTTTCCATGAACGCCGATGGCGGCCTGGCAATGACCACCGTCCCCGAGCGCTGGCGCGCTCGCTGGGAAGACAACCTCAATTCCGCCTGTATCGCCGATCGCGCCGGCCTCGAGTTTCTGCTGCCGATCGCCCGTTGGCGGGGCTTCGGCGGTTTGACGCATGTGCGGGAATGGTCGTTCGAGACTTTCACCTGGGCGGCGGGTCTCGCCGTCGCCACGGAGAACATCGGTCTGTTCATGACGGTGCATGTGCCGCTGGTTCATCCGCTGCAGGCCGCAAAAGCCCTGGCGACGGTCGACCACATCTCCAACGGGCGTGCCGGCTTGAACATTGTCTGCGGCTGGAACCCGGACGAGTTCGCCATGTTCGGGCAGACGGTCGGCGACCGGACCTACGATCAGGCCGAGGAATGGATCAACATCATTGAGCGTGCCTACCAATCCAGGGAGCCGTTCGACTTCGGCGGCGAGTTCTATGATCTGAAGGGGGTCGTCAGCCGCCCGCCAAGCCTGCAGGTGCCGCGCCCGGTGACCATGAACGCCGCCTTCGGCGCGCCGGGGCGCAACTATGCGGCGCGCCACTGCGACTACCTGTTTTCGACTTTTTCCGAAATTGCGGATGGCCGCGCGCATGTGGTCGACATCACCAACCGGGCGGCTGAAGTGGGACGCGAAGTCGGCGTCTACACGGTCTGCCACGTCGTCTGCCGGGAGACCCAGCAGGAAGCCGAGGATTATTACCGGCACTACGCGCTGGAATGCGCGGACGAGGGTGCGGTCGACGAGCATATGCGCAAGAAGAAGGAATTCGCGAACTCGCATGACGCGAAGGCCTTCACCGAATATCGGCAAAGGTTCGCCGGCGGTGCTGGAACGTTCCCGCTGATCGGCACGCCGGAAAAGATCGTCGACGATCTCACCAAGATCATGGAACAGGGTTATTCCGGCGCCGCCCTCACATTCGTCAACTACACCTACGAATTGCCCTTCTTCTGTGACCGCGTGTTGCCGCTGATGCGCCAGGCCGGGCTTCGGGTAAATTGATGCCGGCGGCCGCCATTTCGACGGCATGGGTGGATGGGCACGACGCCATCAATCCGCGCGCCTTCAAGCAGGCGATGCGGGCGGTGGCAGGCTCGGTCGCCATTCTAGCGTCGGAGCATGACGAGATCGGCTTTTGCGGCATCACGGCGACGGCCGTCTGCTCATTCAGTGCCGAGCCGCCATCGCTGTTGGCGTGCGTCAACCGCAGCAGCACCTTTGCCTCGGCCATTCGCGAAGGTTTGCCTTTTTCGGTCAATCTTCCCGCCGGCGACCAGGAGAACGTTGTGCGTGCCTTTGGCGGCATGACCAAAGCCAAGGGCGCCGCGCGCTTCTCAGCCGGATCATGGGTGCGCGGCGAAACCGGCGCGCCCTTGCTTGTCGGCGCGCGGGCGATGTTCGAATGCCGGGTGGCCGAAATCATTGTGCGGGCGTCGCACATGATCGTCATCGGCATCGTCTCAGGCGTTGCGCTGGATCGCGCTGACCGATCGCCGGTCTTCTACGCGCATGGGCGGTTCCTGACAGTAGGAGATGATGTCAACTAACCGCCGTTCGTGTGGCGGCGCAGCGTGCAATTTCAGATCGGCCCGATGATGGGCCCCGGCGAAGTGAATCTATCAGAGGGAGTACGGCAATGCGCATTTGGAAATCCCTTGTTCTGGCGGCACTCATGTCGGGTGTAGCGGGTATCGCCACGGCCGAAGAGGTCGTCCTCAACGCCGTGCATTTTACGCCGACGCAGAACGGCTACGCCCAGAGCTTCCTGAAGTTCGTTCAGAAGGTGAACGAAAAGGGCAAGGGCGTGGTCCAGATCAACGTCCGTGGCGGGCCGGAGGTCATTCCGCCGATCCAGCAGGGCGCGGCGCTCAGGAGCGGCCTGATCGATGTGATCGACACACCGGCAGGGCAGTTCCTCGAGCTCGTGCCCGAAGGCGAGGTTTTCTCCGCATCGACGAAGACGCCGTGGGAGGTTCGCGAGAATGGCGGCTGGAACTTCATCAGCGGGATTTTCGAGAAGAAGGCCAATGCCCATCTGCTGGCGCATGTCGACGCGGGCTCGGGCTTCAACGTCTTCACCATCGACGAACCCAAGCTCAACAGCGAAGGCAGCATTGACTGGGGCGGCCTGAAGATACGCTCGTCGCCGCTCTATCGCGATTTCCTCGAATCCCTGGGCGCAACGGTGATCGTGCAAGCGCCGGGGGACGTTTATACCTCGCTCGAGCGCGGCGTCGTCAATGCCAACGCCTACACGGTATTTGGCTATGCGTCCTTCGGCTGGGACAAATTCACCAAATACCGTGTCGATCCGCAATTCTTCAAAACCGACGTGCTGATCTCGATCAACAAGGCGAAATGGGACACGCTGTCGCCCGAGGCGCAGAAGCTGCTTGCCGACACGGCCGTCGAATACGAGCGCGCGAGCTATGACGCCAACCTTGCCGAGTCCGAAAAGCAGGCACAGGCGATGATCGACGGCGGGCAGAAGGTGATCAGCTTGACCGGCGCCGGCCGCGACAAATTCCTGGCGGCTGCCACGCAGGCGAGCTGGGCGAGAATGGCCAAACGCGATCCCACCAACATCGATCAGTTGAAGAAATTCTTCCAGTAGCCCGAGCCGAGGGTGCCTTGTGCGCCTTCCATCAAAGCTGGGCCGAGGGGGCAAAGGTGGACATGAGGGTCGTCGGGAATGGACAGATTGTTTGCAGCGATTGGGAAGCTGAGCCTTGCGCTGGCGGCGGGCGCAAAAGTGGTGCTTGGCCTCATCATCGTCGCGGTGGTTGCTGATGTATGCGTCCGCAATCTGGGCCTGAGGCCGCTTGCCTGGGCAGTATCGGCGACGGAATACGGCCTGCTTTACGCGGCATTTCTGCCGATGCCCTGGCTGGTCCACAGCAAGGGCCATGTCTTCGTCGAGTTCCTGCGCAAGGCGCTGCCCGTGCGGGCACGGGCGGTGCTTGAAAAGCTGGTCTATCTCGCCTGCATTGCGGTCAGCCTCTACCTCGGCAGCGTCGCTCTGTCTTCCCTGACAGATGCCGTTGCGGGCGGCGAATATGAAACGCGCAGTTTCGATATGCCGAAATGGCTGATCTTTCTGCCCATCATGCTCGCCTTCTATCTCTCCGCGCTGGAATGGCTCAGATATTTGCTCGGCCGTGACACGCTGTACACGCTCGATCCGCTGGAAATGGAAGGGCTCTGACCAGTGGCCTGGCTGTTTCCATTCGCCGTGCTTGTTGGCACCATCCTGGTGTTGATGGGGCTTGGGCTGCCGGTCGCTTTCGCGTTCTTCGTCACCAATGTGATCGGGCTGTTTCTCTTCTTTGGCGGTTCGATCGGCGTGACGCAGATGGTCGCCAACTTCTCCGACGCTGTCTCGACCTATGCGCTTGCCCCGCTGCCGATGTTTCTCGTCATGGGCAGCCTGTTCTTCCGCTCCGGCCTCGGCGAGAAAGTCATCTACGCGCTCGACCTGTGCATCGGCAATCTGCGCGGACGCCTTGCTTATGTCGTTCTCGCCGCCGGCACGATCTTTTCCGCGCTGTCAGGTTCCAGCCTCGCCAATACCGGCATGATGGGCTCGCTGATGGTGCCCGAGATGCTGAAGCGAGGTTACAAGCCGCACATGGCCTACGGCCCCGTGCTTGGCGCCGGAAGCCTTGCCGTCATCATCCCGCCATCCTCGTTGGCTGTCTTGCTCGGCTCGCTGGCCCAGATCGACGTCGGCGCGCTGCTCATAGCGGGGGCTCTGCCCGGGCTGCTCCTCGTCGTCATGTACGCGGCGCTGATCTTCGCACAGACGAAGATCGACCCAGACGCCGCTCCCCACTATCCGGTGCCCGCCGTCCCCGCGGCCGAGAAGGTGAGGGCGGTCGCCGTCAACATCATTCCGATGAGCGTCATCGTGTTCATGGTGGTCGGCACGATCATCCTTGGAATAGCGACCCCGACCGAGTCGGCAGGGCTCGGCTGTGCCGCCGTCTTCGCCTTGTTGTTTGTCTACCGACGGTTCAGCTGGTCGGTGGTCTGGAAGTCGCTGGACGATGCGATGAAGGTCACGGGCATGACCTTCCTGATCATCTCGGCTTCGACGACGTTCTCGCAGATATTCGCCTTCTCCGGCGCCTCCAACGGCTTTATCCAGTTCATCGTGGGCTACGATCTTGGACCGTATCCCATGCTGCTCATGATGGTGCTCGTCATCCTGCTGCTCGGCATGTTCATGGATCAGGTCTCGATGATGCTGATCACGCTGCCGATCTTCCTGCCGATCGCCCAGCAATTCGGCTACGAGCCGGTATGGTTCGGGCTGATCCTGCTGCTCGCCTACGAGGTCGGCTTCACCACGCCGCCTTTTGGTCTGCTGCTGTTCATCATGATCGGTGTCGCGCCGAAAGGGACGTCGCTCAAAACGGTTGCCATGGCTGCGGCGCCTTACATCGCGCTGACGCTTCTGCTGATCCTGCTGATTGTCCTCTTTCCGCAGATCGCCCTCTTTCTTCCGAATTTGATCTAGTCGAACTCGATCCAGCAGGTGTCCACATGCGCTTTGCCTATCTTGCTTTCTTCCATGATGACCGCGAGGCAAATTTGGCCATCGCCCGTGAAGACGTTGACGCTGTGCGGCGTGTGATCGCGTCAACGCCGGGCCTTGCGCTTGCAAACATCTATCTGCCCGAAGTGGCGACAGACATGTTCAACGACGATGGTCCACCGCCGGTCTTTGGCTTCCAGCTCTATTTCGACGAATTGGCGGACCTGGAGGCGGCGCTGGCGCCGTCCGGCCATCTGCAGGCGCTTGCCGCGCCGGAGATGCTGTCGAGCATCGCCGCTTCGAGGCCGACGCAACAGGCAATGTGCGTGCGCCCGTTTCCCGTCGATGACGCTGGCGTCAAGACATCCGGGCTGCCCTGCAGCTATCTTGTCCACTATCCCGGGCCGGCCGAAGACATGAATGTCTGGCTCCACCACTATGTGACGCATCATCCGCAATTGATGCGGGGCTTCCCCGGCATTCGCCACATCGAGGTTCTGTCGCGACTGGATTGGTGCGGTTCGCTGCCCTGGCCGCGGATCGACCATATGCAGCGCAATCGCGTCATGTTCGACAGTCCCGCGGCATTGACGCACGCGCTGCAGTCGCCGGCGCGGCTGGAGATGCGCGCCGACTACAAGACCTTCCCGCCGTTTTCAGGCGGCAGCCGGCATTTCCCGATGTCGACGGAAGCCGTGCATCCTTCGTCAAGGGCCACATAGCGCAAACAGGTTTGCCGACGCCGAAAAATTTCTGGAGATTTCATGTACGACTTTCGCAAGAAATGTGTCTCTCTCGATCGCCTCATCGGCACCTTCTGCGCCATCCCGCATCCGGTGGCGGTCGAAGTGGCGGCTGCCAGCGGGGTCGATTTCCTGTGCATCGACTGGGAGCATTCGCAGATTGGCCGCGAGCTGATCGAGGATCTGATCCGCGCCGCGGATGTCCACAAGGTTCCTGCGATGGTGCGCGTTCCCGGCCACACGCCGGAGTGGATGGCGGCTGCGCTCGACGCCGGCGCGTCGGGCGTCCTGGTGCCGCGCGTCTCGACGGCCGAGCAAGCGCGCATGGCGGTCATGGCCTGCCGTTACCCGCCGGTCGGCGCACGCGGTGTCGGCCCGGGCCGCGCCGCCGGTTATGGCTACAGGATTCCGGACTACCTCAAATCGGCCAACGAGGTCCTGACGGTCGCCATCCAGGTCGAGACGGCCGAAGGCCTCGCCAACATCGACGACATCGTCCAGGTCGACGGCGTCGACGTGGTCTTCATTGGCCCAGGCGACCTGTCGGTCTCGATCGACGCCATGGGGCCGGCCGGCCAGGACAAGCTCAATGCCGCGATTATCAGGATCGCGGCCGCGGCGCGTGCGGCCCGCAAGGCCGTCGGCATCTTTCGCCCTTCGGCGGATGATGTCGGCAAATGGTCGCGGCACGGCATCAGCTTCTACATGCTGGCTAGCGATACGATGTTTCTCGGCGCCGGCCTTGCCGCCGGCGTCGTCTCGGCGCGCAGCGCCTCATAGCAAGAGTCTGGCATGAAGATCATCAAGACCGACGGTGTGCTGTCAGTCGAGGAGGAGCAGCTGCGCTACCTCGACGGCTTGAACGTCGAGTTTGTCGAAAAGACGCTGCTCACGGAAGATGCCCTGATCGAACACTGCCGCGACGCCGACGCATTGATGGTATTGCGGGAGCCGATCACGGGTCGCGTCTTGGCGGAACTGAAGAGGCTCAAGGTCATCGGACGGTTCGGCGTAGGGCTCGACTCGATCGACGTCGAGGCCGCCAGCCGTGCCGGTGTTCAGGTAACCTACGTGCCGGACGCCAATCTGGTTGAAGTCAGCACCCACGCTATGGCCCTGATCCTGGCCTTGACGCGCAGGCTGAAGCAGTTCGACAGCGCGGTGCGTGCCGGCCGCTGGGCTGCAATGACCGATGGCGCCGGCATCACGCGGCCCGACAGGCAGATCCTCGGCGTGATCGGCTTCGGCCAGATCGGGCGGCTGACTGCCGAGCGGGCGCGGGTCTTCGGCTTTCATATCATCGCATACGACCCGCATATGCCGGCGGAGCGCATTACGGCCGGCGGTGCTGAACCGGTCGGTTTCGATGAGCTGCTTGCCAGGGCCGACATCGTCTCGTTGCATGTTCCAGCGACACCGGAAACCAGAAACATCATGTCGGCGCAAGCCCTCTCGCGCATGAAGGAAGGGGCGATGCTCATCAACGTGTCCCGTGGCGGCCTGGTTGACGAGGTCGCGTTGGCGGATTTGATCCGGCGCAGCCATTTGGCAGGCGCCGGCATCGACACATTCGAGCAGGAGCCGCCTTCGCCCGACAATCCGCTGCTGGCGCTGGACGCCGTCCTGGTCAGTCCACACGCGGCGCACTACTCGACCCAGTCTTACGCGGAGGTTCGCAACAAGGTGTTTGCCGATGTCGCAGCGGTCCTGCGCGGCGGCAAGCCGGTATATCCGGTCAACCGGATATGACCAATTCCCGATGTCGGCACCATCCGCTGCCTGTCGACAGTTCCACCTTAACGTTCGGGGGCAGGCGCCCTTGAGCGCGACCTCGGCAAGCGGATAAAGACGGGAGTGGGTGATGTGAATTCGCATTTTTTGCCGACAGTGCCACATTTTGTTCTTGCTTTGTGCCGGCAGCTACTAATTTGCGTATGGTGCTGATTCGCACCGAGGAGCCGCCGCAAGGCGGTTTTTTTGTCTTTAGGTTTCAGCGCGATCGGTCGAGGCTCTGCTCGGCTTGTCGCGACGCTCGACGATGTAGATGTGGTCGGCGACCAGCACCACGTCGCCATGCTGGTTGATCACCTCGCAGCGCTCGACGACCCGGCCTGAATCGGGCCGCTTCGGGTCGTCTTCCTTGGCCGATATGGTGGTGCGGGTCCTGATCGTATCGCCGATGAACACCGGCTTGATGAAGCGCAGTCTGTCGTAGCCATAGGAGAAGGCAACCGGGTTGACGACGCTTGCCGTCAGCCCGACGCCGACCGAAAAGACCAGCGTGCCGTGGGCGATGCGCTGGCCGAACGGCGTCGCCTTCATGAACTCGGCGTCCATGTGGTGGGGAAAGAAATCGCCGGTATGGCCGGCATGGACGACGAAGTCGGTCTCGGTGATGGTGCGCCCGCTGGTCATGCGCGACGAGCCGATCTGGTAGTCCTCAAAGTAGATCGTCTGCTCCATGTCAGGGCCTCGCCGCTATCGGTGTTGCCGGCGCCGCGCTCGATTGGTAGGCGGCTTCGACCAGCGCCATGGTGTTCCAGCCGTCCTCGACGGAACTGACAAGCTCGGCGTCCTCGCCCGACACGTAGCGCTGGACATTGGCCATGCGGCCGGCAAAGGCGTCCGGAAACCATGCGCCGACGAGTGGAACCGCAATCCAGTCCGTGCCGCCTTTGGGGTAGATTTCGAGAATGTCCGGCTCGCCGCGCGGATAGTCGAGGTTGACGCCTAATTTGAGGTAAGCGGCGCCTTCGGTGCCGCAGATGCGGAATTCGCAGGCCTGGTGTTTTCGACCGAATTTGTGATCGTGGTTGATCGACAGCGCACAGCGGACGGTGTCGCCATAGTCGAGGATCGCGCTGGTGCGCGTTTGCGCAACCTTATGGCCGGGATGGCCCAGTGTCTTGGCGTGAACCCCCTTGGGGTCGCCGAGCAATTGCCGGATTAGGTCGAGATAATGGATCGAATGCATGGCGATCTCGACGCGCGGCGCCTGCAACAGGAATTCCCAGAGCTGCCAGGGTGTTGCCAGCGCCAGCCATGCGTCGAAATCGACCACGTCGCCGAGCCAGCCCTTGGCGATAGCATCCTTGAGCGCCAGCATCATCGGCGCAAAGCGCAGCTGGAAATTCACCGCCGCCTTGAGGTTTTTGGAACGGCAGATTTCAAGGATCTCGGTCGCCTGGCTGAGGTCACTTCCCATCGGCTTCTGGATCAGCGCCACCGCACCATCGGGCAGCGCCCTGAGCACGCCGGCATGATAGGCCGGCGGCGTCGCCAGATCGAAGACGACGTCCTTGATTGACGCAGCTTCCTCGAGCGACCGGTAAGCGGTGACGCCCCATTTCTGCGCCAGTTTTTCCGCCTTGGCCAGGTCGGGGTCGAAAAGCCCGGCAACCGGGAAACCGGCTTTCCCATAGGCCGGGAAATGCGCATCGCCGACGATCGAGCCGGCGCCGAAAATCACGATCGGCCTGGGCTTTGACGGCTGTGCCCAGGCCTGGGAGAGCGAGGAAGGATCGAAAATGTCATCAGTCATAATGGAAGACTTCGTCCATCGACGCCCACCACTCACCCTCCTTGCGGGTCGGCAGCGGCTCCTGGCATGGCATGCACAGCGCCCACCATTCCTGCGTCGTGGGGTCGGCGGCCATCTTGGCCATGTCGGCGGCATAGTCGGTGCCGTGGTACTCGAAGGTGCTGAACAAAAGGTGCTCCGGCTCCCTCAGATAAATCGAATAATTCTTGATGTTGCAGGCGGAAATCATCTTGAGGACGTCCGGCCACACAGCAGCGTGAAGCCGCACGTACTCGGCGACTTTCTCCGGCTTGAGGCCGAGCACCATTCCCATTCGCTGCATGTCCGACTCCTATTTTACTATCGGCGTGGTGAATTCCGCGATGCTCTTCGCCTTGATCGCATCCCAGTCCCAGTCGATGCCGATGCCGGGCTCGTCCGGCGCCAATGCGTGCCCGTCCTCGATACGCATTTTCTTCCCGGTCAGCTCGTCGAGCTGGGGAATATACTCGACATATCTGCCGTTCTGAACGGCGCATGTCAGGCTGACATGCAGTTCCATCAGGAAATGCGGGCAGACCGGTATGTCGAACGCCTCGGCTGCATGCGCCACCTTCAGCCACGGCGTGATGCCGCCGATGCGGCCGACATCGACCTGCACGATCGAACACGCGCCCTTTTGCATATATTCGCGGAAATGCCGGATCGAATAGAGCGACTCGCCGATGGCGATCGGCGTCGATGTGGCATTCGACAGCCGCACATGGCCGTCAATGTCGTCGGCTGGCAGCGGTTCCTCGATCCAGGCGAGGTCGAGTTCACGCAAGCGTTCGGCCCGGCGGATTGCCTCGTCGACCGAAAAGCCCTGGTTGCAGTCGGTCATGATCTCGTAGGAGTCTCCAACCGCCCGGCGCACCGCCGTCAGGCGGGCAAGATCCTCGGAGCCGTGCGGCTTGCCGATCTTGACCTTCGAGCCGCGAAAGCCCTTGGCCTTGGCGTCCAGTGCATCCTCGACCAGCGCCCCGTTCTCGATATGCAGCCAGCCGCCTTCCGTCGTGTAAAGCGGGCAGCGGTCCTTGGCGCCACCGGCCAGCTTCCACAGCGGCAGGCCCTGTTTCTTCGCCCGCAGATCCCAAAGCGCAGTGTCGATGGCCGCGAGCGCGATTGCCGTGATCGCGCCGATCGTCGTGGCATGGGTGGCGAACTCCAGCTCGTGCCAGATCGCCTCGATCATGTCGGCGTCGCGGCCAATCAGCCGCGGTGCAAGGTGGTCGGCCAGCAGCCGCATCACCGACGAGCCGCCGGTGCCGATCGTATAGCTGTAGCCGGTGCCGACCGCGCCGTCGGCATCGGTGATGGTGACGATCGGTGTTTCCTGTGAGACAAAACTCTGGATGGCATCGGTGCGCTTGACCTTAGGCATCAGGTCGACCATCCGCAGTTCGACTTTCTCGATCTTTGCCATGATTTTAACCTCGCAATGTCTTGCCCGTTTCGGCAGAAAACAGATGGGCCTGCGACAGGTCCAGGCTCATCTTGACCCGGTCGCCGGCTTTGAGCGGCTTTGGATTGAGCATGCGCGATACCCAGTCGCTGCCGTTGAATTCGGCAAACACCAGCGTCTCGTTGCCGAGTGGTTCTGTGACGGTCACCGGCAGTTCCACCTGGTGGACGTCGACCTCTTCGCCGGAACTGATGCCGTGTCCCGTCGGATAGATGTCGTCGGGCCTGAGGCCGAACACGACTTTGTCGCCGGTTCCGACATTGGCCTTGAACTGGCTGGGCAGAGGCAATCTCTCGCCGCTGGCGAACAGCAGCTGTCCGTCGTCGACAACCGCCTCGTGCAAATTCATCGGCGGCGAGCCGATGAAGCCGGCCACGAAGCGTGTCTGCGGCCGGCGGAAGACCTCGTCGGGTGTGCCGACCTGCTCGATGAAACCGTCGCGCATGATGACGATGCGGTCGGCCAATGTCATCGCTTCGACCTGGTCGTGGGTGACGTAGATCACCGTCGACCGGACCTTGGCATGCAGTTTCTTGATCTCGGTGCGCATCTGCGTCCGAAGCTTGGCGTCGAGATTGGAAAGCGGCTCGTCGAACAGGAAGACGTCGGGATCGCGCACAATGGCGCGACCCATGGCGACGCGCTGGCGCTGTCCGCCCGACAGCTGCGACGGCCGGCGGTCGAGCAATTGGTCGAGGCCAAGAATGCCGGACGCCTCGGCGACGCGGCGGTCCATTTCATCTTTCGCGGCGCCGGCTATTTTTAGTGAGAAACCCAGGTTTTCGCGCACCGTCATATGCGGATAGAGCGCGTAGGACTGGAACACCATCGAGATGTTGCGCGAGCGCGGCGGCAGGTCGTTGACCATGCGGCCGCCGATCTCGATGACCCCGTCGCTGATCGCCTCGAGGCCGGCGATCATGCGCAGGGTCGTCGACTTGCCGCAGCCGGACGGCCCGACAAGCGCGATGAATTCGCGGTCGGCGACCTCGAGGTCGATGCCGTGCACCACCGCCACCGGACCATAGCTCTTGGTGAGTTTCTTGAGCGATACAGTTGCCATGTCAGCCTTTCACCGCGCCGGAAGTGAGGCCGCCGACGAGATGTTTCTGGACGATGAAGGTAAGCGTGAGCGCCGGTATGATCATGACCACGGCCAGCGCGCACATGCCGCGCCAGTCGATGGTGAATTCGGCCGTATAGTCGAGCAGGCCGACCGGCAGGGTCTTGGAGTTGATCGAGCGTGTCAGCTGCGAGGCGAGCGCGAACTCGTTCCAGGAGGTGAGGAAGGCAAAGATGCCGGCCGAGGCGATGCCGGGGCCGGCGAGCGGAAACTCGACCTGCCAGAAGGCCTGCCAGCGCGTGCAGCCGTCGATCTGCGCCGCCTCGGCGAGGTCTTTCGGCACCTGGCGGAAAAAGCCGTCGATCAGCCAGACGGTGAAGGGCACGTTGAGTGCGACATAGACCAGGATCAGCCCGAAATGCGTATCGATGATGCCGAGCCGCGCAAAGACGAAGAACAGCGGCAGCGACAGTGCGATGCCGGGCACCGTGCGCGTCAGCATCAGGCCGAGGAACATCGCCGATTTGGCGCGGAAGCGATAGCGCGCAAAGGCATAGCCGCCGGCCATGCCGATGACGATGGCGATCACCGTCGAGGTCACCGAGATGATCAGCGAATTGCGGAAGTAGTCGAGCACCGGAATGCCGCCCTGGCCGACGCCGCTGAACATGGCGATGTAGGCGTCGAGCGAGAGTTGCTGCGGGATCCACACCGGCGGCTTGGCCATGATCTCGACGGTCGGCCGGAGCGACGACAGCACGATCCAGATGCCGGGCAGGCAGATGACCAGCATGGCCAGGAACAGTCCGATGCCGTGAACGATGCCGAGCGCTTTGTTGCCGACGCGATGCAGGCTGTTCTGGTCCATCCTCACCACTCCGCCGCGATCTGCGTGCGCGCCGCGGCGAGCTTGCGGTAGAAATAGACGGTGAACAGGATCGACAGCAGGATCGAGAAATAGGCCATGGCATTGGCCATTCCCATCCTGGCGTCGCTGTAGGCAGTGCGGGCGACGAGCGTCCAGACCAGTTCGGTGCGGCCGGCGGGGCCGCCGTCGGTCATGATCTTGACGATGTCATAGGCGCGCGCGACGTCGAGAGAACGGATGGTCATGGCGATGAAGGCAAACGGCATGATGAACGGCCAGGTGACATAGCGGAATGTCTGCCACGGCGTGCAGCCGTCGACGCGGGCCGCCTCGACCGGTTCGCGCGGCATCGCCAGCAGCCCGGCCAGGATGAGGATCGCGAACACCGAGGTCGACGACCAGATCTCGGCGATCAGGATGGCGATGAAGGCGAGATTGCCGTCGATCAGCCACGGGATGGCGCGGTCGGTCAGGCCGAGCCCCTGCAGGGCATTGTTCACCAGGCCGATATTGTCGTTGAACATGAATTTGAACTGGAAGCCCACGAGGATCGGCGAAAACATCATCGGAAACATCATGATGGTGCGCAGAACCCGCTGGCCGCGCGATGCCTTCTCCACCAGCAGGGCCAGCCCGAGCCCGATCAGCATTTCCAGGTTGAGCGCGACGGTCAGCAGCACCACGGTGCGGGCAAAGGCGACCCAGAAAGCGCGGCTGGTCAGGATGGCGACGTAGTTGCGCGCGCCGATGAAGACCCAGAACGTCTCCGGCCTGGTCAGCCGGAACGGCGTGAAGCTGGAGTAGAGCGAAAGCAGCAACGGCACCACCACCACCGCCGCCAGCACGATCACCGCCGGCAGCAGGAGCAGCAATGGTGGCGAGGGTCTCCAGCCTTTCATGTCGATCCGGTTCTGGTTGGCGCCCGGACACCGAAGGCCGCCATTGGCGAGCTGGGATCAAGACAAAGCGTGTTGCGCATGGTCCGAAAAAAATGCGGGGCGCCGCTCTTCGATAAGCGCAGCGCCCCTTGGGAGAATGGTCAAAGCTTGCCGGCGTCCTCGAGGATTTGCGTGGCCTTGGCGGCAGCGTCGTCCAGCGCCTGCTTGGAGGTCTTGTCGCCAAGGATGGCGGCCTGCAATTCGGGATAGACGGCGTTGGAGATTTCGATCCATTCAGGTGTCTGCGGCACGGCAAAAGCGTGCTTTGCCTCTTCCTGGAAAGCCGCCAGCACTTCCTTCTTATAGGGATCGCTGGCCGCCTGCTGGATGTCCCAGTCCCACACCGCCGTGCGGGTCGGCAGTGGGCCGCTTGCCGCCTCGAGCTTCTGGCTGTCCTCATTGGTCAGGAACCAGACCAGCGACGCCGCAGCTTCCTTGCTGGCGCAGTTTTCGGTGACCGAAAATCCGTGGTGCCCCGACCAGCCGGTGCGAATGCCGGCCGATCCCTTCGGCGCCACCTTCACGCCGACATTGCCGGCGACCTTCGACGACTTTGGATCGTTGAAGAAGCCTGCCCAGCCCGGCCAGTCGAGGTTGATGGCGACGGTGCCTGAGGCAAAGCCTTGGCCGAGATCGTCCCACAGATAGTTGGTGGTGCCGGCCGGCACCGCCTTGGCCTTATAGAGATTGACGAACCAGTCGAGCGCGTGCACGCCGGCTTCCGAGTTGAAGGCCGGCTTGCCATCCTTGTCGAGGTATTCGCCGCCGTCGGCGATGAGCATCTCGTAAAAGCGGCCGTTGATCGCCTCTTCCTTGCCGGCGAACTGGGTGCCATAGAAATCGGGCGGGCTGGCGAAGAATTCCGCCTGCTGGGCGACCTCGTCCCAGGTGTCGGGTGGTGTCAGGTCCTTGCCGTATTTGGCCTTGTAGGCGGCCTTCTTGGCTTCGTCCTGGTAGAGGCTCTTCTGGTAATAGAGCGCCGAGACGTCGAACTGCGCGCGCGGCAGCATTACCAGCTTGCCCTCGAGCGTCGAGGCCTTGATCGTCGACGGCACGAAGGCGTCGATCTCCTCCTTCGGCAGCAGCTTGTTGAGATCGGTGTAGATATCAGGATATTGCGGCGCGAAGGACGAGTGGTTGGAGCCGACGCACCAGTTGATGCTGCCGGAGGCGATGTCCGACTTGATCTCCTTGTCGAGCTCGAAGTGGTTTTTCTTCGAGATCACGTTGACCTTGGCGCCGGTCAGTTTTTCCCATTCGCCGATGCGCGCGTAGAGCCCTTCATATTGCTGGCCGCCGATCAGCTTGGCGTCGATAGTGACGCCGTCGAATTTGCCGGGCAGGTCGGCAGCAAGGGCACTCGCACCCAGTGCGAGCAGCGTTGCGCCGGCCGACAGGCCGCAAAACAGTTTCGTCATTGGTATCCTCCCAAGGGTCTGCGTCGATCCATAGTGGGGTCGATCGGCAGCTTCATTCATATACAAACAAAACATTTATAGGATCGTCAAGCCGAAAGTTCTTCCGGAAGCAACCGTTATGCGTATATGAAATGTGAAATTCACTGGAGAAGCCCAATGGCAGAGGACGAGGAAGACGAGCGCTATCGAGCCCCGGCGTTGGACAAGGGGCTCGACATCCTCGAGCTGCTGGCCGGCGTCGACGGCGGCCTGACGCAGGCGGAAATCGCCAAGAAACTCGACCGCAGCCCGAATGAGTTCTACCGCATGCTGGATCGGCTGGTGCGGCGCGGCTACGTCACGCGTCCCGATGGCGACCGCTATTCGCTGACGCTCAAGCTGTTTGGCCTGACGCAGCTGCACGCGCCGGTGCGCCGGCTGGTTTCCTATGCGACGCCGCTGATGCGCGAACTGGCCGAAACCACACAGCAGGCAAATCAGCTCGTCGTCTTCGATCGCGGTTCCGCCGTGGTCATTGCCCAGCAGGAAGCGCCGGATTACTGGGGCATCTCTATCCGCGTCGGCTCGCATATCAGCCTGTTCGACACCGGGTCCGGCCATGTATTGCTGGCGTTCCGCCCGCCGGAAGAGCGGCAGATGATGATCTCCGAACATCTGCGCAGCACCGACAAGCCGCCGCAGTCGCCGGAATTCTTTGCTCGCCTCGACCAGATTAGGGAACGCGGCTACGAGATGATGGCGTCGATGCAGACGGCCGGCGTGTTCAACCTGTCGACGCCCGTTCTCGGCTCAGACGGCAAGGCGATCGCCGCACTGTCGATCCCGTACATAACCCTGGTCAACGCACTCAAGGCGCCCGACATCACCAGGACGATAGAGCTGTTGCTGGCAGCGACCGAAAAGCTGTCGCAACTGGCGGGATCGACCGTCAAGCAATCGAGATAAATTCTTATTTGAATGAACAATTTCTCCGTGAGATGATCTCGACGTCGCCAAGGAGGAGAGCGCCACCATGATCTTCGACACTCATCTGCACCTGATCGACCAGTCCGCGCTGCGCTATCCCTGGCTGGCCGGCGTGCCGGCGCTCAACCGCGATTTCTCCTACGACGAATATGCAGTCCAGGCCCGCCGCGCAGGCATCGAGGGCGCACTGCATATGGAGGTCGATGTCGATCCAGCAGACATCGAGGCCGAAACCGGCCATGTCAAAGCGCTCTCGCAGCAAAAGGGCAGTTTGCTGAGGGGAGCGATTGCCTCCTGCCGTCCGGAAGAGCCAGGCTTTGCCGCTTATCTCGAGCGCCAGCGCGCCGATCCTTTCGTCAAAGGCTTTCGCCGGGTGCTGCACGTCATGCCGGATGAGCTCTCGGAAGGCGCGCTGTTCCGCGAAAACATCAAGCGGCTAGCCGGCAGCGGCCTGACCTTCGACCTCGTCGTTCTGCCCCACCAGATCCCCAAGGCGATCGCACTCGCCGACCTCGCGCCGGACGTGCAGTTCGTGCTCGACCATTGCGGCGTGCCCGACATCAAGGGTGGTGCCGAGCACCCCTGGCGCGAGCATATGGCAGAGATCGCGCGGCGACCGAACGTCGTCGGCAAAATTTCCGGTGTGGTCGCCTATGCGGATGCCGGATCCTGGACTGTCGAAACGCTGCGTTCCTATGTCGAGCACACCATCGAATGTTTCGGCTGGGACCGCGTCGTCTGGGGGAGCGACTGGCCGGTCTGCACGCTCGGCGGCGGGCTTGCGACCTGGATTGCGGCAACGCACGCGCTGCTTGCCGGCACCAGCACCGATGAACGGCGAAAGCTGCTCTCCGGCAACGCCAAGCGGCTGTGGAGTTTGTAGGCCGGCTCAGATGGTCGCCGACACGTGCCGCTCGCGGCCGTAGAGCGAAACCAGGAGCACGATGACCAGGCCAAGTGCCGCCTGCACCGTCGAGGGCCGGAAGCCGAGGCCGATCAGCAGCGTGTTGATCTCCGTCAGCACCAGCACGCCGGCAACGGTGCCGAAATAGCTGCCGCGGCCGCCGACAAGGGCGGCGCCGCCGACCACCACTGCCGCAATCGTCTGGAACAGATAGGGTTGGCCGACATCGCCATAGGCGGAGCCGGTGAAGCCGAGCAGCAGCACGCCGGCCGCGGCGGCAAAGAAGGCGCTCGCGGCATAGGTGACCGTCCACATTCGGACTGGATCGATCAGCGCCAGCGGCGCAGCACCTGGGTTGCTGCCCAGCGCATAGAGACGGCGGCCGTATGGCGTGCGCGCCAGCACCAGCGCCACCAGCAAGGTCAGCACCGCGACGCATGGCACCAGCCCCGGCACCGGCAGCGGTCCGACCGAACCGCCAATCGAAACGAAGGCGGAAACCGCTGCAGGCGCCGATCCGGATGGAAAGCCGCCGGTCCACAACAGGACAGCACCTTGCACGATCATGCCGACGCCGAGCGTCACGATCAGCGGGTGGATATCGAGCCCGCGCGAGATCAGGCCGTTCAGCGCCCCGATCAGTATGGCGAGCGCGACGACGACCGCGCAGACAAGAGCAAAATTCCAGCCGCCGCCGTAGAGCTGTGCGGCAACGACATTGGCAAAGCCGATGATGAACGGGATCGACAGATCGATGCCGCCGAGAATGACGACGAGGGTCTGGCCGATCGATGCCACCGCCAGCAGCGAGGCGATCACCAACAGTGCCCGAATGGCGAAGGGCTGGGAGTAGCCCGGAATGAGCAAGGTGCCAAGGAGATGCAAGGCGACAGCGACGGCAAAGGCACCGGCGACGCGGGCATTGGTGGATTGGAACCAGGTCTGGCGCATGCTTCTCAGCCTTTCCGCCCTGATAGCCGCTCCTGCAGCGCCGTCATGATCACGGCCACAACCAGGATCGCGCCATAGGCGATCTGCAGCACATAGGTGGAGACGTTGAAGGCGGTCAGCACGCTCTGCAGCAGGAAGATGTCGATAGCGCCGATCGCGGCCCCGGCGAGCCCGCCGCGTCCGCCGGCAAGACTGACGCCGCCGAGCGCCACCGCGGCAATCGCTATCAGCGTGTAGGTTGGCCCGATATTGGGGTCGGCCGAACCGATCAAGGCGGTCAGCATCAGGCCGGCACAGGCGGCAAGTATGCCGGTCATGACATAGGCGATGAAACGCACTTTGGTGACTGGAACGCCGGCCGTGTAAGCGGCGCGGTCGTCGCTGCCCACCGCCATCAGCTGGTCGTAATAAGGCGTCTGCCGCACCAGCCACCAGAACAGGAAGATCAGCGCCAGCGGCAGTGCCGACCAGGGTCCAGCCATCGCCTTCAGCCAGCCCGGCGCCGGCCCGATCGGCGCCGGCAGGATGGTCAGCGTCATGCCGGTGAGGATCAGATAGGTGCCGAGCGTCGCAACGATCGGCTGGATGCGGACGATGGTCGCCAGAACGCCGTTGGCGGCGCCGACGATCGCGCCGATCAGAAGCGCCGCCGGCACGATGACCAGCGGCGAAGACATGCCAAGCCTGAGAAACAGCAGCTGGATCACCATCGCATTGACGAAGCCCATCAGCGGCCCGACGGAAATGTCGATGCCGCCGCGCCCGGCGAGGATCACAGGAGCCGAGGCGAGCGCTGCGCCGATCAGCGGCGCGGCGAGCCCGATCAGCGCGCCCCAGGCGGCAGGCTGGAAGCGCGCCGGATTGAGCAGCAGATTGACCGCGATCAGGATCGTCAGCAGCACTGTCGCAAAGCCAGCGCCGCGCCATCGCGCCGCCATGCGCCGCAACCCGCTCATGCGGCGCGACCGAACATGGCGGCGATCACCGCATCGCTTTTCATCGCGTCTCCGGTGATTTCAGCCGCCACCTGCTGTTCGCGGAACACCAGCACGCGATGGCAAAGCAGCAGGATCTCCTCGATCTCGCTCGACAGGATGACAAGCGCCATCCCGTCCGCCGCAAGGCTGCGGAACACGTCATAAAGGACATGGCGCGTCGCCACGTCGACACCACGCGTGGGATCATTGAGCAGCAGGATCGCCGGTTCCAGCGCCAGTGCACGGGCCAGCAGGATTTTCTGCTGGTTGCCACCGGAAAGCGTGGTGATCGGGGCGTCCGGCCGTGGCGCGATGATCGACAGTCTGTCCCGATAGCTCTCATAGCGCTGCCGCCGCGCGGCGAAGCTGAGCAGGCCAAAACGCATATCGCGCGACAGCGTCGAGACGGCAAAATTGTCGAGCACCGATTGGGTCGGAAAAATGCCGGTGGTGCGCCGGTCGCGCGGCAAATAGGCGATGCCGCCGGCGACCGCCTTGCGGAAATTGGTGATCGCGCGCGCTCCGGTTGGCGCCTCGACGGTCACCTCGCCGCCAGCCGAGCGTTCCAGACCGGCTAGCACTTTCAGGAACCGCTCCTGTCCATGGCCGTCGAGACCTGCAAGGCCGACGATCTCGCCCGGCGCAATGGTTTGCGTCATGGGGCTTGCGCCCGGCGCGATCACCAGGCCGCGCACCGAAAGGCTGGCGCGATCAGCCATGCGCCAGCACCGCCGCCGTGCGTGGCGCCATCGCCTTGAGAAGCTCGGATGCGGTGGACGTGCCGCGTTCCTCAGTCGTCACCACGCTGCCGCCGCGCAGCACGGAAATCCGGTCCGAAAGCGCCATCACCTCGTCCATGCGATGGGTGATGAACAGGATCAGGCAGCCTTCCGAGGCAAGCTTGCGCATCATGGCAAAGACCGCCTCGCGGTCGGCAAAGTCGAGCGCCGCCGTAACCTCGTCGAGGATGAGAATGCGCGGGCTACGGACCACGGCGCGGGCGAGCACCACCAATTGCTGAACCGCAAGCGGCAATTGCCCGGTCAACTGGTCGAGCGGGATCTCGGTCACAGCGAAGCGCTTCAGCACCGCTTGCGCGCATCGCCGCCGCTCGGCGCGCGGCACGGTGCGCGTCAGCAGGCCGTCGAGGCCGAGCAGGATGTTGTCGGTGACCGAACGGTCAGGCGCGATCAGCACTTCCTGGAACACGGTGGCGAACCCGGCGGCCTGGAACGCCGCCGGCGAGAGGCCGGCAAAGGGCACTCCGTCGAGCAGGATCGCGCCGTTGTCCGGCTGGACGATTCCCGACAGCAGCTTGACCAGCGTGCTCTTGCCCGAACCATTCTCGCCCAGGATGGTGTGGATCGTGCCGGCGCGGAATGCGATTGAGGCATCGGCCAGCGCAATCGTCTCACCGTAGCGTTTCGAGATGGCCTGGACTTCCAGCATGAGCAATCCTGATGGAGAAAGCCGGCACCGCTGTTGCGGAGCCGGCTTTCATATCCTACTTGGCGCAGGCGTCCGGCACCTTCGAATAATCCCAGCCCTTGGTCGGTGCCGGATTGGCGAAGTAGGCATCGAGCCATTCCTCCGGCATCGGGTCCTTCGGCGGGACCGGGAAGATCGAGACGGCGTCTGGCGTCATGCAGTCCTTGTACCAGGCGCCGAGGTCGGCATTGTGCACCGGCGGAATCGGGATCAGCAGCGTGTTGAGCTTGGGCTTCTGTCCATCCAGCATGCGCACGCCGACACGAAACAGCGTCTCGGCCGTCCAGTGCGGCAGCACCGCATGGCCTTCGAAGCGGTATTTGTCGGGATTGGCCTTCCAGTAACCGAGCGCATCGCCGGTGATCGAGCCGGTGATCAGTGGGGCGGGGCGGCCGGCCTCGGCAAAGGCCTCGGCAACGACACGGCTTTCGCTGCCCGTCGTCCACACCGCATCGATCGGCGCCGGATTGGTGGCGATCGCCTGCAGAACCGCCGTCTTGGTGACGTTCGCAGTCCAGTTGCCGTTGACGCTGCGCGAGACCTTGAGCTTCGTGTTCTCGGCCAGTGCCTTGTCGGCGCCCTGGCGCTCCTGCACGACGATCGGGTGACCGGCAATGCCTTCGACCAGAAGCACGCTGCCGCCGTCCGGCATTGCTTTGCCGATCGCCGTCATCATGTCGTAGCCCCAGCGCGCATAGTTGGAATCGACGTTGATGGCATTCGGGCTGGTCACCGACCCGGCTGCCGTGATGAAGGGGATGCCGGCTTTGGCTGCGGCATCGATGGCATCGTCCAGCGCCGTCGCCGAGCCGGGGATCGAGGTGATGATCGAGCATTTCTTGTCGATGAAGGCGCGGATCTGGTTGATCTGCTGACTGGCGTCGTTGTTGGAATCCGACACTTCGAAGCTCGCCACGGTGCCGTCGGCGATCAGCCCGTCGACCAGCCGCTTCAACTCCTTGGTGACGGTGACGCGCCACGGATTGCCCTGGTAGGACTCGGAGTGACACCATTTCCACGGCTTTGGCGGCGGCGTGAAATTATCCCAGGCCGACGGCAGCACCTTCTGAGGCGCGCCGTCATATTGTGCCTTCAGTTCGGTCGGCAATCCAGCAATCACGCCCGAAACGTCTTGAGCGCAGGCTATGGTCGTGACCGATGCAAGTGCGGTTGCGGCCATAAGGCCGCGGATCAGGCTGTTCATGTTCTCCTCCGTTCGGTTGTTTCAGGCTCCTCCGCCGGCAACGCCGGACACCTGCGTCGAAAGATTTTCCCGAAACAGGCGATTGAGATCGGCAACGACGCGAGCGGCATTGTGCCCTTCGCTCAGGCCGAGATTGATGCGATCGGACGCCGCCTGCTGGAACGCCATGTAGCCGTCGTGCCGCGGCCTGACCCAGGCACCTTCGAGCGTGGCCCGCGTGTCCTTGTAGAAATTGCCGGTGGCTGCATTGACGGCGGCATCCTCCCAGGCCGCGGCGTGGCCGGGCTGGCCGCCGGCCGACGCATAGGGGCCGCGCTGCACCTCGCCGCTGGTGATCCAGTAAGCGAAGTCGATTGCTGCCTGCCTGGCCTTCGAAAACGCCGACACGGCAATGCCGGTCCCGCCGAGCGCCGAGCCTTTGGGGCCGGCATTGCCCGCGGCCGGGATATCCGCGAAAGCGAGGCGGTTGGCTCGAAACCCGGCGATGGCATAGGAGACATAGCCATAGATCAGCGGTGCGCAGGCGATCCGCGAGACGGATCCGGCCATTTGCTCCAGAACCGCGATCGGATCCATGTCAAGACAGGCCGGGTCGACGAGGGCCGCGATCTCGCGCATCATCTCGAAGACTTGCTTGCCCGTTGCCGGATCCACATGGTCGCCAGGGCCTTCACCGGCGGGCCGGCCGAGATTGCCGGCAAGCGTGTAGAACACCATCAGCGAATGCGGCGGCCTCAGCGGCAACAACACGCGGCCTTGCCGCGCCAGATCGAGCGCATCGGCCCAGCTCGCCGGCGCAGCCGAAAGCATGTCGGGCCGCCATGCCTGCACCTGGCTGGCCGCGTCGATCGGAAACGCCCACTGCCGGCCTTGCCAGTTGTAGCTCGGAAAGGACCGGCCGACACTGCCCGCCGCAAGTGCTGCACGTTCGGCTTCCCGGCCGGCGACATCGAGCGGCGCCAAGCAATTCTCGGCGGTGATCTGGCCGACATGCGGATGATCGATGACGATCAGATCATAGGTACGGGCCAGTTCCTCGACCGGGAAGGATTCGAAATCCTGCAGCGAGCGCTTGTCCCATTCGATAGTGGCGCCGGTCCGTTCCTTCCACAGCGCCGAACAGGCGACCATTGGGTCATAGCCGCGCGGATGGCTCCAGGTCATGCCTTTGAGCGTGACGTCGCTCACAGCCCGAATTCCTCGCGGATTTTTGCGCTGTGCTCGCCGATGCGTGGCGCGGCCCGCTCGACCTTGGCGCGGATGCCGTCGACCCTGAGCGGCGAGCGCGTGGTGAGGATCGAAACGTCATCCTCGCGCGTCACCGTCTGCAACATGTCGAGGACCTGGAAGCCTTCGCTGGCCATCATTTCCGGCCAGGTCAAAACCTTGGCGCACCAGATGTCGGCGGGCTCGAGGATACCGAGCCACTCATCGACCGTCCTGGTCGCGATTTTTTGCGCGATGATCGCCTTGATCTCGTCGCGGGCGGTGAACCAGGTCGACGGCTGGTCGCGATAGGGCGCAAGCTCCTCGAGCCCGAGGAGATCGGCGAGTTTCGAGATCGGTGTCATCGCGATCGCCAGATAACCGCCCTTGGCCGGATAGACGCCATAGGGCGCAGAGAGATAGGCGTGCGCGCTGCGGAAGCTCGACCGCCGCGGCAGCCGGCGCCCGTCATTGAGATGCGTGGTCAGCACCTCGAACTGGAAGTCGACCAGCGCTTCGAGCAGGCTGGTCTCGACATGGCTGCCCTTGCCGGTCACGCCGCGCCGCACCA
This sequence comes from Mesorhizobium sp. M1348, assembly GCF_040317925.1. Taxonomy (NCBI): domain Bacteria; kingdom Pseudomonadati; phylum Pseudomonadota; class Alphaproteobacteria; order Hyphomicrobiales; family Phyllobacteriaceae; genus Mesorhizobium; species Mesorhizobium sp. M1348. The sequence continues at coordinate 68,855 of NZ_JAMYLH010000007.1, read as the reverse complement.
GTGCCGCGAGAATGCCTTGCGCGGCGGCGGAGCCCGCCAGCATATCGGCGATCGCCAGGCCGAAGGGCACCGGCCCTTGGTCCTCGTCGCCGTTCAGCCACATCACGCCGGAGCGGGCCTGCGCCAGCAGATCCTGCCCGGGCCGCTTGACCCACGGGCCTTCCTCGCCGTAGCCACTGATCGAGGCATAGACCAGGCGCGGATTGATCTTGCGCACCGCCTCGTAATCGAAGCCCAGTCGTTCGATGACGCCGGGCCTGAAATTCTGGATCAGCACGTCGGCCTTGGCCAGCAGGCCGCGCAGTGCCGCAAGATCGGCCTCGTCCTTCAAGTCGATTGCAAGGCTTTCCTTGGCGCGGTTGATCGCATGGAAAATGGTGGAATCGCCGCCGATCTCGGTGTCGCTGAGATAGAGCCGGCGCGACAGGTCGCCGCCATCCGGCCGTTCGATCTTGATGACGCGGGCGCCGAGGTCGAGCAGTCTGAGCGAGCAGTAGGGCCCGGACAGGAACTGGCTCATATCGACAACGATGAGCCCGGTCAGCGGCAGTTCGGCAATGGCAGCCATTGCCTATTTCTCCGTCTTGCCGGCGAAATCGGCCGGATTGCGGTACTTCACCGTCTGCAGGTGCTCGCAATAAAGCACGAGCTCGCCTTCACCCTTGAAGACTTCATAGCTGGCGCGGATCAGCCCCATCTCCTTGTATTTTGGCTTCTTGTCGAGGTTGGAGCGGATCGAATAAATCGTGTCGCCGATGAACACCGGCTTGATGAAGCGCAATTTGTCGTAGCCATACGAAAAGGCGTTGATGCAATTGGTGGCGACGAGCCCGAGCCCGGCCGAGAACACGAAGGCGCCAGCGACCAGCCGCTTGCCGAAAATGCCTTCCGTTTCGGCAAACATCTGGTCCTGCACGTATGGATGGATGTCGAGCACCAGCGTGTTGAAGAGATGGCTGTCGCCCTCGGCAATGGTCCGGCGCAGCGAACGGATCTTCTGGCCGACCGGCCAGTCTTCGTAGAACCAGTTCTCCGCGTTCCAGACGGGAAGGTCGGCGTGATCCCTAGGCATGTTGGCGGGGTGTGTCGATGCCACGCCAACGGTCGGCGCGAAGCCGCTCATGACGACTTCCTCTGGGAGCGGGAATCGTCCATCAGGGCGCGCCGCAGACCAGCGAAATGCATGATCGATCCTCCCGTCAATCTTCTTTTGTGAATAGTATTTTCACATATGGGGTTGTGTTGCAAGCGAGTCTCGGCGAAATTTTGCCTGCTCCGTCGCGGCCAATGCCGGCGGAACAAGGGAGGAAGTGATGCAGAATGCCTGTCTGGTTTTCGTCGGCAGCCTCAATCGCGACGCGCCGTATTTTCAGGGCGCGCGCGGCATCGGGCTGGGTGTCTACAGTTTCGACGAAGGGACGCTGCAGACGAAGAAACTGGCCGAGACGGGAGACATCGACAATCCCACCTTCCTGTCGGTGACGCCGGACGGCTCCCACATCTATCCCAATTCAGAAGTGTTCACCTGGCGCGAAGGGGTGGTCTCGGCCTACCGTTTCGACAGGCAGACCGCCACGCTGTCCTACATCAACAAGCAGCCGACGCTGGGCAGCATCACGGCGCACAACACCATCACGCGCGACCGGACGAAGCTGCTGGTCGCCAATTACGGCATGGGCGAGGGCGGCCCCGATCGCTCGGTCGTGGTCTATGGGTTGGGTGAGAATGGCGGCCTGACAGCGCCGTTGTCGAGCGTTGCCCATAGCGGGACCGGACCGGACCCGGCCCGCCAGGAGCGGCCGCATGCCCATAGCGTAACCGAGACGCTTTCCGGCGGCATGGCGATCGTCGCCGACCTCGGCATCGACCGGCTGGTGTCCTACCGCATCGGGCCAGACGGCAGCCTGACGAAGCTCGCCGAGTCGGAGCTTGCGCCGGGCGCGGGTCCGCGCCATTTGGCGCTGCATCCGGGCGGCCGCTTCGTGTTCGTCATGAACGAGCTGGATTCGACGGTCGTCTCGCTTGCGCTGGACGAAGGATCAGGCAAGCTTACGGTGATCGACAGCAAGCCGGCCGTGCCGCCCGAGGCGCGCGACGGCAATCACTGCGCCGACATCCAGATCTCGCCTGACGGCCGCTTTCTCTACGGCTCCAACCGCGGCCATGACAGCATAGTGGTGTTTTCGATCGACCAGCAAACCGGCAGGCTTGCCCTTGTCGGCTATACGCCTTGCGGCGGTGCCACGCCGCGCAATCTGGCACTGACGCCCTCGGGCGGCCATCTGTTCTCGGCCAACCAGAATGCCGACCGCATCTCGATTTTCGCCCGTGATGCCGCAACCGGCCGGCTGAGCGACACCGGCCGCTCCATCGACATCGGCACACCGATGTGCGTGAGGATCGTGCGTTGACGTGATCTCAGAACTCGAGCGCCTGCCTGAGTGCCGGGCCGCTCCTGACGCGCAGATCGAGGTCGGCTTCGATATGGTCGATGTGGTGCAGCATCAGCGCGCTGGCGCGTTCGGCATTGCCATTTTCCAGCGCCTCGAGGATCTGCGTGTGTTCGTTGTGGCCGCAGCTCGAGATGCCCGAGCGGCCATAGAGTGCGATCACCAGCGATGAACGAGCGACCAGCTCCTCCATGAAGCGCTGCAGGATGACGTTTCCCGCGACCGACGCCAGAAGCAGGTGAAAATCCCCCGACGCCTTGATCTCCGATCGCCTTGCGTTCGGTCCGCGTTCGGCGATGAAACGGCCTTCTTCGTCGAGCTGGGCCTTGAACGCGGCGACATGTGCCGGCGTCATCCGTCCGGCGGCGGCAATCGCGATGCCTGGTTCGATGAGGCGGCGCGAAGCAAAAACCTGCCGCGCCTCCTCCGGCGACGGATTGGCGACGAAGGCGCCGCGATTGCGCTCGGTACGCACCAATCCCTCGAAGGAAAGCATCTGCAGTGCGGCGCGCGCCACGGTGCGACTGACATCGAACAGCGTGCCGACTTCGCCTTCGGAAAGCTTGGTTCCCGGCGCCAGCCGGCGATCGACGATCGCGTCGCGCAACTGGTCGCGGATCGCCTGCGCGCGATCCTCGTTGGCGGCCTCGATAGCAGGGAAAGTCTGGTCGGCAATGTTCATGGCGGTGATCCTGCGTACTTCTACCCTGAATCGCATCGCTTGGACGAGAGACAAAGTGAATACAGGGATGAAAAAGATTGCATACGATTTTTGCGAGGATCGGCGGCAATCGCCTATAATTTGTGCATTGCACAAGGATGCCGTATCGGCAGCCACGTAGATGCAGCCCCGATTTCTTCGAGGATTCAGTCGGTTGGTGCGGCGGCGCGCAACTGGCACGCATGATGCTTTGGCTAATCCGACCAAAGGGGAAGCTGGATGTCCAAAGCCGCCGAAATCGACATTGTGTCCGTTTCGAAAGTCTATGGCGCGACGACTGCTGTCGAAGGGATCAGCCTGAAAATCCCTGCGGGAACCTATTGCTGCCTGCTCGGTCCCTCCGGCTGTGGCAAGACCTCGACGCTGCGCATGATCGCCGGGCACGAGAGCATATCGAGCGGCGACGTGCGTCTCGGCAACACAGTGGTCACCGACCTGCCGCCGGCCAGGCGCGGCACCGCCATGATGTTCCAGTCCTACGCACTGTTTCCGCATCTCGACCTGATCGACAATGTCGCGTTCAGCCTGAAGATGAAAGGCGTCGGCAAGGAGGAGCGCCGCGCCAAGGCACTCGACATGCTGAAGCTGATGCAGATGGAAGCCTATGCCGGCCGCCGTCCGGTGCAGCTTTCCGGCGGCCAGCAGCAGCGCGTTGCTCTCGCCCGCGCGCTGATCACCGATCCCGAGGCGCTGTTGCTCGATGAACCGCTCTCGGCACTCGATCCGTTCCTGAAGATCCGCATGCGGGCCGAACTGAAGAAGCTGCAGACGTCGCTCGGCATCACGTTCGTCCACGTCACCCACAGCCAGGAAGAGGCGATGGCACTGGCCGACCTGATCGTGGTCATGAACGACGGCCGTATCGAGCAGGCGGCGCATCCCCGCATCGTGTTCGAGCGGCCGGCCACCGCCTTCGTCGCTCGTTTCATGGGCGACCACAATGTCATCTCCGGCCGCGTCAGCGGCAGTCGCGACGGCATGGTCGTTTTCGACGTGCCCGGCGGCGTCGCGCTCGCCGCGAGCGGGCAGGGCAGGGAGACCGGGGAACCCATCGACATCGCCATTCGCACCGACCACGTGCGCATCGGTGAGCCGCCGGCAGCCGGGCTCGGCTTCACCGGCATCGTTTCAAACGTCGAGTACCGCGGTTCGACCGTGAAGCTCTCGGTCAATGGCGCCGGCATCGAGGATTTCACGGTGATCGTCGACGACACCAGCTTCTTCGCCAGGCCGGTTGCTGTCGGCGACGCCGTGCCGATCGCCTGGGACGCTGAGGACGCGATCGTCCTTGGCCGTCTCGATTCCTGAAACCCAGCATAACCAATCAAAACAGGGGAACTGAACATGACCAACACCACCGACAAGAAGACTGGAATATCGCGTCGTTCGCTGCTCAAGACAGGTGCCGCCGCCGTCGGTTTCGCCGCCGGTTCCGGCGCCATATCAGGCTTTCCGACCATCTGGGCGCAATCGAACATCACGCTGCGCCAGTTCGGCACCGGCGTGTCCAACCTCAATGCCATCGCCGACAAGTGCAAAGCCGACCTCGGCATCACGCTGGAGATGACGGCAACCGATTCCGACGCCGCCGCGCAGCGCGCCGTGACGCAGCCCGACAGCTACGACATCGCCGACATCGAATACTGGATCTGCAAGAAGGTGTTCCCGACAGGCGTCCTGCAGCCGATGGATGTCACCAAGCTGAAATATTACGACGAGCTCGTGCCGCTGTTCAAAACCGGCAAGCTGACGCCGGACAGCGTCATCGCCCAGGGCACCGCGCCGCATACGGTCGGTTACGTCGAGGCGCAGGACAGCAAGGTCTTCGCCAAGGCACCGACCAATTGGTTCACCATGGTGCCGACGATCTACAATGCCGATACGCTTGGCATCCGCCCCGACCTCGTCGGCCGTGACATCACCACCTGGGCCGACATCATGGATCCTGCCTTCAAGGGCAAGACCGCTATCCTCAACATCCCGTCGATCGGCATCATGGATGCGGCAATGATCATGGAAGCCACAGGCAATATCAAATATGCCGACAAGGGCAACATGACCAAGGAGGAGATCGACAAGACAATCGACTTCCTGATCAAGGCCAAGCAGGACGGCCAGTTCCGTGCCTTCTGGAAGTCCTTCGACGAAAGCGTCAACCTGATGGCTTCAGGCGAAGTGGTGATCCAGTCGATGTGGTCGCCGGCCGTGGCCGCGGTCCGCTCCAAGGGCATCGCGTGCCGGTTCCAGCCGCTCAAGGAAGGCTACCGGTCCTGGGGTGGCGGGCTTGGCCTGGCAGCCCATCTCTCCGGCGCCGAACTCGATGCCGCCTATGAATACATCAACTGGTACACGTCCGGCTGGGTTGGCGGCTATCTCAACCGCCAGGGCTATTACTCGGCCAACATGGTGTCGGCCAAGAAGTTCATGTCCGAGGACGAGTGGGGCTACTGGATCGAAGGCAAGCCGGCAAAGGGCGATATCCTGTCGCCGGACGGCAAGGTCATGGAAAAGGCCGGCGCCGTGCGTGACGGCGGCTCGTTCGAAGAGCGCATGGGCAAGGTCGCCTGCTGGAACTCGGTCATGGACGAAGACCGCTACATGGTGAAGCGCTGGAACGAGTTCATCGCTGCTTGATGCAGCCGGGCAACAACTGAGATGCCTCATTCCTTCCCACCCCCCTCTGTCCTGCCGGACATCTCCCCCGCAAGGGGGGAGATTGCGCCGTCATTTCTGCTTTCGCCAATCTCCAAGGTTTCAAAAGGAGAGCCAGCGGCGAAATTGCTGATCTCCCCCCTTGCGGGGGAGATGTCCGGCAGGACAGAGGGGGGTGGGAAGGATCACGGTTTGCCAGATTATCGGCCTTGTGCGACACCTTTGGGCTGTTCCAGATGACAGTGGCACTCGATCAGCCCGCAACCATTGCCACAAAGCCGGCCAGACATAAGCGCTCCTTTGCCGGCGTCGCACCCTATCTCCAGGCGGCACCGCTGGCGCTGATCCTCGGCGCGTTCCTCCTGCTGCCGATCCTGATGATCGCCGTGGTCTCATTCTGGGACTACGATTTCGCGGCGATGTATCCGGATTTCCTGACCACCAACTACGCCGACACGCTCGGCTCCTGGGTCACCTGGAAAACCTACCTGAACACGCTGAAATACGCCGCCATCGTCTGGGCGCTGACGCTGTTCATCGGTTTCTGGGTCGCCTATTTCCTCGCCTTCCACATCAGGACCACGGCCATGCAGATGGTGCTGTTCCTTGTCTGCACGGTGCCGTTCCTGACCTCCAACATCATCCGCATGATCTCGTGGATTCCCGTGCTTGGCCGCAACGGCCTGGTCAACTCGACGCTGGTGCAAATGGGGCTGATCCCGAAGCCGATTGAGTGGCTGCTCTATTCCGAATTCGCCGTGGTTCTGGCCATGGTGCATCTCTACACGCTGTTCATGGTGACGCCGATCTTCAACACGCTGATGCGCATAGACAAGTCGCTGATCGAAGCCGCACGCGATGCCGGCGCTTCCGGCTGGCAGGTTCTCTGGAACGTCGTCATTCCGCTCGCCAAGCCCGGCATGGCGATCGGCACCATCTTCGTCGTGACGCTGGTGATGGCCGACTTTTCGACGGTGCAGGTGATGTCCGGCGGGCAGAGCGCCTCCGTCGCGCTAATGATGAAGAACCAGATGTCGCTGCTGCAGTATCCGGCGGCGGCTGCCAACGCCGTCGTGCTCTTGGTGCTGGTGCTGCTGATGGTCGCGGGTATCCTGCGCATCGTCGACATTCGCAAGGAGCTGTGAGGCCATGAGCCGCGACAAGCGCAGCCTTGAATTCTATGTGTTGGCGGCGTTCTTCGCGCTTTTCGTGCTGTTCCTCTACGGCCCGCTTTCGGCGATCCTGATCCTCTCTTTCCAGGGCGAGAATGGCGGTCTGACATTCCCGCTGAACGGCGTCTCGCTGCACTGGTTTGCCAACCTGTTCGAGCGCCAGGCGGTCGGCGACTTCGGCGGCAGCTTCAGGCGCTCGCTCGTCCTTGGCCTGATGGTGATGGTGGTGACTGTTGTCGTGTCGTTGCTTGCCGGCCTCGCCTTCCGGCAGAAATTTCGCGGCGCAACCGCACTGTTCTATCTGGCCGTCGCCAGCCTCGTCGTGCCCTCGATCATCATCAGCCTCGGCATTGGCGTCGTCTTCCAGCAGATCGGCTTCCGCCCCGCCTGGTACACGTCCGCTTTCGGCGCCCATCTGACCTGGACCTTGCCTTTCGGCGTGCTGATCATGTTTGCTGTCTTCAACCGGTTCTCGCCGGCCTATGAGGAAGCCGCGCGGGATCTCGGAGCATCGTCCTGGCAAACCTTCGCCCATGTCGTGTTGCCGATGATCGCACCCAGCCTGATCGGCGTCGGCCTGTTCGGCTTCACTCTGTCATATGACGAGTTCGCCCGCACGCTGATGACCTCGGGCACGTTCAACACGCTGCCGCTCGAAATCTACGGCATGACGACCAATGTGACGACACCGGTGCTCTATGCGCTGGGCACAGTGACGACCGTGTTTTCCTTCCTGGTGATCTTGCTGACGCTCGGCGCGATCGTCTATGTCGGCCGCCGCCGCGAGCGTGCCTGACAGTGCAGATCCTCGTCGTCAATCCGAACACCACCGCCAGCATGACCGAGACTATTGCGGCGGCGGCCCGATCGGTCGCTGCTCAATCGACGACGATCGTTGCCGTCACCTCGTCGATGGGACCGGTGTCGATCGAAGGCTATTACGATGAAGCACTTGCCGTGCCCGGCCTGCTGGTGGAGATCGCTGCCGGCGAACGCTCGGGCGCACAGGCTGCGATCATTGCCTGTTTCGACGACACCGGCCTCGATGCCGCGCGCGCCATGGCCAACATTCCGGTCATCGGCATTTGCGAGGCATCGCTCAGCACGGCCTCGTTCATCGCCCAGCGCTTTACCGTCGTCACCACCACTGGACGTTCGCGCGTGCCGGTCGAAGGGCTGGTGCAGCGCTATGGCATGGCGGGGCGCGCGCGCGTGCGCGCTGCCGATATCCCGGTTCTTGCCCTCGAAGATCCGGCGTCCGGCGCACTCCCCAGGCTGCGCAACGAGATTGCGCGCGCCATAGACGAGGATCGCGCCGAGGCGATCGTGCTCGGCTGCGCCGGCATGGCCGATCTGGCGGCGGCGCTGCAGCGGGAATTCGGGCTTCCAGTCGTCGACGGCGTCGGCGCGGCGGTGAAACAGGCCGAGGCATTGATCGCGCTTGGCCTGACGACATCCAAGCGCGGCGCCTATGCAAGCCCATTGGCAAAGCCCTATCATGGCGCGTTGAAATCCTTCGCGCCTGGTGCCGCCGAGTGATCGCAATGCCCCGAACGATCCGAACGCTCGCGCTTGAAGAAGTGCAAACCCTTGTCGATTGGGCGGCGGCGGAAGGCTGGAACCCCGGCCTCGGCGACGCCGCGCTGTTCCAGGCAGCCGACCCGCAAGGCTTCATCGGCGCCTTTGTCGACGGCGAACTGGCGGCCGGTATTTCGGCCGTTGCCTATGGCGACGATTTCGGCTTCATCGGCCTCTACATCTGCCGGCCGGACAGGCGTGGCCAAGGCCACGGTAAGGCCGTCTGGGATGCCGGCATGGCGCGGCTCGGCAACCGCACGATCGGCCTCGACGGTGTCGTCGAACAGCAGGCCAACTACCGCAGCATGGGTTTTGCATCGGCCTACCGGACGGTCCGGTGCATGGGGTCGCCCAATGTCCCGGCAGCTGCCGGCAACGACATTCGCGCCATAGGGCCGGAGCTCGTGCCGGACATACTGGACTATGACCGCCGCTTCTTTCCCGGCCCGAGGCGATCCTTCCTGGAACACTGGCTGCGCCCGCCGCATATGGCGCTTGCGATCATCAAGGACGGCGCCATTGCGGGATACGGTGTCGCGCGCCAATGCCGGGACGGCTACAAGATCGGCCCGCTCTTTGCCGACGATCTGGACGCGGCAAGCCATCTCTTTACCGCGCTCGCGCACATGTCCGGTCCTGGAAACGTCCATCTCGACGTTCCCGAAACCAGCGGACAATTTGCAGATTTGCTGTCGTCCGCCGGCCTTCAACCGGGCTTCGAGACCGCTCGAATGTACAAGGGAAGGGCGCCGCAGCTCATGCAGTCCGGGGTTTTTGCGATAACGACGCTGGAGTTGGGGTGAGGCGGTGCAGCCGACGTCTAGCGCGCAAGGTCGAGCAACAGGAATACGTGGTCTATTTTTCCTGAACTGAAATGCCGGTATCGTCGATACGAAGTTCCACGCCTTTCGGCTTAGTCTCCTCGCGATAAACGTAAATGCCCAAGGCAATGACGGCGACGACCAAAGCGCCGATGATGAGATAAAGATAGTTCTGCTTCATCCGCTGTCGTTAACAACATGATTTGAGCGAGTCTAGCAGTTCGAGATCAGGACGGCGGACGGACACGCACGATCAGCCCGGTAATCCTAAGCGCGCGGCGAGGGCGAGCTAGCCTGCCTCGTCCAGCCGGTCGCGCAGCATGCTCCAGGGGAGCAACACGTTTGGCGCATGCCGCATCAGGCTACGGAACGGGATTGGCGACGGCGGTCCAAACGGTAGCGGCAAATCCTGAGGCTTTGTTCCATCAGCCCAATCCGCAAGCACCTTGCCCATGGCAGTGGTCATGGCGATTCCGCGCCCATTACAGGCAAAGCCCGCGATCAGGCCGGGGCCGAGATCGACGAGGTGTGGCAGGAAGTCGGGCTCGACTGCAGCCATCCCCGACCAGCTGTATTCAAGCGGCGGGATTTCCTGGAGATGGAGCTGCTTCGCTAGCCGCCGCCAGATCGCCCGCGGCACCCGCGTGTCGGCACCGGGGCCAAAAACATGCATGCCGCCGGTGATCAGCCTGTTTCCGCTGTCGAAGCGGAAGGTGAAAAGATTGCGCCTGGTGTCGCCGACGCCTTGCCCGCCCGGAAGCAACCGGGTGCGTACTTCGCGCGGCAGCGGCGCCGTCGCGATCTGGAAGATTTTCAGCGGGATGTAGGTTCGCTGCAGCGTGCGCTCGAGATGTCCGCCATAGGCGTTGGTGGCGATCAACACTTTTCCGGCGCGCACCGAGCCGGAGGCCGTCTTCAAAACCCAGCCATCCCCTGTGCGACCGATCGATGCAACGCGCGTATGCTCGAAGATGCGTGCTCCGGCTTTTTCCGCCGCGTCGTCCAGCCCGCGCGCATATTCGACCGGGTTGAGGACACCGCCCAACCTGTCCATCCAGCCGCCGAGATAGCCGCGAACACCGGTCAGCTCTTCGACCGCCTGACTATCCAGCCCAACAGTCGGTCTTCCGCGTCGTGCCCATTGCTCGGCGCGCGATCTGGTCTTTTGCAAAGCGGCCGGCGAATGGGCTGGTTGTATCCAGCCGCTCTGGACGGCATCGCATTCGATGGCATGCCGCTTGATCAGGTCGAAGACGAGGTCGGCGCTGCCGGCGGCGAAATCGACAAGGCGTTCGCCGCGTTCGGGTCCGAGCTGGGCAATGATATCGTCCGGGTCCCGCTTGGCAAAATTCGGCACCACGAAGCCGGCATTCCTGCCGGTCGCGCCCCAGGCGATGAGTTCCGCTTCGAGGACGACGACCGAGATGCCTTTTTCGGCGGTGTGCAGCGCTGTGGAAAGGCCCAAGAATCCGCCGCCGACAACCGCCAGATCGACATCGAGTGGGCCTTCGAGGGCGGGCCGTTCGCGGCGATTGCGGCCGACGGCGTGCCAGAGGGAAAGGCCGGAAGACCCGGCAACGTCGATCATGACGTTGTTCCGCTCTCACCCGTAGTCACTCGGACACGCTTGCCGAAGCTTGGACGCCGCGGCCTGCCGCCGAACAGGCCATTCGGCCTGACCAGCAGGATGACGCACAGCATCACGCCGATGGCGACGATCTGCAGCGAGGCGGCGCGGGCCTGTTGTTCGGGCGAGAACAACATACTGGTCAAGGCTCCTGATCCGGCCCATATCGCCCAGACCAGGATGCTGCCGGTGACGGCGCCGATATTGCTGCCGGAGCCACCGACGATCAGCATCACCCAGACCTGGAAAGTCAGCGCCGGCAAATAATTGTCCGGAGCGATGAAGCCGGTGAAATGCGCCTGCAGCGCACCGGCAAGCGCCATGATGGCGCCGCCGACGGCAAAGGCCTGGACGCGGTAGAACCGCGCGCTTTTGCCCAGGGATATCGCGGCCCGCTCATCCTCGCGAAGCGCCTTCAACACGCGCCCCCACGGGCTGCGCGACAGATGCTCCAGCGCGAGATAGACGATCAGCGTCACTACCGAGACGACGGCAAGGTTCGACAGATTGAACAGCAACGGCGTTTCGGCGAGGTCGCCGAAGGGACGCGGGATGAAGCCGATGCCGAACGGGCCGCCGGTCAGCGTCTGGGCATTGAGCGCTACCAGTTGCACGACGACGGCGACGCCGAAAGTAGTGATCGCCAGATAGTCCGATCTCAGGCGCAGCGTGGCAATGCCGGTAATGGCGGCCGCGACGCCGCCAACGACCATTGCACCGAGCCAGCCGACAAGGATAGGCAGACCGAAGCCGCCCAGTCGCGCGGCATCGTCGGGCGTGGTCAGCAACGCCGAGGTGTAGGCGCCGATGGCAACGAAGCCGGCGACCCCGACATTGAAAAGCCCGGTCAGCCCCCATTGCAGGTTGAGCCCGAGCGTGATGAGCGAAAAGATCAGCGCGGTGGTCAGGAAGAAGGCGCCGTAGCCGAGCAGATCCATCAGCGTTCCCTCACTCCGAAAAGGCCGATGGGCCGCACGAACAGCACCGCCATCAGGATGATGAACGAGACGGCCGCCCGCCATTCGGCGCCGATCAATTGCACGGCACCCGCTTCGGCCAGACCGATGATCAGGCCGCCGAGAACGGCCCCGGGCACGCTGCCGATGCCGCCGAGGATGGCGGCCGCGAACATCGGCAGCAGCATCTCGAAACCCATGAATGGGCGGATCTGGATGAGAATGCCGATCATGACGCCGGCGACGCAGGCCAGCGCTCCGCCGATGATCCAGGTGACGCGCACCACCCTGGCGACGTCGATGCCGACCATGCGGGCAAGTGCTGCGTTCTGGCTCAACGCCTGCATCGAGCGGCCGGTCTGGGTCCGCGTCATCAGGAGATGCACGCCGAGCACCAGAACGGCGGTCAGCAGCAGCAGCGCGATCTGGTCGGGGGTAATGCGAATGCCGAAGCCTATCGGCATCGCGATCTGGATGGCCCGGCTGAAATAGGTCGGACGCGAGGTGAAGATGAATTCGAGCAGGCTTCTCAGCGCCATCGAGGCGCCGAAGCTCGCCATCACCACGATGATCGCCTGGCCCTTGGCTCGCAGCCGCGCGAACAGCACCATGTCGAGCGCTAGCGCCAGCAGGCCGGTGGCCGCCATGCCGATGATGAGCGCGGCGATCAGCGGCCAGCCGAAGGAGAGGGGAGCGATCGGCGCGATCTTGCCGAACATCGCGCCGATGGCGCCAACCACGGCGAGCGTCGCATAGGCGCCCCAGGCCATGAAGTCGCCATGGGCGAAGTTCGAGAAGCGCAGGATTGAATAGGTGAGTGTCACGCCGATGGCGCCGAGGCCGATCATCGAACCCGCAAGCAGTCCGTCAACGACAAATTGCAGGTTCATGCCGCGCCTCCTTTCCCAAGTTTGGGGCGGCGCTGGCCAAGGTAGAGCTCGGCGACGACAGGATCGTTCCAGAGCTCGGAGGCGATGCCCTGGTGCCAGTCCTTGCCCTCGACCAGCACATAGGCGCGGTCTCCAATGGTAAGCGCTGCCTTGGCGTTCTGTTCGACCAGCAGGATGGTGACGCCGGACTTGCGGATGCCGGCCAGCATCTCGAACACCATCGCCACGAATTTCGGCGACAGGCCGGCCGACGGCTCGTCGAGCACCAGCACCTTGGGATGGACGATCAACGCCCGCGCGACCGCCAGCATCTGCCGCTGTCCGCCCGAGAGATTGCCCGCGGCCGTTCTGCGCTGACGGGCGAGATCGGGAAAGGCCGCATACATTTCCGCGATGCGGGCAGGGACCTCGCGCGGCTTCAGGATGCCGCAGGCGACCTTGAGATTGTCCTCGACGGACATCAGCGGGAAGATGTTCTCTGTCTGTGGCACGAAGGCAAGGCCAAGGCGGACCATGGTGTGGGCGGGCGACGCCGTGATATCTTTGCCGTCCAGCAGAACCGTGCCGCCGGTGACAGGGACAAGGCCGGCGATCGCCTTGATAAGGCTCGACTTGCCGGCGCCGTTGGGACCGAGAACGACGACGATCTCGCCTTGGTCGACGGTGATCGAAGCGCCGCGCACGATCGGAACGCCAGGCTCGTAGCCGGCTTCGAGATCGCGGACATCAAGTACCGTTTGTCTCATGCCGCGCCCCCGAGGTAGGCCTCGATGACGCGCGGGTCGCGCGCCACCTCGTCCGGGGTGCCTTCGCACAGCAGTTGCCCGCTCGCCATGACCAGCACGCGGTGGCACAGCCGCGTCACCATGTCGATATTGTGCTCGATCAGCAGGAAGGTGATGCCGCGCGCATTGATGTCGCGGATGCGGTCGATAATGATCTCGAGCAGGGTTGCGTTGACCCCGGCCGCCGGCTCGTCGAGCAGGATGATCGCCGGGTCGGCCATCATGACGCGGGCGAGTTCGAGCAGCTTGCGCTGGCCGCCGGAAAGCACCCGCGCCGGTTCATGTGCGAGGCGGGCAAGCGTCACGAGTTCGAGCAGCTCGATGGCCCTCGTCTCGGCCGTCCGCTCTTCGGCGGCGACCCGCCGAGGTGTCAGGAAGTTGGCGAGCAGTCTTTCGCCGGCCTGTCCCTGCGCGGCCAGCATGACGTTTTCGATCAGCGTCAAGTTGGGCAGCGGCCGAGGAATCTGGAAGGTGCGGCCAAGGCCGCGGCCGATGCGGCGATGGGCTGCCTCTCCCGAAACGAGTACGCCATTGAGAAAGATTTCGCCGCTGGTCGGCAGGATGCTGCCGGCCAGCAGGTCGAACATCGTCGTCTTGCCGGCACCGTTCGGGCCGATAAGGCCGAGTATTTCGCCCGGCTGGACGTCAAACGAGACATTGTTGACCGCGACAAGGCCGCCAAAACGCCGGACGACATTTCTGGCTGTCAGAACCGGCGTACGGGTGTCCGCCCTCTGTTGTGCGGTTGTGTCACTCATGGAACCCTCTGGCCGAAAGCGATCGTCGCCGCCTTCTGGTTTTGATTTGTGATCACACTTGCTTTGATCACGCTATTCGGCTTTAATTTCTTCCGCAAGCCGAAAACGGCCAAGACCGGGACTGCCCATGCAGAAGGCCGCCATCGAACGGAACAACGAAACGCTCGCAGCCCAGCTTACGCCGGTCGGCCGCGAGACTGTGCAGGATCGCGTCTATTCGGAGCTGCGTCGCGCCTTGATCGGCGGCCTTTTTGAGCCGAGCCAGGTTCTGACCATCCGCGGCCTCGCCGATGCGCTGGTCACAAGCACCATGCCGGTGCGCGAGGCGCTCGGACGGCTGATCACGGAAAAGGCGCTGGAGGCGCTTCCCAACCGCTCCGTGCGCGTGCCGCCGATCACGCTGGAGCGTATCGACGATCTCTTGCGCGCCCGCTCTTTGATCGAGGGCGAAGCGATCGCGCTGGCCGCCACGCGCATGAACCCGCGCCAGATTGCTTCGGTCGAGGCCATGCTCGGCGAGTGGGACGAGATGCGGGCGCTGAAGCACAAGAAGGACATCGACCGCGAGGCGACGCTCAACCAGAGCTTCCACTTCGAGATTTACCGCTGCTGCGGTTCCGCCGTGCTGATCCCGATGATCGAGAGCCTGTGGCTGCAATCAGGACCCTGCATCCGCGTTGCCATCTATGCCTTTTCGGATGCCGGCGAAGTCGATACCGCCCACTACCATCGCAGCATCGTCGCAGCGCTTGCGAGGCAGGATGCGCAAGCGGCGCGCGAGGCGCTGGTGGCCGACATCAGCCGGCCCTTCGCCTTCCTGCGCGACAAGCTGCAATCGGCGAAAGGCCAGACATGACCATGCCCGCTATCAGGATCACCGAGCCACGCTCGGAGCTTTCGGTGACGGCGCTGCTGTTGCCTGAAAAGGCGCCCGACAACGCTGCCTTCCTGCTGGCCTATCTCGACAAGCCGCGCGTCGTTGCCGGCATCCATGCGATGTGGACGGGGCCGGAAATCTCCTGCCCGGTTCCATCAGCGGATATTGAGGGCCAAGCCTATGCCAGGCCGTTGCCGGCGGAGAATGCAACGCTGACGCCGCAGCCGGGCGACATCGTGCTATCCTACGTGCCGCCCCGCATGTGGGGCGGCAGTCCGAATGCGATTTTCGACATCGGCTTGTTTTATGGCCAGGGGGCGCGCCTGCTGTTCCCGATCGGCTGGCTTGCCGGCAGCGTGGTCGCGCAGGTGCGTCCCGAGGAGCGCGACCGGTTCGCCGCCACCTGCGGTGTGATCCGCCGCAACGGCGCTTGCGATATCACCTTCACGCGTGTGGAGATCTGAATGGCCGGACCAGACGACAGTTTTGAACTCTTCGACCTTCGCGTCGAGGCGGTCATTCCTGAGGGCAAGCCGATCTATTGCGGCGCCAAATCAGGTGATTATTTCGAGCTCAAGGGTGAGATGCTGTCGATGCCGGCGGGGCAGGGTTTTTCGATCTATTCCATCGCGGCTGTGTTGCCGCTTCTAGCAGCAAAGCAGCGCCCGACCCACAGGAACGACTGGATGACGTCGGACGCCGAGATCGCCTGTCCCGATCCCAATTGCGCCAGCCGGCTGCGAATCGTCAGGACCGGCAAGCGGCGGTTCAGTCATTCAGAGACCACGGCGGTGCCGCTGCCCAGGGAGAGTGACCAAAGATGACCGCCAAGGCATTCGAGCTCAGCCCCGGCTACACGATCTCGCGCGTCATTCGCGGCGGCTGGCAGCTTGCCGGCGGGCACGGCGCGATCGACCGCCAACAGGCAGTGACCGACCTGATCGCCACGTTCGACGCCGGCATCCAGACCTATGATTGCGCCGATATCTATACCGGCGTCGAGGAACTGATCGGTGCGGCGCGGCTGCGGCTTGCCAATGAGCGCGGCCTTGATGCAGCCGCCAAAATGAAGGTTCACACCAAGCTGGTGCCTGACCTCGAAAGGCTTTCCAGCATCAGCCGTGACTACATCAGAGGCATCGTCGACCAGTCGCTGCGGCGGCTGAAGACGGAGCGGCTCGATCTGGTCCAGTTCCACTGGTGGGATTATGCGCTGCCCGGTTACGTCGATGCGATGGGTTGGCTCAACGACCTCCGGCTCGAAGGCAAGGTGCGCAATGTCGGCACCACAAATTTCGACACGCCACATTTGGCCGACATCCTGGCCGCTGGCGTGCCGCTGGTCAGCCAGCAGCTGCAATATTCCGTGCTCGACCAGCGGCCGGCCAACAGCCTTGCAGCACTCGCGAAGCAAAACAGCGTCAGTTTCCTCTGCTATGGTTCGGTGGCGGGCGGCTTCCTCAGCGAAAGATGGCTTGATGTCGTTGAGCCGCAGACGCCGCTCGAAAACCGATCGCTGGTCAAATACAAGCTGATCATCGATGATTTCGGCGGCTGGGAGCTTTTTCAGGAGCTGCTTCGCGCACTGAAGGCCATCGCAGACCGCCACGGCGTCGACATCGCCACCATCGCCAGCGCCTGGGTGCTGGAGCAGCCGCAAGTGGCGGCCGTCATCGTCGGCGCCCGCAACCAGGCGCACGCCCTTGCCAATGCCAGAATCATGGACGTCGCGCTCGATGCCGAGGACCGGGCGCGGATCGCTGCCGTGATCGCGCAAAGCCGCGGGCCCCTGGGCGATGTCTACACGCTGGAGCGCGACCGCCACGGCCGCCACGGCTCGATCATGCACTACAATCTGAACGCGGGCCGGATATGAGCGCGGCAATGGACGAGAAGTCCTCTCTGTTTTCCCGCGCGAGCGCCGAGGTCGTCGATCTCCACCGCTTCTTCGTCGACTGGTTCGTTGCAGGGAGCGCGGACAGGGCGGATTTCAGCCGCTTCGAACGCGTCATGAACGAGGGTTTCTGCATGGTTGCGCCGGACGGCCAGATCCTCGATCGCGACGGAGTGCTCGACCACGTCAGGGCAAGCCGCGCTACCTGCGATGACGACTTCACTATTTCGATCGAGGATATCCGGGCCGGCTGGCAGGCCGACGACGCGATCGTCGTCTGCTACGTCGAAACACAGCAGCGCGCCGGCAAGCACAGCCGCCGTCGCTCGAGTGTTGTTTTCACCACCAGTTCATCGGCGCCCAACGGCGTTGAATGGCGACATCTGCATGAAACCTGGCTGCAGATGCCTGAAGGCTGAACAGGCTCAAGACATCAATGAGAGTCGTGTAACGAAAGGGGAACAACAATGAAAAAGACCATACTTCAGATCACCACCGCGCTGGCTCTGCTGACAGCGGCCGGCGCAGCGCAAGCCGCCGACTGCAAGATCACCGTCGGCCTCGTCATGGAACTGACCGGCCCGGCCGGCGAATACGGCCAGGCAGGCGCCAAGTCGGTCGAGATGGCCTTCCGCGACATCAACGATGCGGGCGGCGTCCGCGGCTGCGATCTCGCGACCGATACCCGCGACAGCCAGAGCCAGGGCAACATCGCCGTCGATGCCGCGACACAACTCGTGCAGGTCAAGAAGGTGCCAGTGATCATCGGCGGCATCATCTCCTCGGTGTCGATCCCGATCCTGACCTCGGTCACCGCTCCGGCCAAGATCGTCCAGGTCTCGCCAGCCTCTTCGTCGCCGACGCTGACCGCGCTCGGACGCGACGGCAAGACCAACGGCATTTTCTTCCGCACCATCACCTCGGACGCGCTGCAGGGCGTCGCCGCCGCCAAATACGCCATCGACAAGGGTTTCAAGAAGCTGTCGGTCATCCACGTCAACAACGACTTCGGCGTCAACATGGTGGCAGAATTCTCGCGCGCCTATAAGGCGCTCGGCGGCACCATCGTCTCCGACACGCCCTACAATGAAAAGCAGTCGAGCTATGCCTCGGAGGTGACCGCGGCGATGGCCGGCGAACCGGATGGGCTTTATCTCGTCAGCACGCCTGTCGACGGCGCGACCATCGCCCGTACCTGGATTTCGCAGGGCGGTGTCCAGAAATTCCTGCTCAATGACGGCATGAACAGCCCGGACTTCATCGAATCCGTTGGCGCTGACTATTTGAAGGACGCCTATGGCACGTCCTCGGGCACCAGCCCGACCGCATCGACCGAATATTTCACCAAGAACTACAAGGCGTTTTCGGGCATCGAACCTTCGAACCCGGCGGCCGACCGATCCTATGATGCCGGCGCCATTGTCGGCTTGGCCATCGCCATTGCCGGCTCCGAGGATCCGGCCAAGATCAAGGATGCGATGTACAAGGCAGTCGACCCGGCCGGCACGCCGATCTATGCCGGCAAGGACGAGTTCGCCAAGGCGCTCGGCCTGATCAAGGAGGGCAAGCCGATCCGCTACGAAGGCGTCATCGGTCCGGTCGCCTTCGATAAGTATGGCGACATCACCGGCCCGTTCCGGCTCTGGAAGATCGTCGACGGCAAGGTGACGACCGACGGCGAAATGACGACGGATGACGTCAACGCCTTGCAGGCGAAGCTTCAGTAGACTGCCTATGTCTTGTCCGGCATCGATCCCATTTCATTGAGGTTGATGCCGGACACTTGCAGGTCCTGCTGCCGGTTAGGCCGGCCTGGAAACGACTACCGCACCAGCCGCCGGCATGATCCAGGGGCAGGCATAGTAATCAGTGATGCGATTTATGATCCCGCCGGCGGCTTCGATCCGAACGGGATGGGCCGGCTTCCAACCGTCTTCGCCATGGTGGAGCACGAGCAGCACCGCCTCGCCATCAATCTCGCCAATCGCTATTTTCCAGGCCGTCGAGGCTTTTTCGTATTCGACGAAGTAAGGTGATTCCGACAGCCTGCCCTTGAAGCAATCCGCGACCCGCAATTGTGCGTCGGCGCTGGTCAACGCCCGTACCCCGTCCCAGTCGCGGCGGTTGAACAGTTCGACGTAGCGCCTGAGCAATTCCAGAAGTTCCGGATCGCTTTTGGGCTCCGAACGGACGATTGGCTCGCCCGACAAGGCGGCCAATTTCGAGCGGCCACGGTTCAACGCAGCCTTGACGCCACCCACGGTCGAGCCGACGAGATCGGCGATCTCGTCCAACGAATAGTCGAATACATCCTTGAGCAGGACGCAGGCGCGCTCCTTGGGCGGCAGGTGGATCACCAGCCGCTCGATCGCGCGATCCGCGCCCTGGCCCGCCGGCTCGACCGGCAGGATGATCTCGTCCTCGACGAAATTGGCCTCAGCCTGCTGGCGGACCTGCCGGCTTCGCAGGAAATCGATGCAGCGATTATGCGCGATGCGAAACAGCCAGGGGCGAAGGGCGCTCGCATCGTCCAGCTTCTCGATCTTCCGATAGGCCTCGAATAGCGCTTCCTGCATGACGTCTTCGGCGTCAAGCGCCGAACCGGTCATGCGTGCGCAGTAGCGGTGCAGCCGTCCACGCAAATGCGCGACCGTCTCCAGGAAGCCGGCGTAGCGGACGTCGAAAAGCCGGGTCGGGTCAAGTCTTGGCTGCATCTTCATGGTACACGATCATAGCGGGACATAGGTCAGCGTAATCACGCCGTTCTTGAAACGGTGCGTATCTATAAGCTCCAGCTTGACCAGGGACGGGTCGACATCCTGGAAAGCGCGTTTGCCTTGGCCGACGCGGGTCGGCACGATCGAGAGTTGATACTCGTCGACAAGCCTGTTGGCGAGCAGCGTCTGGTCGAGATTGCTCACTCCATACTTCAATATGTTGCCGCCGGTTTGCTGCTTGATCCTGGCGATTTCGGCAGCGACGTCGCCTTCGATCAGCGACGCGTTCCAGCTCACTGCCTTGAGGCTGCGCGACGCGACGAGCTTCTTCAGCCCGTTCATGCGGTCCATGTACTTGCTGCCTTTGACCTGCGGCCAGCGCGCCGAAAACATTTCATAGGTGACGCGGCCGAGCAGGAAAAAATCCGCCTCGCCGGCCTTTTCATAGGAGTGCTCCTTCATCTCCTCGTCGAAGTAGGGTGACGCCCATTCCATTGGTGCCTCGATGACGCCGTCCAGCGAAATGAAGCTGCCCACGATCAATTTTCTCATCGCGTGTCTCCGGTTGCGCAACAGACATCCCGTCGCACCCAAGGAACCGGCGAAAACGAAACCGACCCGATGGATGACCACAGGATGCAGTGTCTAAGACGTTCCCGGTTCGACTTTGGATACGCGTTAGGATCGTTTGAGTTAATAGAGTGGCTTGGCCATGTGCCGGGGCGTCGGCCACTCCGTCGTAATCCCCGGCTGCACCGGCCGCTCGAGATAGGTCGAGAGCACGACGTAGCTTCGCGTCGAGGTGACGCCGGGTGTTTCGTAGAGGCGCGACAGCAGGCCTTCGAGTGCCCGCGTGTCCTCGGTGCGGACCTTGATCAGCATGCATGTGTCGCCGGCCACCGAATGGATCTCCTCGACTTCGGGGTGTTCGGAGATTGCCATCAGCTCGGGCGTCTTTCCCCACCCCTTGGTGTCGATATGGACGAAGGCAAGCAGCGGCTTGTGCACCGCCTTGGGATCGATGATGACCGCGGTGTTGCGGATGGCGCCGCTGCGCCGCAGGCGCTTGACGCGTTCATGGGCTGCCGGCGGTGAAAGGCCGACGCGGTCGCCGAGCTCGGCATAGCTGATCGTGGCGTCGTCGACCAGAACGCCTAATATTTTTCGGTCGGTTGCATCGATATCGCGGGCGGCAGGCCTGTTCTGCGGAATGCCATCTGTTTCTTCATCCATATTAAAATTCCCGATTGATACAGAATTTAATACGGCCATTATTGCCATATGTCGAACAGTGATCAAGTCGCCACATTCGCAGCGGCCCCCAAGCCGCCAATTCCGGCACTCGCTTACCTGCTGACTGGGTGCATCGCCGTGATCGGCTCGAACTCGCTGGTGCTCGGTCCGATCGCACCGGCTGTGGCCGCATCCTTCGGCACAAGCGTGCCGGCAGTCATGATAGCGTCCGCTGCCTTCGGGCTCGGTACGTCGGCAAGCGCCTTGTTCCTGGCGCGCTACATCGACCGGCTCGGCGCCCGCCGCATGCTGCAAGGGGCGTTGCTGCTGCTGGCAATTGCGCTCGTCGCCAGCGCCGCTGCGCCGACCGTGACGGCGCTGGTCGCGGCCCAGCTTCTCGCCGGCATCGCAGCAGGTGTCGCCATGCCGGCGATCTACGCCAGCTCTGCCGCGATTGCGCCGCCCGGTCGTGAAAGCGGCACCATAGGCGTCGTGCTGACCGGCTGGACGCTAAGCATGGTCGCCGGCGTTTCGCTGTCGGCCGTACTTGCCGATCTGGTGCATTGGCGCGCCGTTTTCGCGGCGGTCGCGGTGCTGGCAGCACTCGCATTGGCGAGCCTGTCTCTGACGTCGCTCAGCGATGTCAGGAAGAGCGGTTCGGCGCCGACGCCACTGGGCGCTTTGGCCGTTCCCGGCATAGTGCCGCTTCTGGTTGCCTGCGCCGCCTTCATGACCGCGTTCTACGGTGTCTATGGCTATCTCGGCGATCACCTTCACAACGGCTTGGGACGGCCGGTCAGTGCCAATGGGCTTGCCGCGCTCGCCTATGGCGCCGGCTTTGGTGCGGCGGCACTTCTCGACGGCGTCATCGACCGCCTGGGCGCGCGGCGTGTCATGCCGTTTGCCTACCTGCTCGTCGCGGTCGTCTATGTCGCGATTGCTGCGGCAAGTGGCAGCTTCGGCCTGACCATAGCGATGATAGCCGTCTGGGGCCTTGCCAATCATTTCGGGCTGAACGTCCTGGTGATGCGCCTGTCGGCGCTCGACCCTGCGCGCCGCGGCACGATCATGGGTTTGAACAGCGCGGTGACCTATCTTGCGGTGTTCGTCGGCACCACGGCGTTCGGACCGCTTTATTCCACATTCGGTTTTGCGGCATCGGCGGTGGTTGCAGCCTTGCTCATGCTGATCGCTGCTGCGGCAGCGGCGTGGCGTTCACCGAAGCTGTAGCGCAGCAAGGCTTGCGTCTCGGTCCGGTCCTTCGATAGATGCTCGTTGGATGGACAATACAACGCTTGAGACAACCGGCGATCCCTTGCCGCACGAGCTGGCTTTTCTTGGAGAGCGGCTTACGGCGTTCAACGACGGTGATGTCGGTGCCTCCGGCAGGAAGACACTCGCCGTGTTCGTGCGCGATGAGCGCGGCGCTATTGTCGCCGGCATCTCGGGATACACCGCCTGGGGCTGGCTCTATGTGCAATGGCTCTGGGTCGATGAAAAACTGCGCGGCCAGCATATGGCCGGCAGGATGCTCGAGGCGGCCGAGAGGGAGGCGATCGCCCGCGGCTGTCACGGCGCCTGGATCGACACGTTCAATCCCAAGGCTGCCAAGGCCTATGAGCGCCAGGGCTATCTGCCCTTCGGCGTGCTTGCCGATTTCCCCATTGGCCGCAGCCGTATCTTCCTGCAGAAGAAATTGTCGGCTTAGTTAGCCGGCAAGGCGTCCGCCGCGCATCGGCCGGGCCACGCCGGTCGTACTGGGGAAGCTGATCGGCAAGCCCCTGAGCACGCGCACTGCCAGGAACGCAAAACACTCCGCCTCCACCGCATCGCCCTTCCAGCCGAGCGCCTCGGCCGGAACCGCTTCGACGCCAGCGCGGCTGGCAAGCATGGCCATGATCGTTGGATTGTGGCGACCGCCGCCGCTGACCACCAGCCGCTTCGGCCGGCGCGGCAGAAGATCGAGCGCCTTGCCGACGGCGGCCGCGGTGAAGGCCGTCAGCAGGGCAGCGCCATCCTCGGCATTCATCCCGTCCGCCATCGAGGCGCCGAAATCGAAACGGTCCAGCGATTTCGGGTAGGGTTTGGTCAAATACGGATGCTGCAGGAGCTTGGCCAGCCGTGCCTCGTCGACCGTCCCGACGCGCGCCAGCGCGCCGTCGCGGTCCATTTCGCCGAGCCCCTTCGATTTGATGAAATCGTTCAGCGGTGCGTTGGCGGGCCCGGTGTCGAAGGCAACAACATTGTCCTTGCCGTCCCACCAGGTGATGTTGGCGACGCCGCCGAGATTGAGCACCGCCGTGTCGCCGCTGGCGTCGGCTTCGCGCAGTAGCGCGGCGTGATAGGCGGCCGACAGCGGCGCGCCCTGGCCGCCGGCGCGCATGTCGGCCGAACGGAAGTCATAGGCGACCCTGGTGCCAAGGATGGCATGCATCAGCTCGCCATCGCCGAGCTGGCGAGTCTGGCCGAGCCGGCCGGCATGCGGGGCACGGTGCAGCACGGTCTGGCCGTGGAAGCCGACGACGCCGATGTCGGCCATGATCAGGCCGTGGCTTTCGACAAGATCCTTGACCGCATGAGACTGCGCACGCGTCAGCGCCTCTTCGGCCTCGCGGAAGATTGCCGGTTCCGGCCCGGTGAAATTCCAGCTCCTTGCCTGGCCAAGCGTCTCTTCCAGCAAGGTCCGGATCGACTGCGGGTAGGGGGCCAGCGTGTAGGTGCCGAAATCCGCGATCCGTTCGCCGTCAGTCTTGATCAGCGCGACGTCGATATTGCCGTCCAGCACGGTGCCGGTCATCAGGCCGACGGCCCACATTGGTTCGCCATTTTTCGGATTCATGACTCTCAGGCTCCATTGACGAGATCGCCGACCGCTTGGCGAAGCGCTGCGATCCCGCTGTTGAAATGACGTGTCGGATGGATCCGGTTGGTGAGCAAGGTCCACGCTCTGCCTTTGTCGAAGTCGACCCAAAGCCCGGTGCCGGTGAAGCCGGTATGCCCGAAGGTTTCGGGGCTGCACAGCCCGCCGCCGGACCAGCCTTCGTAGGGTCGCTCCCAGCCATGGGTGCGGGTTGCCGACAAGGGCGTGCGCATCAGCGCTATCGAACTCGCGGATGCGCCGGTCCCGTCCAGCAGCCCTCGCGCAAAGTCGAGGACCGAAGCTGCCGTTCCGAACAGCCCGGCGTGACCGGCCCCTTGCAATGCCGAGCAATTGTCGTCGTGGACTTCGCCGCAGAGCACACGACGGCGCCATGTGCAATCTTCGGTCGCCGCCGCTTGATCCGGTTCGGCGGAGAACGCGAAGCCCGGACCGGGATCCATTTCGCGAATGGTCTTGCCGGACAGGCGCTCCAGCACGAAGCCGAGCAGGATGAAGTTGATATCGGAATAGACCGGCTCCCCGACCTGCCACTCGCGCTGCAGGACAAAGGCGCGCAACAGCTCGGGATCGCGGCCGTAGGTGTAGATCGGCGCGACGGCGGGAAACGGTGTCTGATGGCCGAGACACCGGCGAAACGTTACGTTCCGTTCCCAGGCTTTTTCGTCATATTGGCGAAAGTCGGGCAGGACCGAAATCAGCGGCGCGTCGAGGTCGATGACGCCTTCTTCCGCCAGTGCCAGGATACGCGGCGTGGTGAAGATGACTTTGGTCAGCGATGCCAGGTCGAACCATGTCCCGACATGCATCGGCCTTATCTTCGGCACGACTTGGGCTGAGCCGATTGCCCGGACGATGCGTTCGCCGTCCCGGTCGACTATGCCGAGCACGCCGCCCGGAATGCGCGACGCAGCCACGGCCGCTTCGAGCGGGGCGAATGCGCGGTCGAAGAGATCATGGTCGATCAATTGCGGCCTCCGTCTGAAAGGCAGCGAGGGGGCTGTCCGTCTGACTCTGCATGCTTTCGGGTGATAATCATCACACGTCCAACCGTGCTCTATGATCCGGCCCGAATTGCTGCCAATTGGCCGGGCCCGGCTCAAATCCCAGCGGCCGTACAAGCGAGGGGACCTGGCGCGTGTCCAGCTCGAAACGTTCATGCCGCCGGTCTATGGAGGGAACGGCCGCGATAAGCTGTTTGGTATAGGAGTGCTTCGGCTCCGAGAGCACCGATCTGGCATCGCCGATCTCGACGATCTGGCCGGCATAGATGACCGCGATGCGATGGGCGATCCGCTCGACGACAGCCATGTCATGCGAGATGAACAGATAGGCCAGCCCGAATTCACGCTGCAGCTCGATCAAGAGCTCCAGCACCCTGGTCTGCACCGACACATCGAGCGCCGAAACCGCTTCGTCGAGGACGACAACCGAAGGATTGAGCATCAGCGCGCGAGCGATGCACAGGCGTTGCCGCTGGCCGCCGGAGAATTCGTGCGGATAGCGCTGCAGGCTGTTTTCCGGAAGGCCGACGCGTTTCAACAGCGCGGCCATTTTCGCCCGCGTTTCAGCAGTTATCCGTCCGCCGGTGGCGATCACCGGCTCTGCGAGGATGCTTTCGATGGTGAGTCTGGGATTGAGCGAGCCATAGGGATTCTGGAACACCATCTGCACGGGAAGGGCGCTCTGCCCGGCGGCGGCCTTGCGCGCGCTGGCCGAGATTGTGCCGCGCGTCGAGCGCACCAGCCCCAGAATCGCGCGGGCGGTGGTGGACTTTCCGGAACCGCTCTCGCCGACGACCGCCAATGTCTCGCCCGGCATCAGCTCGAAATCCACACCGTCCACTGCGTGCACGGCACCGGTGACACGGCTGAAAAACCCAGCCTTGACCGGAAATCGCACTACGAGGCCATCGACCTTCAGCGCCGGCTCGGCAGCTTTTTGCTTTTCGCGTTGCGCGTCCCTGCGTGTCGCACTGCCGCCGGCGAAATGCGGCACCGCATGCAGCAGATGCCGCGTATAGGGATGCTGCGGATCGTCCAATATCTGGTTCAGCGCGCCCTGCTCGACAGCTTCTCCGCTTTGCATCACCATGATCTTGTCGGCGATGCCCGCAACCAGACCGATGTCGTGGGTGATGAAGATCATCGACATCCCGGTTTCCTGCTTCAACTCGGCGAGCAGCGCCATGATCTGCGCCTGCACCGTAACATCCAGCGCCGTCGTTGGCTCGTCGGCAATGAGCAGGCGCGGGTTGCACGCGAGCGCCATGGCGATCATCACCCGCTGCAGCATGCCGCCCGAAAGCTGGTTGGGCGTGTATTTCAGCCGCCGTGCAGCGTCGGGAATACGCACGCGGTCGAGCGCGTCCTTGGCCGCCGCCGTCGCTTGCCGACCGGTCAGGCCGCGATGCAGGCGAAACGATTCCTCGATCTGCCTGCCGATGGTCAGCACCGGATTGAGCGAGCTCATCGGCTCCTGGAAGATCATGCCGATTTCGCCGCCGCGGATCTTCGTCAGTTGCGGCTCGGCCGCGGCGGTCAGGTCGAAAATGCTGTTGTCGGCCCGTCTCAGCTTGATCGAGCCCGCGGTGATGCGGCCGCCGCCATAATCGACGAGGCGATTGATCGACAGCGCGGTGACCGACTTGCCCGAACCGCTTTCGCCGACGATAGCCAGCGTTTCGCCATCGGCGAGCTCGAAGCTGACGCCGCGCACGACCTCATTGGCTTTCGGGTTGCGGCCGAAGCCGACGCGCAATCCGCTGACGGACAGCAGCGGGATCATGCGATCGATCTCCGCATCTTCGGGTCGAGGACATCGCGCAACGCATCGCCGAGCAGGTTGAAACCGAGGATGCTGATCATGATCGCTACCCCCGGGAAGATCATCAGCCAGGGAGCTGTCTCCATCAGATTGCGGCTGTCGCTCAGCATCAGGCCGAGCGACGCAGCGGGCGGCTGCGTGCCGAGCCCGAGGAAGCTTAAGCCGGCTTCGGTCAGCAGTGCCCAGGCCAGCGCCAGCGTCACCTGAACCGTCAGTGGCGCCACCAGATTGAGCAGCAGATGCCGTGTTACGATATAGCCCGCACTGCTGCCGAACGTGCGGGCCGCGTCGACGAACTCGCGCGCCTTGAGCGACAGAGCCGGACCTCGCACGACGCGCGTGAAGATCGGCGTGTAGACGATGGCGATGGCAATGACGCTGGTCGAGATTCCCGGTCCCGCAACCGCGACGATCAGCAGCGCCAGCAGGATCGCCGGGAACGCCAGCAGAACGTCCATGATGCGCATCACCAGGCCGTCCCAGCGGCGCCCGAACCAGGCTGCCGCCAGCCCGAGCACGGTGCCGGCCAGTGTCGCGAAGGCGACCGAAAAGAAGGCCACGATGAAGGACTGGCCGATCCCGGTCATCAGCCGACTTGCTACATCGCGGCCGAACAGGTCCGTGCCCATCCAGTAGGTGCCGTCAGGCGCATGCAGCCGCTCGACCCGGTGCTGCGTCAGCGGATTGTCCGGCGTCAGTCCCAGCATGCCAAGCATGGCAAGCAGCAGATAAAGCGCAACGATGGCACCGCCGATGCGGCCGCTGGTGTGCGCAAGTATAGCCCGCAATGTCGCCATCAGTGCTCGCTTAGCCGAATACGCGGGTCGAGCGCGACATAGGCGAGGTCGACGAGGAGATTGACGATCATGAAGTTGAAGGCGATGAACAGCACGCTTCCCTGCACCAGCGCGTAGTCGCGCTGCAGGATGGCATCCAGCACCATGCGGCCGAGACCGGGCAGTGCATAGATCTGCTCGACGATGACTGCTCCGCCCAGGAGATAGCCGAACTCTATGCCGCTCAGCGTCACGACCGGGATGAGCGCGTTGGGCAAAGCATGCCGCCAGATGACGTCGCGCGCCGAAACGCCCTTGCTGCGCGCCGTCCTGACATAATCGTCGCTGAGCACATCGAGCATCGCCGAACGCGATATACGGGTCACCGAAGCCGCGAAGGCAAAGCCGAGCGTCACGGCGGGCAGCAACAGCTGGCCGAGATTGCGCAGCGGATCCTGCCACAGCGGCGAAAACTCACCCATCGCCGGCAAAACGCCAAACCCCGCCGACAGCGTGTAGATGATCAGCAGGGCAAGGACAAAGTTCGGCGTCGACTGCCCGATCATTGCGACAACGCGCACGCCGAGGTCGGACAGCTTTTCATTATGAGTGGCGGCAAAGATCCCGGCCGGCATGCCGACAACCAGGGCGATGACCATCGACAGCAGGGCGAGCTCCAACGTTAGCGGGAAACGCTCGAGGATGACGTCGAGCACCGGCCTGCCATAGGTGGACGAAATGCCGAGGTTACCTTGGAAAAGACCAAGCAGCCAGCGCCAGTACTGGATGAACCAGGGCTGGTCGATGCCGAAATAAGCTGCAAGCGCATCGCGCTGCTGCGGCGTCAGCAGGCCGGCTTCGGTCCCCAGCATTGCCGTGATCGAATCGCCCGGAACCATCCGGATCGCCAGGAACACCACGATGGACACGCCAAGCAGGACGAGAGGGAAGGTCGCCAGTCGCCGCATCAGATAGTTCACGCGAAGAATGTCCTCTCGTCCGGCATCGAAGCAGCTACTGGATCGTCACCTTGGCGAGGCTGAACAGCGAACCTGTCGGCACCGGTTCGAATCCTGCGATATTCTTCTGCTGTGCCGTGTAGCTGTAGGACGTGTAGAGCCAGATCCAGGGCGACATCTCAGTGATGTGCTTCTCGAAGTCGGCGAAGATCGCTTTGCGTGCTGCCGGGTCGGTCTCGGTGCGGCCCTTCTGCATAAGGCTGTCCAGCGTATCGTCGATATAGTTCGCCACCTTCTGCAGATTGCCGGTCTTGGTCCAGTAGCGGTTGTACATAGTGTAGGGATCGGCCCTGCCGCCGTTCAGCGCGACGGCCATGTCGAAATCGCCCTTCAGCCAGGCGTCGACGTAGACGTTGAGCTCCATCATCCTGATATCGAGCTTCACGCCGATTTCTGCGAGTTGCGACTGGATGACCTGGGCTTCCGCCGCTGCCGTCGGCGGCTCGCCGGTGGCGCCGATCACGGTCGCCGAAAAGCCGTTGGCATAGCCGGCTTCGGCCATCAACCGCTTGGCCTTCCCAATGTCGCGCTTATAGCAGAACAACTGGTTCGGATCGGTCGCCAGCGCCGGGATGGTCAGCGGGCCGGTGATCTTGCCTTCGCCGAGCGAGGCGGTGTCCAGCACTTCCTGCCGGTCGATGGCGCAGGAAATCGCCTGACGCACCTTGAGTTCGGTCATCGGCTTGCGGGAAGGATTGAGCTGCAGCACGTGATAGGCAAGCACCGGCACGCGGTTCAACTGCAGGCTGGCTTCCTTGGGCACCAGCGTGGCGACAAGCGGATCGTTGAGCAGGGCAAAATCGATCTGCTTGGTGCGCATCGCGGCCAGGATCGCCGTCTCGTCCGGCAGCACGCTGATCTCGATGCCGTCGACACCAGTCGCGCCGCCCGCCCAATCCTTGTTGGCGACAAGCACTTCCTTGGAATTCGGATCCCATTTCTCGAGCTTGAACGGACCCGAGCCGACCGTCGTCGTGCCGATCGAGCCGGCCGTGATTTCGCTTGCCGGGACGATCGCCGCATTGACGTCGCTCATCGCCGTCAGGATCGGCACGTCCGGCTGCGAGAGGTGGAACACGACGGTGGCTGGATCGGGCGTGTCGATGCTGGCGATCGAGAGAAAGTTGGCGCGGGCGGCAGCACCCGTCTTCTCGTCGAGTATGCGCTCGAACGATGCCTTGACGTCGGCCGAGGTCACGGCGGCGCCGTTCTGGAATTTTGCTTTCGGATTGAGCTTGAAGCTCAGCTCCTTGCCGTCCGGCGAGAACTGCCAAGAATCGGCAATCGCGGGCGTGATTTGCAGGTTTGCGTCGAGCCGCACCAGTGGCTCATAGATCAGCTCCAGCAGCCGCAGTGAGGAGAATGCCGTCTGCTTGTGCGGATCAAGACCTGTGGCGTCCTGCGACCACGCCATATGCAGCGTCGCCGCGCTCGCCCGCACCGGTAGCGCGGCGATTCCAATCATTGCCGCGAGCGTCATGCCGGAAAGCAGTTTCTTGCCAATGTGCCGTACCATTGTCGTCTCCCATTATCGTTAACCTGATGCCTTGCAGTTCGCCGGACCGCTTCAAAGGGACACACGCCCCGGAACATCGGCCCAGTATCCATGCGGTCTTACACCGTCTTTTCGCCTATCGCCTTGCGCAGGAAACCTCCCGCGTTGGCAAGCGCCTTACGTGCTTCTTCGACGCCCACGCCGGTGATCGTCACCAGGATTGCCAGTTTTACATCATTGCCGGTCTGATCGAGTGCCTGTCGTGCCTGCTGCGCCGCGCAGCCGGTCGTCTGCATCACGATCCTGATCGCCCTGGCGACAAGCTTCTTGTTGCTCGGATTGAGGTCAACCATCAGGTTCTGATAGCTCTTGCCGATGCGGATCATGCTGGCGGTAGACAGCATGTTGAGCACCAGCTTTTGCGCGGTTCCCGATTTCAGCCGGGTCGAGCCGGTGAGAACCTCCGGGCCAACCACCGGAGAGATGGCAATATCGGCAATGCCGGCAATGGTCGATCGAGGATTGCAGGACAGCGCCACGGTGGTGGCTCCCACCTCCTTGGCATAGGTCAAGCCGCCGATGACATAGGGTGTGCGTCCGCTGACAGCGATGCCAACCACCACGTCGCCGGCGGTCAGCTTGATGTCCTGCAGCGCCTTTATTCCCTGTTTCGGATCGTCCTCGGCGCCTTCCGCAGAGTGCATCAGCGCGTCGACGCCGCCGGCGATCAGGCCCACCACAATGTCCTCGGGTACGCCGAAGGTCGGCGGACATTCCGAGGCGTCGAGGACGCCGAGCCGGCCGCTGGTGCCGGCGCCCATATAGACAAGACGTGCCCCCTTCTGGAACGCACTCACGATCCGGTCCACGGCCGCAGCAATATCGGGGATGACCTTCTCGACGGCTGCCGCAACGCCTTTGTCCTCGTCATTGATCTTGCGCAGCACCTCGAGGGTCGGCAACAGATCGATGTCCATCGTCTTCGGGTTCCGGTCCTCGGAAACCAGCCGCTCCAGCTCCGACATCAACCCTTGTTCGACCACTTCGCTTACTTTCAAGTGCGACTGCGAGCAGGACTGTGATGCCCGCGGCAAGCGGCGTCCAGTGCCTGCACCTGGCCGTCGGCTCCGTACCGGCCGTGCCGGTTCTGTTTCGTTAACTTTTTAGAATTCGATATTCCCTCTGTCAACGGAAAGCAGGAATATTATATTCCTTGCCGGGCAAGGCATCACTGGCGGCAGAGCGATTTTCTGGCCAGGATTATGGCTCCCGAAACCGCATCGCCGTCGGCCGGCTTCAGCCGTCGGCGGACGTCGGGAGCGAGCCATGGCTCAAGCGGGCTGGACAAACCTCCGAGCAGCGTAACCCGCGGCGCGCCTTTTTCGAACAGCACCCGCACGAACGTGTCGATCTGCTCGGCAGCGCCCTGCACGATCCGCCGACCGGCCGGATCGCCCTGGTCGGCATGGCGGATCACCATGGGCGCCATGGCGGCATAGTCCGTCGCGCTGGCGCGGTCCATCCAGGCCACCGCCTCGAACGGATCGTCCTTGAAGCGCTGCATCACCTCGGCCAGCAGCGCCGTCCGCTCATGCCGGCCGTCATGGGCTCGCAAGGCAAGCTGCACTGCCTTCAGTCCGAGATCAGCGCCGCTGCCCTCGTCGGAAATCGGAAAACCGTAGCCGCCGACGCGCAGGTCGCGCCCTTCGACAAAGCCGAGCCCGATCGAACCGGTCCCGGCTATGACGATGGCGCCGTCTTGACCCGAATGCGCGCCAAGGCAAGCCGCGACGCCGTCGCTGACGAAGTCGATGCTCGCAAAGGGATGTCCAATGCCGCGAAACGCCTCAAGCGCACCCTTACGGCCGATGCCGGCAAGACCGACGCCGGCGCGGATCCCGGCGATTTCCGCCGCCGCGAACCCTGCTTCTTCGATAGCCGCGCCAAAGGCCTTGGCAACGGAGGCCCAGGCCGCCTCTATACCGAGCCGCGTTGTCGCCGGGCCCGACAGCCCTTGCCCGAGCACGATTCCTGCTTCGTCTTCGATACGCGCCCGGCAGCCGGTTCCGCCGCCATCGACGCCCAGGAAATAATGCGGAGACGCCGCGCCGGAACTCATCCACTTATCCGCTCGATCTGGGCGCCACACAGCCGGAGCTTGCGGTCCAGTTGCTCATAGCCACGGTCGAGGTGGTACACACGGTTGATCGTCGTCTCGCCCTCGGACACCAGCGCTGCCAGCACGAGCGAGACGGAGGCGCGCAGGTCGGTCGCCATCACTTGCGCGCCCTTCAGCTTCTCGCCTCCGCGCACGAGCGCCATGGTGCCTTGCAGCTTGATGTTGGCGCCGAGCCGCATCAGTTCGGGCACATGCATAAAGCGGTTCTCGAAGATAGTCTCGCGCAACAGCGAAGCGCCCTCGGCACAGCACATCAACGCCATGAACTGCGCCTGGAGATCGGTCGGAAAGCCCGGATAGGGCTCCGTCGTCACATCGACGGCTTTGAGTGGCCCGTCTCTCGATACGATCAGCCCGCGGTCGCCTGGCCATATTTTCACGCCGGCTGCTTCGAGCAGCTGGACGACGGATGCCATGTGCTCGAGCCGGGCATGGGTCAGCTCAAGCTGACCGCCGGTGATAGCCGCTGCGACGGCATAGGTGCCGGCCTCTATCCGGTCCGGGATGATGTCGTGCGTGGCGGCGCGCCAGTCGGTGCTGCCCTCGATCAGGATGCGGTGCGTGCCGGCGCCCTCGATCCGCGCGCCCATGGCGTTCAGGCAGGCGGCAAGATCGGCCACCTCCGGCTCGCGGGCCGCGTTGAATATCTCGGTCTCGCCGTTTGCAGTCGTCGCCGCCATCATCGCAGTTTCGGTCGCGCCGACCGACGGTGAACTCAAGACGATGCGCGCGCCTTTCAGTCCGCTCGGCGCAGACGCGACGATCAGTCCGTTTTCGATCGCGATATCGGCGCCAAGTGCGGCAAGTGCGGCGACATGCATGTCGACCGGCCGTGCGCCGATCGCGCAGCCGCCAGGCAGCGAGACCCGGGCATGGCCGAAGCGGGCAAGCAGTGGGCCGAGAACCAGCACCGTCGCGCGCATGCGCCTGACTGTATCGTACGTGGTTTCCTTGGACACGGCAGCGCTCGTGGCGATCGTGGCAGCATGCGCCGATCGGGTGATCTCGGCGCCGTGGAGCCTGACGACGCCAAGCATGTTCTCGACATCGGTCACGTCAGGCAGGTTGGTCAGCTGCAGCGAATAGGGGCTGAGCAACGCCGCCGCTATTTGCGGCAAGGCCGCGTTCTTGGCGCCGGAGATCGTCACCGCGCCCTCAAGCCTGTGCCCGCCGACGATCCGCAATTTGTCCATGGCTCTGACCTAATCCCGAGCTGTCGCCGAGTCTACGATCTTTCATGGCCGAATCGTCGACATGCCGAAGGCTGGGCCGAAACCGCACCGGTCGAGATTTGATGGTTCATTCTTGGCTGTCAATCAGAGACGGAATAATTTATTCCTTGGCTTTGCATTGTCGATGACAGGCAACGGGGGAACGCATGTCCGTCCTGAAGAAGATCGAGGCCAAGCTCGAAGTCATGGCGCCCGGCGACCGCGAGATCGGGCGGTATATCGTCGATAATCCCGACCAGATGCTCCGCCTATCGACGGCGGGGCTTGCCGCTGAGATCGGCCGCAGCCAGTCGAGCGTCGTCAAGTTCAGCCAGAAGCTCGGCTATGCCAGCTATCAGGAGCTTAAGCTCGCCGTCAGCGAGGCCAAGTCGCAGGAATGGCACGTGCCGGCCGGCATGATCCACGGTTCGATCGAGGTCGGCGACAGCTATCTGGTCATCCTGCGCAAGCTGATCGGCAGCAAGCTTTTGTCGATGCAACAGACCGTCGCGGCCAACACCGAGCAGGAAATCGGCAAGGCCCTGGAAGCGTTGAACGGTGCGCGCCGCATTCATTTGGCCGGCGTCGGCGCATCCTCGCTAGTGGCGCGCGATTTTTCCTACAAGCTGATGAAGCTCGGCCGCAACGTGCTGCACGACAGCGACAGCCATGTGCAAATGGCCAATGTCTCGACGCTTGGACGAGGTGACGTGCTGTTCGCGCTCTCCTATTCCGGGGCGAGCATCGAAACCCTGCGGATAGCTGAACTTGCCCGCAAACGTCGCACCACCGTTATCGCCGTCACCGGACTTCGCGACAATCCGCTGAGCCGGGTTGCCGACATTCGCCTCCACACGATCGCCGATGAAGAGCGCGCGCGCTCCTCATCGATAACCGCGCGTGATGCACAACTGACGCTAACCGACCTGCTGTTCATCCTGCTCGTGCAGAAGCAGCCTGACGCCAACGAATACGTCCACAACAGCGAACTGGCCGTCTCGGTGCTGAAGGCTTAGCGGCCTTCGCAGTTTCGCGTAAAGGCACTCAGTCCTCCCCTGGTCCTGCACGCCGCCAAGAGCAAGTTTCGCCCTCTTTGGTGAAGTACCTTTCTTCAATGCGTCGCAACCGCTCTCCTCGTCAGGCGGCCACGGAGTCCGCTGGCGGGCGCCGGTGGCCAATGCGGCGGAACAAACAAATGTTGACAACAGCATCTGTTGTCTGAATATTGAAAGCCTTGAATTTGACGGCCGGATAAAACAATGGACGACCTTGGAGCACAGGAACAAGCGGTTCTCGACCTCATTGCGGCGAACCCATTCGCCGGTCAGCAGGACATAGCAACGGTGCTCGGCATCGCCCGCTCGACGGTCGCGGCCCACATCGTGCAACTCGTCAACAAGGGCTACATTCTCGGCCGTGGTTACGTCTTGCCGACGTCCAAGCGCATGGTCTGCGTCGGCGGCGCGGTGCTCGACCGCAAATACCACGCCAAGAAGGATCTGATTTTCGAGACGTCGAACCCGGTCGACGGCTATCGCAGCTTCGGCGGGGTTGCCCGCAACGTCGCCGAAAACCTTGCACGCCTCGGCGTCGACATAAGCTTCGTCTCGATCGTCGGCGACGATGAAACCGGCCGCTCGCTGGTGCGGCACCTGCGCGATCTTGGCGCCGATGTCAGTCAGGTCATCACCACCACGGAACGGCCGACGGCCGAATATGCGGCCATCCTCAACCGCAACAATGATCTCGTGCTCGGCATTGCCGACATGGAGATCTTCGATCTGTTTTCGTCGTCCTATCTCGACCGCTTCTGGCCGCATCTGGCTTCAGCGACATGGGTGTTCATCGACTGCAATCTGCCGGCTGCGACCCTCGCAGCACTGATCTCGCGCAAGCAGGGCGCGCGCTTCAAGCTCGCCGTCGACACGGTCTCGTCGCCGAAATCAGCGCGGCTGCCGAAGGACCTGACCGGCATCGACCTTCTGTTCACCAACCATGACGAGGCCAGTACGATGCTCGGCATGACGGATGCCGACAAGCGGCTGACGCCGGAGGAGGCAGCGGCAGCGCTGCGCGCGGCCGGCGCTGGCGAGGTGATCGTGACCGTAGGCGCGCATGGATTTGCCGTTGCGACCGAGAGCGGTGTGACGACCATGCACTCCGTCCCGGCCCAGCCCGTCGACATCACCGGCGCCGGTGACGCGATGATCGCCGGCACTCTGTACAAGGTGCTTTCGGGTGAGCCGCTCGCTCATGCCGTGCGCACCGGCGCGCTGCTTGCCACGCTGACTACCGAGAGCGAATCCAGCGTCCATCCTGATCTGTCGCCGCGCTTCCTTGCCGCCGGCATGTACCGCATTCCTGCCTGAAAGCGAGATGATATGAAACCTTCCCTTGTCCACTTGAACGACGAAGTCGCTGCCGCGCTTGATGAAGGCCGCGCGGTGGTGGCACTGGAATCGACTATCATCACCCATGGCATGCCCTATCCGGCCAATCTGGAAACTGCCCGTGGTGTCGAGACGGTGGTGCGTGAAAACGGCGCCGTGCCCGCCACGATCGCGGTAGTCGCCGGCAAGATTAAGGTTGGCCTCGATGACCGTGAACTGGAAGAGCTGGCAGCGGCAAAGGGCGTGGTCAAGGCTTCCGGGCGCGATCTCGCCGCCATAATGGTGCGTGGTGGCTCGGCCGGAACCACCGTCTCGGCGACGATGCGGATCGCCGCTTTAGCCGGCATCGGCATTTTTGCGACCGGCGGTGTCGGCGGCGTGCATCGCGGCGCCGAAGCCACTTTCGATATCTCCGCAGACCTGACCGAACTCGGCCAGACCGGCACGACCGTCGTCTGCGCCGGAGTTAAGTCGATCCTCGATATTGCGAAGACGCTGGAATACCTGGAGACCCAGCGCGTACCGGTTATCGCATACCGGAGCGACGATTTTCCGGCCTTCTACACCCGCTCCAGCGGGCTCAAGGCCGATCATCGCCTCGACACGCCCGACGAGATCGCGCGAGCGATGCTGCTGCATGATGAGATGGAATCCGGCACCGGCATTCTCGTCGCCA
The DNA here is from genome assembly GCF_040317925.1 of Mesorhizobium sp. M1348. Taxonomy (NCBI): domain Bacteria; kingdom Pseudomonadati; phylum Pseudomonadota; class Alphaproteobacteria; order Hyphomicrobiales; family Phyllobacteriaceae; genus Mesorhizobium; species Mesorhizobium sp. M1348. The sequence goes on along the minus strand of NZ_JAMYLH010000007.1, from coordinate 32,274 downwards.
ACCCAATCCCCGAAGCGGACGCGCTCGATCCGGCGTTCATCGACGGCACAATCGCAGCGGCCGTGGCTGAGGCAGAGAAGCGCGGCATCGGGCGCAAGGAACTAACGCCGTTTCTGCTCGCCCGCATCAACGAGCTTTCGCAAGGCCGCAGCCTGAGGGCCAACATCGCGCTGGTCCGCAACAACGCCGCGCTCGCCGCCCGCATCGCGGTGGCGCATGCGGAATTGAAGAGCGCGACCAGATAGAGGCAGCACCCCGCCAGCGCTACCGGCCTTCGATTTCAGCCCGGCGCGAGGTCGAAGATGCGCCCGGCATTGAGGATGTTGTTCGGGTCGAAGGCTGCTTTCAAGCGGCGCATAGCCGCGATCTCTGCATCGCTGCGCACCAGATGCAGCCATTCCTTCTTGTCGAGGCCGATGCCATGTTCGGCCGAAACGCCACCGCCAGCGCCGGCGACACCGCGGTAGACGACGCTGTATGCGGCCGCCGGATCCACGGTGCGGACCTGATAATGCAGATTGCCGTCGCCGAGATGGCCGAAGACGTAGATGTCGGCGCCCCAGTCGATGGCCTTGATGGCGGCTTCTGTTTCGCGCAGGAAAGTCCCCATTTTCGCCAGCGGGATGCTGACATCCACGCCAATCAGGCCCGCCATCGAAAACAGGAAACGGTTGGCCTCTTCTCGCACCGCCCAGAGCGCCCGGAATTCGCGCGGCGATTGCGAGACGACCACATCGTCGATCACGCCATCTTCAACCGCCTGCATCAGCACCGCGGCAAAACGTTCGCCGTCGCGATCGGGCTCGCTGCCCTGTATCTCGGCAAGCACATAGACGGGCGAGCCGGCGGGCAGCGGCGCCGGCGCCTCCATTCCGGCGATCATGGCGCCATAGAGCGGTGCGAAATTCACCTCATAGGCCGACAGCAAGGGCCCGAGCTTCCGCCTGAGCAGCGCCAGCAACGTGATCGCTGCGTCCAGCGAAGCAAGCGCGCAGAAGGCGTTGATCTCGGTGGCTGGCTTCGGATGCAGCCGCAGGCATGCGCGCGTGACCACGCCGAGCGTGCCCTCGCTGCCGATGAACAATTGGCTGAGGTTGTAGCCGGAGTTGTCCTTCGCCAAACCCTTGAGCGAGGTCAGGATACTGCCGTCGGCAAGCACCGCTTCCAGGCCAAACACCTGGGCCCGGTACATACCGTAGCGCAGCACGCGCATGCCGCCGGCATTGGTGGCGACATTGCCGCCGACCGTGGCCGTGCCGCGCGCTCCGATGTCGACGCCGAACAGCAAGCCGGCCTCATCGGCGGCGTCCTGCACCGTTTGCAGCGGCGCGCCGGCCTCGGCGATGATGGTCGCCGCCTCGCGGTCGAGAGCTTCAACGGAAGTCATGCGCTCCAGCGACAGCACAGCTTCGCCGGGTTGGATGCGAGCGCCGCCGGCGAGCCCGGTCCGGCCACCCTGGATCACAAGCCTCTGCCCCGCCTCATTGCAGAGGCGCAGTATGTCCGACACCTCGCCGGCAGTGCGCGGTCGCAGCACGACCTCCGGCCGCGCACCGGTCTTGCCGTCGGGGTCTTCCCTGTAACGCGGCCCGGCCTCATCGGCCGAGACGATCGCCGACCGGTCCAGCCGACCCTCAAGTCGCGAGAGAAGCTCGGCGGTTCGCGAGGAGAGGGCGCTCACGGATGCTATTGGCGCGCAGATAGCGATGCGACGCACGCGAAGACCGGCGAGGATTGCAGGAGCGGCTTGACGCGAATTTCGCTGGAAAGAAAAAGTGCGGAAAACCCGCCAAAAATACAGTCAGTTGCTGTCGCCATGCGCCGCTCCTGTAACAGGTCGACCATAGGCGGGGACCGCGTTTTGTCAAACTATGGCAGTTGGTGACGCCTCCGCCTCGGCGCGGACCAGCTTGATATCGGCGGTCGCCGCCCATACTCCGATATCCGCACGGCGCAAGGCCGCAGCCATCATGTCCGGAAACAGATCCGGCGTGCAGGCGAAGACGGGAATACCAACGGCTGCTACCGAGCCTGCCATTGTGGGATCGTAGCCGGGCCGGCCCTGATCAGTCAGCGCCAGAAGCACGACGACATTTACGCCGGATCGAACCAGCGCTGCCAGTCGCCTCAGCAGTTCCTGGCCATCACCGCCTTCATAGAGGTCGGTGATCAGCACCAGATGCGACTTGGTGGGCCGTTCGATACGGTCGGCGCAATAGGCGACCGCCTGATTGATGTCGGTGCCGCCGCCAAGTTGCACGCCGAACAGCACCTCGACGGGATCGCTGAGCTCTTCGGTCAGGTCGACGATCGCCGTATCGAAGCAGACAAGCTTCGTGCGCACAACCGGCAGCGAGGCCATCACCGCCGCGAAGATCGAGGCGTAGACCACCGAGCTTGCCATCGAGCCGGACTGGTCGACGCAGAGAACGACCTCATCCAGATCGACAAGCCGGCGCTGCTTGCGCATGAAGCCGACCAGTTTCTCCGGCACGATGGTCTTGTGCTCGGGTTGATAGTGGCGAAGGTTCGCCGAAATAGTGCGCTGCCAGTCGATATCGCGTGCACGCGGGCGGTTGGTTCGTCTCGATCGATCGAGCGCGCCGCGTATCGCCTCGGCGGTCTTCTGCTCCAGCTTCTGCATCAGCTTGGCGACGATATCGGCAATGATCGTCCGGGCAATGTCCTTGGTCTTGGCCGGCATGACCGAGCGCAGCGAAATCAGGTCGGCGACGAGATTGACGTCCGCCTCGATCGCCTTGAGGAATTCCGGTTCCATCAGCATCTGCTTCAGGTCCAGCCGTTCGAAGGCGTCCTTCTGGACGATCTGGACGACCTGCGCCGGAAAGAAGGAGCGGATGTCGCCCATCCATTGCGCGACGCGCGGCGCCGACCGGCCAAGGCCGCCACGCCGCTTGCGCGGGTCGGCAGAAGCGGCGCTAACGCCGTCGCCGTAGAGAGCGTCGAGTGCCGCCGAAAGCCGTTTGTCGTCGCTGGAAAGTGCCCCAGACGTTTCGTCATCGGCGCCGATCGCCAGTCGCCAGCGGCGCTCCCTTCCGCCATCAGCAGTGAGCGGGCCGGGTTCGTTCATTTCGGCCTCGTCATCCATTGCCGGTTTCTCCGTTGAGCAATGATCCAAGCAGCCCCAGGTGCCGGCGCCATGCCTCGCCGCCATCCGGCGTCGGCGTCAGGCCAGCCGGCAAGCGCGCGGCGCGGCCGAGGACCGCTTCGATCAGCCGGCGGCGTTCCATGCTGTCCAGATTGGAAAAGACGCGGCGCAGCAACGGCAGGTGCGCGATGAAAGCATCTTCGTCCAGGGATCTGAGCCACCCATCGACCGCACTGCGCAGACCCTCGTCATAAATCAGCCGTTGACCGGCTGTGCTGAAGAAGCCTTCGAAGAACCCGGCCGCTTCAGTGACAGGCGTCCCCGGTGACAGGCGTCGCCCGAGCAGCCCGGCAGCGGCTTCGGCGGACAGGCGACCGGCTTCATACAGCAGGTGTGCGGCGCACCCGGCCAGCAGCGCCGTCGACCGTGACGCCTCCAGCACGACCGCCAGCCCGTTGCGCCACCCATCCAGTACGTCTTGGCCGGGTTCGACCAGCCTGATCGCCTCATTGGCCTTGCGCATCGCACCAACCAGTGTCGCGGCGGCCTGCTCGTCCAGATCGCGCGCAGCATAGGGAAGCGCGATCGCACCTTCGACGATCAGCCGCTCCATGAGGCCGGACAGCCGGTCCGTCTGCGTTTTGCGGGCCTCGCCGTAGCGGATGATTTCGGCGAGCGGCGGCACCGACGCCAGGATCTCCAGGCATTCACTGCTGCGCGCCGCGCGTGCCTCCAACGCCGTGAGGCCGGCAGTAGATGCTTCCGACAAGTTTGCCGTGATGGCGCTCTGGACCAGTCCCGCAAGCGTATCGAGCGTCGCCGCAGCATTGATCATCTGGATCAGGCGACCGTTGGCAGCCTTTTCGATGATCGGACCGTAAATCAGGTTCTCGACCAGACGAACGGCATATTCCGGTTCCCACGCTAGGGTCCACCGCTCGCGGAAGGTGCCACGGCTGCGACCGGCATCGGTCAGTCTGCCCCAATGCACACCGAGCACGTTCAGCCGATGCAGCAATGTCGAGCGGAACAGCCCGCTTTCGCTTCGCAGGTCGACCGACAGTTCCCGTTCAGCGCCTCAGGCTTCAGGCGCGCCGCCCTCTGGTTACGCTGGAGATCCTCGATCAGCGGCGCCAGCGGTGTGTCGGGCGGAATTTCCCCGACGTCCGAACCCAGAAGCAGCTCGGCCTCAACCAGCCTCCACAGCAACGCTTCGCCGTTGAAGAGGGCCGCAATCGCGGCGTCGCGCAATTCCTCAAACCCGGGTTTCGGCCGCTCGCGAATGGCGGCAAGCGTCCGGGCGAGCCGCTCCGCTTCGATCAGCGAGGCGGTCGAGATCAGGTGACCCTTCGCCCGCAGCACGGCGGCGATCGTCGCAAGCCACAGGGTCGCCACATCGCGCCGGCCGCGCGTGCGCCAGAGATGCTTACACCAGCCCGGTGCGACGACGCCCGCGCCATAGCCGTATCCCAGCGCCAGGCGCGGTCCCGTCCACGGTGCCCATGTCATTGTGGTCTTGCGCCGCGCAATTCCCTTGATCAAGACCTGATCGTTTTTTTGAGTGTGGGTGGTCTGCAGCGCCGGCACATGCCATGCCCCGCAGACGACGGCGATCGGCCCGTCGAACTCCTTGCGCGCCGCGGCGATTTCGAGCCGCATATGCGCCTCGCGTTTTGCTTCGAGCTGCGCGATCGGACCCTCGCCATCCCGCAGTGTCGTCATCGCATCGGCGATGGCGGCAAATATGGGGCCGGGTTCCGGGTTCTGTTCAATGATGTCCGACCACCAGCTTTCTCCATCCTCATAACCGGCGGCGTGCGCCAGCATGGCTATCGGATCACGCGGTAGCGGAGCCGCGTCACCATTCTCGGGGGCTTGGATAGCTTCGGTCGCATCGGCGTCCTCCGCGCCACCGATCGCAGCAGTGGTGAACCGTGCCGATGACGGCAGGTCGATAAACTGCAACGTCGCCTTATTGCCCACAGCCCAAAGCACCGCCTGGTATTCGGGCGAGAACTCGGCGAAAGGCCAGAAGCTTGTCGAAGCCGGATCCTCCTCCGGATAGCAAAGGAGCGCCACCGGCGGCTGCATTTCGGGGCGGGCCAGCATGGGCAGAAGCTCAGAGGCGTCGATCGGCCCCTCGATCAGCACGGCGACCGGGTTCAAATCCTGCAGTGCCTGCACCAGGCTGTCGGCGGAACCCGGCCCGTGATGGCGTATCCCGAAATAGGCAATGTCGCCGTGGCCCATGGCGTCAGATCGCTGCGTTCAGCGCCGCGTAATAGCCGGCATAGTCGGGCCGCTTCTTGAGCACCGTTTCCAGATATTCCTCCAGCACCACCTTGTCCTGCACCGGATCCTTCACGATCGCGCCGACAAGGCTGGCGGCGAGACCTTCGGCGCCGAGCTTGCCACTGTCGAACCACGCCGCCTGGCTGAGCCCGCCAACCATCGTGGCGATCGCTTCTGCGGTCGACAGCGAGCCGGAAGGCGTCTTCAGCGTCACCTTGCCGTCGGCAGTCGCGCCGGAGCGCAATTCGCGGAAGATGGTCAGCACACGGGCGATCTCCTCGCCGACGTTTTTCGGCACCGGCAGGTCGAGTCCGCCAGCCATCTCGTCGACCCGTTTGGAGACGATCGCCACCTCTTCGGCCATGTCTTCCGGCAATGGCAGCACCACGACATTGAAGCGACGCTTGAGCGCCGAGGAGAGCTCGTTGACACCTTTGTCGCGGTTGTTTGCCGTGGCGATAATGTTGAAGCCGCGCTGGGCGTAGATCGAGGTGTTCAATTCCGGGATCGGCATCATCTTTTCGGAAAGCACGGTGATCAGCGTGTCCTGCACGTCCGAGCCCATGCGGGTCAGTTCCTCCAGCCGGCAGAGCTTGGCGTTCTACATGGCTCGGTAGAGCGGCGTCGGCACCAACGCTTCCTGGCTCGGGCCCTTTGCCAGTAGCTGCGCATAGTTCCAGCCATAGCGGATCTGGTTCTCGTCGGTGCCGGCCGTGCACTGCACGATCAGCGTCGAGTCGCCCATGATGGCGGCGGCAAGATGTTCCGACACCCAGGACTTGGCGGTTCCGGGAACGCCGAGCAGCAAGAGTGCTCGGTCGGTGGCGAGCGTCGCTACCGCGGTTTCCATCAACCGGCGGCGACCGACATATTTTGGCGTTACCAAGGTGCCGTCACCGGCCTTCCCGCCTGGCAGATAGGTCAGCACAGCCTGTGGCGACAGGCTCCAGCCGGCAGGCCTCTGCCGATCGTCATCGCGCGCCAGCGCCTGCAATTCCGAAGCGTAGGCCTGCTCGACCGGGAGGCGGATGGCTGCGTTCATTTTGCTGTTCTCCGGATTGGTCATGTGTTGGTTCCAGGCCCCGCCAGTGATGTGTTGAGACGTAGAAGCCCGAGTGAAGGAGCCGCGGGCGGCACGCCCGCCGCGGCCATGTCGTCGATCAATTTCGCTGCCGTGGTCGCGGTGGCAAGGAAGCCGATCGTCTCCAGTACATCGTCGAGACCCCGCCGCGCGGCGTCGTCTTTTCCGCCGGCGGCGGAACGCAGTGCGGCGAGCGCCTGTCCATTCGTCAGGTCGTCCCATTCCAACCAGTCGGCATCGATGCCTTCCGCCAGGTTGATCATGCCAAGATAAGTCGTCTCCTTGAGGATCAGCCTGATGAGGACACGCTTTCTGCGGCTGTCCAGGCGGGGAATGAGGTGAAGCACGAACAGTGCCGGTTTGCCGCCTTCGGCGATAAGCGTATCCGCCATCTGCGTAAGGGCGGCTTCGCTCCCTGAGGCGGCGACCATTCGTGCGATCAGGATGTCGGCTTTATTGTCGGCGCCGAATTGCCAGCCTCCTATGAATTCGGCTTCCGTAGTGTTGAACCGTTCGGTAAGGTCGACGAGGTTGCATATCTCGAACAGTTCGGCGCGGCGTTGCTCCTGCGCTTGGGATTTTAGTTTTGCCGGAGTGTAGATCGTCCGGCGGCGGATGAAGCCCGATCTGCCTTCAGTGATAAGGGCGGCGAGCTCGGCTACGGGATCGTCCGGTCCACCGTCGCTCGGGCGAACGTGCTCTCCTAATCTTGCCAGCAGCCGGCCAGCCAGTTCGCGCACCTTGCCGGACCTGTCGACGGAAAGGCTTTTCAGGAAAGGCGCGTCCTCGGCACTCAGGCCGAAGCGCATAAGCTCGACCAGCGCAAGCCTGACTTCCGCCGGTTCGCCCGACGCCTTGGCTTCGATCAACATTCGAGCCGATGTCGGGTCGGTACGGCGCATATCGGCAAGGGCCAAGCGTCGCGCGGCGGGATAGAACTCATCCCAGTTTTCCGCCGTCAGTTTCTCTCGTGGGGCATGTCTTTCCCCGTCCACGCTTGCTTGCCAGTCTACCCATGGTGCGTAGACGTCAGGACAGGTCTGATCCGAGGGCATCCAGTCCATGGGATGGAGCACAAAGCCGCGGCTGGCGACGAGCGCCGCCACGCGTGTCTTTCGCCTCGCGTCGGCGGCGTGCTTCAGAGCGGCTCTCAACAACGGGCGAAATCGTGCCGGCAGAATGGGCAGGACAAGTCTGGGCAGCGGCGGACGACGATTGAGTGTCGTCGGCGCGGCCGGCCGCAGCGCGACGTCGAGCGCTTGTGCTGCGATTGCCAGGAGCCGGCGCTCCTGTTCGTCGGGACTTGCACTGCCGGCGATTGCCTTCCATCCGGCCGGAGCCAGATCGAACGTAGCACCGCCGGTGATCCAGCAATCGCGCATTGCCGCCAGGCCTGTTTGCTCGCTTTCGTTCACGCCAGATCAAGCCTCCCAAACTCGCTTTGCGCCGCCAGAAGCTCAAGCCGGGCGCCGTTCCAGAGCGCTGCCGTGGCCGCAAGGTCGAGGCCGAGCAAGGTTTGATCTACCGCGCCGGCGATCGGCAAGGCGATCTCCTGCGGTTCATCCTCCGCCTGCCACCATGCCATGCCCCGATCGTCGAGCAGGATAGCGCCGGGCGGCAGCATGAGGGGACAATCGGCGATCCAGGGCGCGGCGTCCTGATGGGAAGCATGCGTGGCGAGCGGATCCTTCGCGGTGCCAAAAGCAAAATCGGGCCACGCGCCGGGCGCAACTTCCCCCATGCGCTCCGCCACCAGGGCGCGGAGCGGCATGCGTGATGGATAAAACACCAGTCGGGCATTGAAACGGTCGCCTGGTGCAAAAGCGTTGGACCGGCGCCCGGCCGAAGCCGGGAAAAAGTCGAGCAGCACGGCAAATTGCGGGGTGGCGCTCTTCAAATCGAGCAGCCAGGTCGAATGGCTGACCAGACCATCGCGGCGGCTCTCGATCTTCTCGCCGAGAACTTCCCAGAGGCTTTCAACCTGTCTTGCATCCGGACTGCTGAGAACCTGTTCGCGGGGTTCAGACGTCGATACGAGGCGCTTCAGCTCGGGGTCGTCGGGCGCCGCCCGCCACGCCTTTGCCAGCAGCACGAGCTTGCCGAGCTCGCGGATTGCCGCATCAGACCGTTCCTCGCTGCGCAGCCCCATCAGCCGCGACGGAATCTCGTCGATACGGCCGGCGAGCGCGGCTGCCTTCATATCGACCAGCCGCGCAGCAATCCGCCGGCAACGGTCGCTGCTGGCGTCGACAAACCCGGACAGACCGAGCCGTAACTGGTCGGCAATCCACTGGTCAAGCTCATCGAGCCCAGCCGACACTGCTTCTCGTGTGCTTTCCGCCCGCTTGCGCTGCGCCGCCTCGCGACGCTCCAGCGCCGCGATATCTTCAACGGCGGTGCTCTCGTCTGCTTGTGCGGCTTCGCCGATGCGCTTGGCTTCCGCGCCGGGTACCGGTTGCGCCGGCTGTGGCGTTGTCTTCCTGCGTCGGCCAAGCCAGTCATTCACCCATTCCGGCGTGGTATTGGCAGCGGCAAAACTGGCTGGCGCGGTGGCAGCAATCCACATCAGGGCCAGCGTGTGCTTGCATGGGAATTTGCGCGAGGGACAGGTGCATTTGTAGCCGTGATCGCCCGTGTCGACCACCACTCGATAAGGATTGGAGCCGGAGCCCTGGCATTCGCCCCAGATGAGCGCCTGCTGCTCATGCTTTTCGAGCCGCGGCCAGTTCGTTCGTTTGGTGAGCTTGGAGGCGGCGCTCAGCGACGCCTGATCGGGAGCAAGCGCCTCAATGGTTTTCAGATCGAATTCCAAGCCGCGTTTCTCCCCGCCCCGACGCAGTATAGATAGCGGTTTGTGAAGAATTATTATAGCTCTGGCATGGTGAAGATCGGCATGCCTTGGCCCTGTTTTGACGGGCCAGGACATGCCTCAGACGCAAATGGTGTCGACTGTTATTCGGCAGACAGAACGGGCTTTGATAGCCGGCGGCCTAGGCGGAAGCGTTCAGGCTCTGCCCTTCAGGAACTCGATCACCATTGCCGCGGTCCAGGTGAAGCGGCTGCCGCCGAGCGGCTCGCCGCTAAGGGGATCGTAATATTCGGCAAAACCGCTCTCGGCGATCAGCTCGAGACTGGATTGCGTGATCCGTTGTGCGATTTGGCTGTGGCCGGCGGCAGCAAGGCCGTCGGCGATCATGTAGTTGACCACCAGCCAGACCGGGCCGCGCCAATAGCGCTTGGCATCGAAGCGGGGATCATCGAGCTCATGCGAGGGGACGATGTAACGCGCTTTGCCAGCGATGCGCTCGATCGTTGCAGCGATGGCCGCTGCCCGGCTTTCCGGAATGGCCGAAAACACCGGCAGAATGCCGCCGACCGATGCGCTGTCAACGTGCTTTCCGGCCACTCGGTCGAAACAAATGTACTGGCCATGCGCGTCGCTCCACAGCCGTTCTATTGCTGAAAGCCCCTTTTCGGCACGGGCGCGGTTGGCCTTGGCGATTTCGGTTTCGCCAAGTGCCTCGGCGAGATCGGCAAGATCGGCGGCGGAACGGATCAGGATGGCGTTGAAGCCGGGATCGACGACCTGGAATGGCGAGGCGTCGTGCAGCCGGGCGTTGTCCCAACCAAGCCCGCGGAAATGCTGCAGCAGCCAGATATAGCGGTCATACTGTGCCTCGGTTGGACGATGCGCCGGATCGGCGTGCAGGATGTCGCGGCGGGTGTAGGGCTCGACGCCTTCGGTCGGCACGCGCTCCAACGCCTCGTCCCAGTCGATCGAGTTGTCGCGGCCGGACTCCCATGGGTGGATTATGGCGACCAGCCCTTCGCCATTCGGGTCGCGATGTTCGTAGAACCAGCGGTGCCAGGCATCGATTTTCGGCAACAGCGCACGGGCGCGCTCGGCCGCCAGGGTCTTGTCCTTGGCCCGGTCGAACAGACGGCGCACGGCAAAGCCGGCGACCGCCGGCTGGGTGATGCCCGACGTGGCGGTCGGGCGGTCCGTTCGCCAGACCTCCGGCCCGGGGAAATAGCCATCGCTCCAGACATGGAAGACGATGTGCGGTACCATGCCGTCCGGCCACTGGTGGGCGAACAGCGTGTCGATCTCGGTCCAGGCCCGAGCCTCATCGTAGTGGGCAAGACCGAGCGCGGTCAGGCAGGAATCCCAGTTCCATTGGAACGGGTAGAGGCCCTTGGTCGGTATGGTGTAGGTGCCTTGGTCGTTTTCCCTGAGCACCTCGACGGCGCGGGCGATGGTTTCGTCGACAGCAAGAGATATCATCGGGGCGTTCGTACTTTCAGGATCGAAGGTGGATCAAAGGGCGTTGGTGGTTTCGGGATCGAACCAGCGGATGCGGTCGGGTTTGGGCAAGAGCCGCAGGTGATCGCCGACAGCGACCGTGACATTCGATTCGAGGATGGCGCGGAACAGGCCGCCCTCGACATCGCAGGTGACCAGCGTGTGCGGTCCGAGCGGCTCGACAACGCGCACGGTGGCGTGCAGCCCTTCGGTGCCGGCGTCGACATCCTCGGGGCGAATGGCGAATTCTATCGTCGGCTTGTCGGATTTGGGGCCAGGCAGCGTCAGCCCGGCGACGGTCCAACTGCCGTCTGCCGCCTTGGTCGCCGGGATGAAATTCATCGGCGGGTTGCCGATGAAGGAGCCGACGAAGCGGGCCGCTGGATTGCGGTAGACCTCTACCGGCGAGGCGGCCTGGACGATACGGCCCTGGTGCATGACGGCGATGCGATCGGCGAGGCTCATCGCCTCGACCTGGTCATGGGTAACGTAGATGGTGGTGGTCTTGGACGCAGCGAGCACGCCCTTGAGTTCGGCGCGCATTTCGAGCCGCAGCAGCGCGTCGAGGTTCGACAGCGGCTCGTCCATCAGGATCACGTCAGGTTCCATCGCGAGCGCCCGAGCGACTGCCACGCGCTGGCGCTGGCCGCCGGAAAGCTGGCCCGAATAGCGCTTCAAAAGCTGCTCGATGTGCATGAGCTCCGCGGTGCGGTTGACGCGCCCCTCGACCTCCTGCTGCGGCAGCTTCTTCATCCGCAGGCCGAAGGCGATGTTCTCGAACACGGTCAGGTGCGGAAACACGGCGTAATTCTGGAACACCATGGCGATGCCGCGCTCGCGCGGCGGCAGATGGTCGACGCGACGGCCGCCGATCCAGACCTCGCCCTGGCTTGGCGTTTCCAGCCCGGCGACGATCCTCAGCAGCGTGGTCTTGCCGCAGCCCGAGGCGCCAAGCAGCACCATGAATTCCTGGTCGGCGATGGTCAGGTCGATCGAATGCAGCGCGGTGAAGCCACCGAAACGTTTTGCGACCTGCTTGATGGCGATCTCAGCCATCGGCGTTCTCTTTTGTGCGCGTCATCGGTTGGCGATCCCCCACATGGCGAACAGATATTTGCGAACGGCGAAGATGAAGATCAGCGCCGGGATGACCAGTGCCGCGCCACCGGCGAATTTGAGGTAGAGCGGCGATTCGCCGAGGCTCTGAAGCAGGAAGGCGGTCAGCGTCCGGTTCTCGATGGTGAGCACGGCGGCGGCAAACACCTCGTTCCAGGAGATGGTGAAGGCAAATACCGCCGACGCCGCGATGCCCGGCAGCGCCAGCGGTAGAATGATTTTTCGGAATGCCTGCAATCTCGTGCAGCCGAGCGTCCAGGCCGCTTCCTCCAGCTCAACTGGAATGCCGGAGAAGAGCGAGAAAGTGATCAGCACCGCGAATGGCAGCGCCAGCGTGGTGTGGACCAGCGCCAGCCCGATCGCGGTATCGTCGAGGCCGGTGCGGATGAACATCACCGCCAGCGGTAGCGCCAGCAGCGGCAGCGGGAAGGCGCGGGTCATCAGCACAAGGAAACGGAACGTTTCCTTGCCTGGGAATTCGAACCGCGACAGCGCGTAGCCGGCGGGTGCGCCGAAGCCGATCGAGAGGAGCATCGTCAGCGTGGCGACGAGGACGGAGTTCCACAGCGCCTTGGCGACACCGGCGAAATTGATGAAGAAAGAAAGGCTGCCGAAATCGAATGACGGGAAGAAGCGCTTGGGAAAGGCGGTCACCTCTTCCGGCGACGACAGCGTGTTGACGATCAACAGATAGATCGGCAGCAGCACCCAGACGCAAAGCAGGATGACGGTTGCGACCAGCAACCAGTTGCCCGCTTTGCGGGCCTCAGGCGCGGCGATCGAGAGCTCCGCGACGGTGCTCATATGCGAGCCTCCTTCGGCACACGCAGCACCCGCAGGAAGAACAGCGTGAAGCCGATCGAGATGGCGAGGATGAACAGCGCCATGGCGGCGGCGACATTGTGGTCCTGCAGCGTGAACTGCCAATTGTAGGTCTCGCCCATCAGCACCGGCAGATTGGTGCCGCCGAGTGCTGCAACCACGGCAAAGACCTCAAAGGCAAGGATGACGCGCAGGATGATCGCCGTCTGCAGGCTTGGGCGCAACAGAGGGAGCGTGATCTTGATGAAGCGCTTCCACGGGCTAGCGCCGAAGACCTCGGCTGCCTCGTAATATTCCCGGGGGATCAGCCCCATGCCGGCGACCAGAATGACCATCATGATGGCGGTCGCGCGCCAGATCTCGGCCAGCGCCACGGCAATGAAGATCGTCAGCTTGCTCTGGTAGCCGAGGAACATGACCGGCCTTTCGATGACGCCGAGATTGGAGAGCAAGGTGTTGAGGAAGCCGGACTGGTCGAAGATGGCGAGCCAGATCAGCCCGGCGGCGAGATCGGAGATGCCGAGCGGAATAGCGAAGATGTAAAGCGCGGCGCTGCGCCCGGTTTCAAGCCGCGACACCACCGTTGCCATCAGCAGCGCCATGACCAGCTGGATGGGCACGACGACGGCGCTCAACAGCAGCGTGTTGCGGACCGTGACCGGGAATTTCCAGCTGCCCGCCATGGTGCGGAAATTGTCGAGCGTAAAGCTGCCGTCGCGGGTGAACGCCTCGAAGGCGACCAACACGAACGGGTAGAGGAAAAAGACGCAGAGGAACAGCGTCGCCGGCATCAGCAGCAGATAGGGCAGGGCCTTGCCGTGCATGGAGCGTTCTCTGTTCGGCGTTTGAAAGGGTGGGCGCCCGGCGCGCTAGGTCCGGACGCCCGGGGAGGATTCTTAATCGACCGGGCAGGCGCCTTGCGAGGGTTTGTCGGGCGCCCAGCACGGCGCTTTCGCCTGGTCGATGATCGCCTTCAGCGCCGTCGCCTGTTCGTCGAGCACGCCGTGCACATCCTCGCCGCCGAGCACGATGCGCTCGAAGCTGTCGGTGTAGATCTGATTGAACTTGCCGCCGAGGCCGCCAAGTCCCATTGGCAGCAGCGCCGGCAGCGCATCCGGGGCACCGGTCATGGTGGCGATCACTGGGCTGAAGGCCTTTACCGAGGCCGGCATGTCGTCGGGCAGCTTGACGTCGACGATGGGGAAGAAGTTTGTCGCCTTCAGCGTCGCGATCTGGGTTTCCGGTTTCAGCATATAGGCGACCAGCGCCTTGGCCTCGTCCATGTCAGGCGAGGTCTTCGGGATAGCGACGCCGGCCACCACCGGCATGTAGCCGCGGCCTGCCGGGCCAGCCGGCGCCGGGAAGGCGACGAAGTCATCGGGTTTCTGGTTGAAGGCGTCGGCGAGGCGCGCGACGTGATCGAATGCCACCCAGACTTCGCCGGTTAGCAGCGGCTCCTGCATGAAGGCATAGTTGGTCGAATTCGGGTTGGTGTATTGCCACAATTCCTTGAACTTGTTCCACGCCGTCTCGGCCTCCGCCGAGCGGAACTTGGTCACCATCGAGCCGGTATACGATGGAAGGAGAAAACCCTCGAAGAAACGGTGCTTCAGCCCTTTCGGGCCGGCCGGAAAGCCGAATTTGGGTGAGCCGGTCTTCTCTGCGATGTTTTTCGCCCACTCGATGAGCTGGTCATAGGTGATGGTGTTGAGATCGGCGCCGGCCGGCAGGTATTGCAGCGCCTGCTTGTTGGCCGCCATCAGAAAGGTGGCCTGCATCCATGGCAGGTACTTCTGCTCTCCGGTGCCGAGCATGCCGAGCTTCTTGTAGGTCTCGTTGACCTTGACGCCACCGAGATCGACGCCAGAGAGATCGACAAGGTTCGCGCCGACGGTGGAGAAGTCTCCGTGCAGGCCGCCGAGCACGCCTATGGTGCCGGAGCCGGCCTGCAGTTCGGCCTGAAGGCGGGTGAGCCAGGGCCCGTCCTCGGCGACCTGATAGTCAACCTGGCCGTCAAACCCCTTCAGCACCTCACCGCGCATTTTTTGCGTCTCTTCCACAGGTCGCGCCTGTGTCGACCAGAACAACACCTGCTGGGCTTGTGCTGCGCCGGCAGCGAGCGACAGCGCCAGCACGGCGCCTGCCAATATCCTCAAAGCATTCATCGTCATCTTCCTCCCTGGGTTGCGCCGCGAAGCGGACATCAGTTCTGTCCTGTGGGTACCGAGCCATGGCTTGCTCGCGAGACAAGTGTCGGCCGGACCAGCCGGGTCAGTGGCGCGTCCGGCTTGTTGCGGATGACGGTCAGCAGCATCTCGCCGATCTCGCGCGCGCACTGCCGGATCGAAGCGTCGAAAGTGGTCAACCCCGGCGGGGCATAGGCTGAGGCGGCTATGTTGTCGAAGCCGATCACCGAAAGGTCGCGAGGAACGGCAAGTCCGGCGCGCCCCGCCTCTTCCATCACCGTCAGCGCCAGCTCGTCGAACAGCGCGATAATCGCCGTCGGCCGCTCGGTGGCGTGCAGAAGCCGGTTGATTGCCTGGATGCGGGCACCGCGATCGAAACGCGGCGCCGTCGCCACATAGAGCCTGACGGACGGATCGCCCCGGCGCGCAATCGCGGCAGCGAGCCCGTCCTGTCTGAGATGGCGAAACGTCATCGGCTCGGAAATCGTCACCAGGCCGAAATGGCGGTGTCCGAGATCGTAGAGCATGTCGAAGGCCTCGCCGAAAGCATGTGCGCCATCAGTATCGAGCCAATGGTAGGCAAAGTCGCCGTCGAGCAGCCGGCCATGCGCGACGAACGGGAAATTGCGTCGGCGCAGATAAGCAAGCCGCTCGTCGACCTCGGCGATGCGGGTGACGACGACCCCATCGGCGCGTCCGGATTCGACGACATGGCGAAGCACGGAAAGTTCCGACTGGCCCTGCGCCGCTGCGGCCAGAATCAGGTCGGACCCGTGCGAAACCAACCCTTCGCCGAGCCCGGTGACGAATTCGCCGAGGAAGGAATCGACCAGATTGGGGCCGCGGATCGGCAGCACCATGCCGACAAAACCGCTGCGGCCGGAGACCAGCGTGCGGGCTGCCGTGTTCGGCACATAGCCGGCCTGGCGCGCGGCCTCGGCGACACGTTGGCGCGTTCTCAAGGCGATCTGCTCGTGGCCGGCAAGCGCGCGCGAAACGGTGGTAATCGACAGGTCGAGCTGCGCAGCAAGTTCCTTGAGGGTGGTAACGCGGGTCGGCATCGTTTCCTCCCGAACGAAGTTTGAAACGTTTGTAATCAGTCCAGGTCAAATTGCAAACGTTTTAAATGCGCGCAAGCGGTATTTGATTCTTGCCCGTTGATCCGCTTGGCCCTTGTTCGACCAAGCCAGCAAGCTCCCGGATGGAGATTTAAACGCAGCGGTTGCTTGACTCGGGCGACGCCTTGTGAAAAATTTTGCAACAACTGATAAAAATATCAAAGGGCGGAAATGGTTGGTTTTGGCAACGGCCTGCTGCGCGATGATGAGACCGGGATGGCAGCCCGTGCCGCCTGGCTTCATTATGCTGGCGGCCTGACCCAGTCCGAGGTCGCCAAGCGGCTCGGCCTGACCAGCCTCAAGGCGCATCGCCTCATCACCAAGGCCAATCAGGAAGGCCTGGTCAAAGTCTACATCGACGGCGAAGTCTCCGAATGCGTGGAGCTCGAGGACGAATTGTCCGGCCGGTACGGCCTCGACTATTGCGAGGTGGTTCCGGACTTCGATGCCGAAGACCTGCCGCTCAAGGCGCTCGGCATCGCCGGCGCGCAGTTTCTCAAGCGCGAGATCGAACGCGGCGAAGAGGCGCTGATCGGCGTCGGCCACGGCCGCACGCTTGCCGCCTGCGTGGAATATCTGCCGCGCATATCGGCCGGCAGGATCCGTTTCGTCTCGCTGCTTGGCGGCCTGACGCGCAAGTTCTCGGCCAATCCGCATGACGTCATCCACCGCGTCGCCGAGCGGACTGGTGCGGAGGCCTATGTGATGCCCGTACCGATGTTCGCCAACACGGTCGAGGATCGAACCGTGTTGCTCGGGCAGAAAGGCGTCAGCGATGTCTTCGACCTCGCCAAGTCCGCCGACTTGCTCATCGCCGGCATCGGAACTGCCGAGCGTGAGGCCTCGCTTGTCGCAACCGGCATGATCGAGAAGGGCGAAATGGAGGAAATCCGCAGCAATGGCGGCGTCGGCGAACTGCTCGGCCATTTCTTCGACGATGCCGGAAAGGCTGTTGCGACGACGCTTTCCGACCGGGCGCTGGCACTGGCGCGCGAAGACATCAGCAACCGCAGGATTGTCGCCGTTGCCGGCGGCAAGGTGAAGGTTCGCGCCATCAAGTCAGTGCTGGAGGGCCGCTATCTCAAAGGCCTGATAACCGACGAGCGGACGGCGCGATCGCTCGTGGAACAGACGCCGGTCGGGTAGCCGGCAACCATTTCGTTGAAACTACCCTGTGGAGGAGAAGAGAAATGCATGAGAAAGAGAAAGACCTCATCGACGCGTTCCTGCGTGGACAAGTCGACCGCCGTGGGCTGATCAAGGGCCTCGGTGCAATGGGCCTTGCCGCCAGCACCGCCGGCACCCTGCTCAACCTCGGGCAGACCCGCGCCCTGGCGGCTGATTTCGACTGGCAGGCCCATAAGGGCAAGACCATCAAGCTGCTGCTCAACAAGCATCCCTACGCCGATGCGATGATTGCCGACCTCGACAACTTCAAGCAGCTGACCGGCATGGAAGTCGTCTACGACGTATTTCCGGAAGACGTCTATTTCGACAAGGTCACCGCGGCACTGTCGGCCAGCTCACCCGAATACGATGCCTTCATGACCGGCGCCTACATGACCTGGACCTACGGTCCGGCCGGCTGGATCACCGACCTCAACGAATGGATCAAGGATCCGGCTAAGACCAACCCGAAATATGCCTGGGACGACTTCCTGCCTGGCGTCAGGAGTTCTTGCGCCTGGAACGGGCAGCCCGGCGGCGTGCTCGGGTCGGAAGACGCCAAGCAATGGTGCATTCCGTGGGGCTTCGAGCAGAACAACATCACCTACAACAAGGGCATGTTCGACAAAGTCGGCGTCAGCGTTCCCGGCAATATGGATGAGATGGTAGCTACGGCAGCGAAGCTCACCAAGGACGTCGGTGGCGGTGTCTACGGCATCGGCGTGCGCGGCTCGCGCTCCTGGGCGACGATCCACCCAGGCTTCCTGTCGGCTTACGCCAATTTCGACCAGAAGGACCTGAACGTCTCGGCCGACGGCAAATTGTCGGCCGCGATGAGCACCGCCGAATCCAAGGCTTTCCACAAACAGTGGGTCCAGATGATCCAGGAGAGCGGCCCCAAGGACTGGTCGACCTACACCTGGTACCAAGTCGGTACCGATCTCGGTGCCGGCGCCTCGGCGATGATTTTCGACGCCGATATCCTCGGCTACTTCATGAATGGCGGCGACAACAAAATGGCCGGCAAGCTCGCCTTTTCCGCTTTCAAGGCCAATCCCGCCGCCAAGGCACCGACGCCCAACATCTGGATCTGGTCGCTGTCGATGTCCAATTTCTCGAAGGACAAGGACGCCACCTGGTACTTCATGCAATGGGCATCCGGACCCGAGCACGGTCTGTTCGGTGCGACCAAGATGGACTTCGTCAATCCGGTCCGTCAGTCGGTCTGGAAGGACGAGATGTTCCGCGACAAACTGAACAAGAGCTATCCGGGCTATGTCGAGATGTTCGACGTCTCGGCACCGGGCGCCAGCATCAAGTTCACTCCGCAGCCGCTGTTCTTCGATCTCACCACCGAATGGGCGGCGACGCTGCAGAAGATGGTGGCCAAGGAAGTGCCAGTCGACGAGGGCCTCGACAAGTTGGCCGAGAGCATCAACGGCCAGCTCAAGGAAGCCGGGCTCGGCTAAGCCGCGGCCAGGGCTGGCCCGTCCCGCGGGCCAGCCTTTAGGATGTGACACGTTTGCGAAGCGGTGCCGAGCGGTACCGCCTGCTCGCCCGACCGGCCGCCTTGCTCCCTTGGGCGGCCGGGACGGCGAAGCAACAGGATGACGGAGCAGCAGATGACTGCGGCGACAACACAAAGAAACAGGCCGTCGGGCTTCAGGATCAGCAAGCGGGTGCTGCCCTATCTCCTCAGCTTGCCGGCCCTGCTGGTCTGCATCGGCATCCTGATCCCGTTCTTCACATCGGTGGTCTATTCTTTCCAGCGCTACCGATTGAGCCAGCCTTGGGCGCGGCAGTTCAACTGGGGCGACAACTACATCTCGTTCTTCACTGACCCGAAGTTCTGGAACACGCTGCAGGTGTCGCTGCTCTACGCCGGCATCACCGTCGTGCTCGAGCTGCTTCTCGGTCTCGGCATCGCCATGCTGCTACAAAAGCGCTCGACGCTGAACAACTTTATCTCGATCATGCTGTTGATGCCGCTGATGACCGCGCCGGCGCTCGCCGCGCTGATGTGGAAGCTGATGACCAATCCCGGCTTTGGCGTGCTCAGCTATCTCGCCAGCCTGATCGGGCTGCAGGATTTCCGCTGGGCCTCGTCTCCGTCCACGGCACTGCTCACCGTCGTGCTTGTCGACATCTGGGTCTACACGCCGTTCATCATGATCCTGCTGCTTGCCGGCCTGCGCAGCCTGCCCACGCAGCCATTCGAGGCGGCAGCACTCGACGGCGTGCCGAGGAGCTTCGTTTTCTTCCGCATCACCCTGCCGATGCTGACCCCCTATATCCTGACGGCGACATTGTTCCGCCTGCTCGATTCCATCCAGCAGTTTGACATCATCTATGCCATGACGCAGGGCGGTCCGGGCGATACGCTGACCGTGTTCCAGGTTGAGGCTTATCTCAACTTCTTCCAGTCGACCAATGTCGGCCGCTCGGCGGCGCTGATGATCATTCTGTGGGCGATCACCTATTTCCTCTCGAATATTTTCATCAAGAACTGGCTGCGGCTGCGCGAACGCGCCCGCGGACAGGCATAGGAGGCTGGCATGGAACACACCTCCCTTCTCGAACGCATCCTGCGCGGCATTGCCTTGGCGCTGGTCGTGATCTTCTTCATGTTCCCGATCGTCTGGATCCTGATGATGTCGTTCCAGACCAACGAGACAATCCTGCGGATTCCGCCGCAGCTTGTCTTCGAGCCGACGCTCGCCAACTACACTGCCTTGATCACCGGCAAGCTGATGACGGCAGCCGGCACGCTCGATATCGCCTTCATGCGCAATCTGTGGAATTCCGTCTTTCTGTCGGTCACCTCGGTTGCCGTCGCGTTGCTGCTCGGCGTTCCCGCGGCCTACGCCTTTGCGCGGCACAAATTCCGCGGCTCGGAGGACATTGCCTTCACGCTCCTGTCGTTCCGGTTCGCGCCGGCGCTGCTGGTGCTCCTGCCGCTCACCCTCTATTTCCAGAAGCTCGGGCTGGCCAACACCTATATCGGGCTGATCTGGGTCTACCAGCTGATCTGCCTGCCGTTGATCCTGTGGATCGTGCGCGGTTATTTCGAGGATATCCCCGCCGATATCGAATACGCCTACCGCATTGCCGGACATTCCTGGTTTGCCACCTTTCGCAAGATCGCGCTGCCGCTCGCCGGTCCGGGAATCGCCGCTGCCGGTCTGCTCGCCTTCATCTTTGCCTGGAACAATTTCGTTTTTGCATTGGTGCTCGCCTCGGCCGACAAGCAGCCGGTGACGGTCGGCGCGCTCGCCTTCATCACGTCCTCGGGCATCCAGTACGGCCAGATCTCGGCGGCGATCGTGCTGTCGATCACGCCGACGCTGGCGCTCGCGCTCTATGCGCAACGCTATCTCGTCGAAGGCTTGTCGCTTGGCGCGGTGAAAGGATAGTCCGATGGCAAGCCTCGAACTGCGAAACATCGTCAAGCGCTATAAAAGCCAGACCGTTCTCGACAATCTGTCGTTGACCGTCGCCGACGGCGAAACGCTGGTCCTGTTCGGACCGTCCGGCGCCGGCAAGACCGTGCTGCTGCGGCTGGTCGCCGGCGTCATCGACCCCGACGAGGGAAAGATCCTCATCGGCGGCGAGGACATGACCGATCTCGACGCCGAGTTCCGTGGCGTCGGCATGGCATTCCAGAACTTCGCGCTGTTCCCGCATATGACGGCGTTCGATAACATCGCGACGCCGCTGCAGGCGAAGCACTCATCGCAGGGCACGATCAAGGCCGGCGTCGAGAGCGTCGCCAAGTTGTTGAAAATCGGCCATGTGCTCAGCCACAAGCCGCGGGCGCTGTCCAACGGCCAGAAGCAACGCACCGCGCTTGCCCGCGCGCTGGTCGGCTCGCCGCCGCTTCTCCTGCTCGACGATCCCTTGCGCAACGTCGATGCCAAATTGCGCTTCGAAATGCGCCTCGAACTGCCAAGGCTGCTCGCCGATCGCGGCGCGACCGTCATCTACGTCACCCAGGACTACAAGGAAGCGATGGCGCTCGGCGACCGCATCGCGGTGATGTCGCAGGGCGTCGTCAAACAGCTCGGCACGCCCGAGCAGATCTATCGCGAGCCGGCCAATGTCGAGATTGCCCGGCTGTTCGGCGACCCGACGATCAACCTTCTGGACGTCAAGCCGTCGCGGGACGCCAAGGGCATCTATGTCGGCCTGTCCAACGTCCAGGTCCATCTTGCCGGCGCTCATGAGGCGGTGGTCGGCCGCGACTGCGTGATCGGTTTGCGGCCGGAGGCACTGGCCTTTGTCGATGAAGGCACGCCCGGCGCCATCCCGGTGACGGTCGAGGCTGAGACGCCGCTCAACGAGAAGATCGTCACGCTGGTGCGAACCGTGCGCGGCCGTGAAATCCTGGTCTCGCGTCCGTCCGGGACGCCGGGCCAATCCGAAGGCCGGGCGCATATCGCCGTCGATAGCAAAAGCGCCGTGCTGTTCGATCGGGCAAGCGGCGAGCGTATCGGCTCGAAGAATGTCGTCAATTTGCGCAGTGGAGAAGCGGCATGAGCCCGACCGCAATCACCATTTCGGGCGTCGACAAGTTCTACGGTCCGATCGACCGCGGCGTACACGCCGTCAAGAACCTGACGATGGAAATCGCCAAGGGCGAGATCGTGGCGCTGCTCGGCTCGTCCGGCTGCGGCAAGACCTCGACATTGCGCATGATCGCAGGCTTCGAAGAGGTCTCGCGCGGCACCATCGCGGTTGCCGGCCGCAAAGTGCACACGTTGCCGCCGGTCAGGCGCAACGTCGCAATGGCCTTCGAGGGCTATTCGCTCTACCCGCCGCTGACCGTGCGTGAGAACATCGCCTTCGCCCTCAAGGCCGCCAGGCTGGCGAAGAGTGCGGTCGATGCAAAGGTTGCCAACATCGCCAAGCTTCTCGAGATCGAGGACATTCTCGAGCGCTATCCGAGCTCGATCTCCGGCGGCCAGCAGCAGCGCGCCAGCCTCGGCCGGGCGCTGATCCGCGAGGCCGACCTGCATCTGCTGGACGAGCCGATGGGCCAGCTCGAGCCGCAGCTTCGCGCCGTGCTGCGCGGCCGCATCAAGCATTTCATCAAGGAGCGCGGCCTGACCGCGATCCTGGTCACGCACGACCAGACTGAGGCCAACGCGCTTGCCGACCGCATCGCCGTCATGGAGGGCGGCGTGCTGCAGCAGTTCGACACGCCTGACAGGCTCAAGGAGCGGCCGGCAAACCTGTTTACCGGCACATTCGTCGGCGAGCCGCCGATGAATGTCTTCGAGGCCTATGTCGGCACAGCTGACGGCAAGATCAATCTCAAGCTGCCCGACGGGCTTTCGCTCGACTACGACAAGGATGCGTTCAGCGGCCCGGTTCGCGACGAATTGCTCAACCGGCAGCGCGTCGTCATCGGCGTCAGGCCCTATGCGGTCCGCCGCTCGAAGGATGGTGTGCCGGCGACGGTTTCGGCCAATCAATGGCTCGGCGACCAGACCCATATCGCCGCCGATTTCGCCGGCGGTTCGCTGGTCCTGGTCGAACATGACCGAACCCGCTTGGAGCTTGGCGCGCCGATCAAGATCAGCATCGATCCGAAAAACCTTCACGTCTTCGATCAGGCGAGCGGCAATGCCATTTCGCACGGCACGGAGCTTGCTTGATGCAGGATGTGCTGATCGGCATCGACGCCGGCACGTCTGTCATAAAATCCGTCGCCTTCGACACGGCGGGCAGGCAGATCGCGTCCGCCGCGCTGCCCAATAAATACGAGACACTGCCGGGCGGCGGCGCCGAGCAGGACCTGACGCGCACCTGGGCCGATACCGCGACGACCTTGCGCCAGCTCGCCGACAAGGTGCCGAACCTAGCCAGCCGGACCATTGCCGTTGCCGTGACCGGCCAAGGCGACGGCACCTGGCTGATCGACAAGGATGGTGAGCCGGTAGCCAAGGGCTGGCTGTGGCTCGACGCGCGCGCTGCTGCGGTCGTCGAGGAGATCCGCGCGCGGCCAGAGGACCGGCTGCGCTTCGAAAAGACCGGCAGCGGGCTCGCTGCCTGCCAGCAGGGATCGCAGTTCGTCTTCATGAAGCGCCACATGCCCGCGATGCTTGCCAATGCAGCGACGGCCTTCCACTGCAAGGACTGGCTCTATTTCAAGTTGACCGGTCACCGTGCCACCGACCCGTCCGAGGGCACCTTTACCTTCGGCGACTTCCGCACGCGCGGCTATTCAGATGATGTGCTCGAGGTACTCGGCGTCACCGATCTCAGGCATCTACTGCCGCCCATCGTCGATGGCACCAGGCAAAGCACCTCGCTGTCGGTAGCAGCAGCCGATGCGACCGGCCTGCTCGCCGGCACACCGGTCGTTCTGGCCTATGTCGATGTCGCCTGCACGGCGCTCGGCGCCGGCCTGTTCGATCGCGAGCGCAAGCCGGGATGCTCGATCATCGGCTCTACCGGAATGCATATGCGGCTTGCCGAAACGCCGGACGAGGTTCTGCTCAACGAGGCTGCAACCGGCTACACGATGACGATGCCGGCACCGGGCGTCTTTGCGCAGATGCAGTCGAACATGGCGGCAACGCTCAATATCGACTGGGTCCTTGGCCTCGCCTCCGGCATTCTCGCCTCGCAAGGTATCACGCGGACCAATGGCGAGATGATCGCGCTGGTCGACCAGTGGATATCGTCGTCCGAGCCAGGCTCGCTGCTCTACCAGCCCTATGTCTCGGAGGCCGGCGAGCGCGGGCCGTTCGTCGATGCCAATGCCAGGGCCGGCTTCGTTGGCATTTCGTCCAGGCACGGCTATGCCGACATGGTCCGCGCGGTGTTCGAGGGGCTGGCTTTCGCGGCACGCGATTGCTACGCCGCGATGGGGCCGCTGCCCAAGGAAATCCGCCTGACCGGCGGAGCGGCCAGGAGCCCGGCTCTGCGCAAGATCCTGGGTGCTGCGGTCGGCGCGGACATTCGCACCAGCGAGCGCGAGGAGGCCGGCGCTGCGGGCGCTGCAATGATTGCTGCGGTCTGCGTCGGCCAGTACGTATCGATGGACGATTGCGTCAGTGAATGGGTCACGCCTTTGCTCTGTGCGGCCGAGCCCAGCGACCGGAAACTTGCCGCCGCCTATGAGGCGATTGCTCCGTCCTACGCATTGGCGCATGAGGCGCTGCGGCCGGTCTGGCGTTCGATGGCCGCATCCAGACAAACTGACGTGAATTGAGAAGAGCATGCGCAAAAAAATTGCGATCATCGGTGACCGCTTCATGCTTCCGGACGTGTTTCGCGAGAAAATCGAGGCGGCCTGCGGCGATAATCTCGACATCCGCACCATTGAGACTGCATGGCCCGACGAGCCGATGGAATTCGGCAATGCTGCGCTCGGCCTCGACAAGGTCAAGGAGTATTTCGGTGATCCTGACGAGGTGGTCGATTTTATCGGCGATGCCGAAATTTTTGTTACCCAGCTTGCGCCGCTCTCCGAAGCCATGATGCAGCGCCTGCCGACGCTGAAGCTGGTTGCGGTATCGCGCGGCGGGCCGATCAACATCGACATGGCGGCCGCCAAGGCCCATGGCATCACGGTGGTCAATGTGCCCGGTCGCAATGCCAGCGCCGTGGCCGAGTTCACCATCGGCGCCATTCTCGCCGAGACGCGGCTGATCCGCGTCGGCCACGAAGCCTTGCGCAAGGGCGAGTGGCGCGGCGATCTCTACCGCGCCGACCGCACCGGCCGCGAGCTCAACGAAATGACCGTCGGCGTCATCGGCTACGGCAATATCGGCACCAGGCTGGTTCGGCTGCTGCGCGCGTTCGGCTGCCGCATCCTGGTTTGCGATCCCTATGTGCAATTGAGCGCCGAGGACCGCAATACCGGCGTCGAGCTGGTTGCGCTGGACGATCTGCTGTCGCGCTCCGATGTGGTCACGCTGCACTCCCGGGTCACCGAAGAGACGCGCGGTCTGATCGGCAAGGACGCCATTGCCCGGATGAAGCCGGGCGTGATCTTCGTCAACACCGCGCGCGGACCGCTGGTCGACTACGATGCGCTTTATGAGGCGCTCGTCTCGGGGCACATCGGC
Source organism: Mesorhizobium sp. M1348 (assembly GCF_040317925.1). NCBI lineage: Bacteria > Pseudomonadati > Pseudomonadota > Alphaproteobacteria > Hyphomicrobiales > Phyllobacteriaceae > Mesorhizobium > Mesorhizobium sp. M1348. The sequence continues at coordinate 7,002 of NZ_JAMYLH010000007.1, read as the reverse complement.
AGCGCCATGCTGGAAACGTTCGCCGTCGAGCCGGTGCCTGCCGACTGGCCCTTGCTGCAGCTGCCGAACGTGACACTGACGCCGCATATCGCCGGCGCGTCGGTGCGCACGGTGACTTATGCGGCCGAGCAGGCGGCCGAGGAAGTGCGCCGCTTCATCGCCGGTCTGCCTCCGGTCAATCCATGCTGACGACAGGGCATAGAGCGAGATGAGCGGTGAAACCGAAATCGTCGACCTCTTCGTCATCGGCGGCGGCGTCAATGGCGCCGGGATCGCGCGCGATGCGGCAGGCCGGGGCCTGTCGGTCATTCTTTGCGAAAAAGACGATCTCGCCGAGGGCACCAGTTCGCGATCGGGAAAGCTCGTTCATGGCGGTTTGCGTTATCTCGAATATTACGAGTTCCGCCTGGTGCGCGAGGCGCTGATCGAGCGCGAGGTGCTGCTCGAATCCGCGCCGCACATCATCTGGCCGATGCGCTTCGTGCTGCCACACAGCCCCGATGACCGGCCGGCCTGGCTGGTCCGGCTCGGCCTGTTCCTCTACGACCATCTTGGCGGCCGCAAGCGGCTGCCGGCCACGCGCACGCTCGACCTGCGCACCGCGCCAGAAGGCGCGCCGATCAAGGACGCCTTCAAGCGCGGCTTCGAATATTCCGACTGCTGGGTCGACGACGCCCGCCTGGTCGTCATCAACGCGCTCGACGCCGCCGAGCGCGGAGCCAGGATATTCACCCGCACCGCCTGCATTGCCGCCCGTCGCGAAAACGGCCTGTGGTCGGTGGAGATGCGCGACGGTCGAACCGGCGTCAGGACCACAGTCCGGGCACGGGCGCTGATCAATGCCGCCGGTCCCTGGGTCAATGACGTCATCAACCGCGTGGCTGGCCAGAACTCCAAGCGGAACGTGCGCCTGGTCAAGGGCAGCCACATCGTCGTGCCAAAATTCTGGGAAGGGCGACAGGCCTATCTCGTCCAAAACAGCGACAAGCGCGTGATCTTCATCAATCCCTATCAAAACGATCTCGCGCTGATCGGTACCACCGATATTCCCTATGACGGGCGGCCGGAGGACGTGACCGCGGATGCCGGCGAGATCGATTATCTGATCAAGGTGGTCAACCGCTACTTCAAGCGCCAGCTTGCGCGCAGCGACGTCGTTCGTTCGTTTTCCGGCGTCAGGCCGCTCTATGACGACAATGCCGACAATCCGAGCGCGGTGACCCGCGATTATATTTTCGAACTCGACGCTTCGGCAGGGCAGGCGCCGCTGCTTTCCGTCTTCGGCGGCAAGATCACCACCTTCCGTAAATTGGCCGAGCACGCGCTGGACCGCATCGCCCCGTTCTTTCCGAAGATGGGCAAGCCGTGGACCTCGAAAGGGCATCTGCCGGGCGGCGATATCGCCAATGCCGATTTCGAGCAGTTCCTCGGTGACCTCGGCCACGAATATCCCTGGATGCCGGCATCGCTGGTCAAGCATTATGGCCGACTCTACGGCACAAGGACGCGTGATCTGGTCGGCACGGCTGGTTCGCTCGCCGAACTGGGCCGGCGCTTCGGCAAGGATTTTTTCGAGCGCGAAGCCAACTACCTGTTCGAGCACGAATGGGCCGAGACCGCGGCCGATATTCTCGAACGACGCACCAAGCATGGCCTGCATCTGTCCGGCGCGGAAAGAGAAGCGTTCGAAGACTGGTGTTCGAGTCGGCTGGCGAAGGCCGGCTGATGGCTTTTGCGCTATCCCTCAACACCAATCCGCTGGTCAACCGTTTTGCCGAGCCGGACGACCTGATCGATACGATCGCCTACGCGATCGGCATCCGAGACGTTCAGCTCACGCATGAGTTCGTCAATCCCGGCTGGCCGGCGGCGACGATCGCCAAATTCATCCGCCTGTTCCGCTCCGCTCTCACCCGCACCGGTGTGCGCGTAACATCGGCGATGACCGGCCCCTACGGCAGGCTCAATCATTTCGGCCATCCCGACGCCGACGTGCGGCGCTATTATGTCGACTGGTTCAAGACTTTTGCCGAAATTTCGGCCGAACTCGGCGCTGCCGGCATGGGCACGCAATTCGCGATCTTCACCCATCGTGACTACGACGATCCTGAGCGTCGCGCGCGGCTTTTCGACATCGCGCTGGAATGCTGGCGTGAGGTTGCCGAGCATGCCCGGGCCGCCGGCTTGACCTACCTGTTCTGGGAGCCGATGTCGGTCGGCCGCGAATTCGGCCACACGATCGAGAGCTGCCGCGCGCTGCAGCGCGAAATCAATGCGACCGGCACGGCGATCCCGCTCAAGATGATGGTCGACATCGACCATGGCGACGTGACGTCGAGCAATCCGGACGACATCGACCCTTATGCCTGGGCCGAAGCTTTTCCAAAGGAATCGCCGATCATCCACATCAAGCAATCGTCGATGAACAAGGGTGGCCATTGGCCGTTCATTGCCGCCCACAACAAGGACGGCCGCATCACGCCGGAAAAGCTGCTGGAGACGATTCGCCGGGGCGGCGGCATCGGCAACGAGATCTGCCTCGAATTGTCGTTCCGCGAACGCGAGCCGGTCGACCATCAGGTCGTCGCCATGATCCGCGAGTCGGTCGACTACTGGGCGCCCTTCATCGAGACCGGCAGGGCCGATCTGTTGCCGCGAGCATGATGGGATGAGCAGGAGCCGAGGCGGCTCCTGCTCAGAACCGGAATATGTCAGCCAAATTTCGGATCGAGGCTTCCGGACTTGTAGCGTTTGGCCATTTCCGGCAGCGGCAGCGGCTTGATCTTGGAAGCGTTGCCGGCGGTGCCGAATTGCTCGAAGCGCTCCTTGCACAGCTTCCGCATGGCTGCCATTGCCGGCGTCAGATATTTGCGCGGATCGAATTCGCTCGGATTCTCGGTCAGCACCTTGCGGATCGCGCCGGTCAGCGCCATGCGGTTGTCGGTATCGATATTGATCTTGCGCACGCCATGCTTGATGCCGCGCTGAATCTCCTCGACCGGCACGCCCCATGTCGGCTTCATCTGGCCGCCATATTTGTTGATGATCTCCTGCAACTCCTCCGGCACCGAGGACGAGCCGTGCATGACGAGATGCATGTTAGGCAAGCGGCGGTGGATTTCCTCGATGACGTTCATGGCCAGTACAGCGCCGTCCGGCTTGCGGCTGAACTTGTAGGCGCCGTGGCTGGTGCCCATGGCGACTGCCAGCGCATCGACATGGGTGTCGCGCACGAACTGTTCGGCCTGTACCGGATCGGTCAGCAACTGGTCGTGGCTGATGACGCCCTCGACGCCATGGCCGTCTTCCTGTTCGCCGCCGCCCATCTCAAGCGATCCAAGAACGCCGATCTCGCCTTCCACCGACACGCCGCCCCAATGCGCCATGTCGACGACGCGGCGGGTGATGCCGGAATTATAGGCGTAGTCGGCGGGTGTCTTGCCGTCCTCCTTTAGCGATCCGTCCATCATCACCGAAGTGAAGCCGTGCTGGATCGCGGTGACGCAAGTGGCTTCGTTGTTGCCATGGTCGAGATGCATGCAGACCGGGATATCGGGATGGATTTCGACCAGCGCATCGATCAGTTTGGCAAGCACGACGTCGTTGGCGTAGGCCCGCGCGCCGCGGCTCGCCTGCAGGATGACCGGCGATTTGGTCTCCTCGGCGGCCTCCATGATAGCGAGGCCCTGTTCCATATTGTTCATGTTGAAGGCAGGCACGCCATAGCCGTATTCGGCGGCATGATCGAGCAATTGTCTCAGTGTGATGCGAGCCACTCAGTAGTCTCCCGTATCCGGTTTCGAGCCAGTGTTTGCGGGCTGTTCGGTTGTCGTCGAGCCCCTGATGCTTCTGGCCGCATTTCCGCGGCACCGCAACCGCTGGGCGCTCGGCCGGCAGCAATTCTTGTTACAGCACGCGACCAGAAGCGTCATGATATCTCATAGAGACATAACATTATCACAAAAAATTTGGTGGCTGTGCGACGTTTCCTGTTATATCTCGGAACGTGCGTTCGGGTTGCACGAGGAATCCGCGGAAATGAAGAGCGACGGCCGCCGGCAAGGCATCATGGATTTTCTGATGGACACCGGCACCGCCAGTGTCGACGATCTTGCCTCGCGCTTCGGCGTCTCCAAGATGACCGTCCACCGTGATCTCGACGAGCTCGAGGAAAGCGGTTTTCTGCGCAAGGTGCGCGGCGGCGCCTCGATCCAGCCGAGCAGCCTTTTCGAGAGCGATTTCCGTTACCGCCAGCGGCTGGCCGGCGATGAAAAGCAGCGCATCGCCGCCGCCGCCGTGACGATGATCGAACCGGGCCAGACGGTGATTATCGACGATGGCTCAACCGCGGGCGGCGTTGCTCGGCACCTTGCCGATCTGCGTCCGCTGACGGTGATCTCGAACAACCTGGCTGTCATCCAGGATTTGGCGGGCGTTGCCGGGATTAACCTGATTGCGCTCGGCGGCCAGTACAGCAAGAAGTTCCACGGCTTCTTCGGCCTGCTCGCCGAGGACACGCTGAAATCATTGCGCGCCGATGTCGCTTTCCTGTCGTCATCGGCCATACATGGTGCCTCTGCCTTTCACCAAGATCAGGAAGTGGTCCAGACCAAACGGCTGATGATGGCCGCAGCCGCGCGCAAATATCTGCTGGTCGATCATGGGAAATTCGGCCGCACCGCCTTGCATTTCCTGACCGATCTCAAGGCTTTCGATACCGTCTTCACCGGCCGCGAGCCGCAGCCGCAGATGCGCGCGGCGCTGGATGGTGCTGGCGTTTCGCTGACAGTGATCGCAGAGTAGGAGAGCACGCATGGTTTACTGGGTCGGCACCAGCTGGAAAATGAACAAGACGCTCGCCGAGGCGATGGCTTTCGCCGATGCATTGGCCGAGTTCGTCCCCGGTTTCGACGAGCGCATTCAGCCCTTCGTCATCCCGCCCTTCACGGCGATACGCGAGGTCAAGAAAGCGCTGTCGCCGGCGCGCATCAAGGTCGGCGCGCAGAACATGCATTGGGCTGACGCTGGCGCCTGGACCGGCGAGATCTCGCCGATAATGCTGAAAGACTGCGAACTTGATATGGTAGAGTTGGGCCACAGCGAACGGCGCGAGCATTTCGGCGAGACCGACAAGGCTGTCGGGCTGAAGACTGCGGCGGCGGTGAAGCACGGTCTCGTGCCACTGATCTGCGTCGGCGAGACCTTGGCTCAACGCGACAGCGGCCAGGCCGATGCGGTGCTGGCCTTGCAGGTGCACGGCGCGCTGCAGTTTCTCGAAGGCGCGGCCAAGGCGGCGACTATCCTGTTCGCCTATGAGCCGGTCTGGGCGATCGGTGACAAGGGTGTGCCGGCAAGCTCGGACTATGCCGGCCGACAGCAGGCGCTGATCAAGAAAATCGCCGGCGACCTCCTGCCGGCCATACCGCCGGTGCTTTATGGCGGCAGCGTCAATCCGCAAAATGCCGCCGAACTGATCGGACAGTCTCATATCGACGGCTTGTTCATCGGCCGTTCCGCCTGGCAGGCGGAAGGCTATATAGACATCCTCAAACGCGCCTCGGCGGCGATCTAAGCATCGAACAGGAAGGAAACCGAACATGAAAATAGCCATTGGAGCCGACAGCGCCGGCAAGCCGCTGCTCGACGTCATTGCCTCTCACCTCGCCACCAAGCCCGGCCTCACGGTCAATGACCTCAGCCAGGCGGGCTACTATGCCGACCTGTCGCAGAAGCTCGCCCAGACCATCCTGGACGGCGAGAACGATCGCGGCATCCTGTTTTGCGGCACCGGGATCGGCGTATCCATTTCCGCCAACAAGGTGCCCGGCATTCGCGCCGCACTCACCCACGACACCTATTCGGCAGAGCGCGCCGCAAAATCCAACAACGCCCAGATCATTACCATGGGCGCCCGCGTCATTGGCCCGGAACTGGCCAAGTCGATCGTCGACGCATGGCTCGCATCGGAATTCGATGAGAAGGGACCATCGGCAGGCAATGTCCAGGCCATCGACAGGCTCGACGCGGCGAAGCGGGGTTAGACCAGACTGTTCCGCATCGCATTGATGATCGTCACGGCCGACGCGGCGCCGGGATCCATGTGCCCGAGCGACCGCTCGCCGAGCCGCGACGAGCGGCCCTTCGCGGCGATCATGTCCTTGGTCGCCTCGGCGCCGCGCTCAGCCGCGGCGAACGCAGCGTCAAGACTTTCGGCCAGCGTCTTGCCGGCGCCTTGGGCTGCGGCGGCCGCTTGCGCCGCCGGCAGCCAGGCGTCGACCATGGTCTTTTCGCCGAGCTCGGCCTTGCCGCGATCCTGGATGCCTTGCGCCATCGCCCGGAGCATGGCGATGACGTCAGCGTCCTCCAGAATTGCCTTGCCTTTGACGGCGACGGCACCGCGCATGAAGGCCGTCGCATAGAGCGGGCCTGACGAGGCGCCGACGGCGTTGAGGAACGACTTTGCCGCGGTGTTGAGCAATGCCGTCGGCTCGGTCGACGCATCGATCTGGTCCAGCGCGTCGCGCACAGCGCCAAAGCCGAGCGCCATCGCAATGCCGTGGTCGGCATCGCCGATGACGCCGTCGAGCCGGCAGAGCCGGTCCTTGTCGGCATCGATCGCCGCGGCGATCGCATTGAACATTCTTTTCAAGCCGGCTGTGTCGATCGAGGTCATGATGCCCTCTCAGCCGGCACGGAACATGGCGCAGTCGCAGGGATGGTCGAGCATCTCCTGCAACTCGCCGTCGAGATGCATCAGCGTCACCGAGGCGCCGGCCATTTCGAGCGAGGTGCAATAATTGCCGACCCAGGTCGCATGGACAGCGACACCGATGTCATCGAGCCTGTGCTTGACCCGTCGGTTCATGACGTAAAGTTCCATCAGCGGCGTCGAGCCGAGCGAATTGACGAGCACAGCGACCTTGTCGCCTCGCGCCGGCGCCATCTCGTCGAGGATATTGTCCAGCATCTCGTCGGAGATCTCGGCGGCCGTCTTCAGGTTTC